>CAZNMS010000382.1:0-8823 GCA_964573505.1 uncultured Planctomycetaceae bacterium | reverse complement strand
CTTTCGCTCCGCTAAAGGAAGCTTTTGCGGAGCAAAAGCCGACAATCCCTTTCGCAGAGCGAAAGGGATCGTCGACGGCGATCCGAACTGCGCGCAAGCCGAATAGCAGCGGCATCATTATGGCGACGGGAACTCCTTCCCGATTACCGGGGCGTACGTCGCAGATTCGTCTCGATGACAACGCGCTATGCCGCGTCCTTCGCGAAGTTCCGCCGCGACTCGATGATCGACGATGCGTCGAAGCGGTCGCCGAAGTACCAGCGCTGAGCTTCCGGGTCGTGCAGCACGGTCTCGGCGTCGCCGCTGACGAGCACCTCGCCTCGAAAGACGATGTAGTTGCGGTCGGTGATCGTGAGCGTTTCTCGTTCACGGTGATCGGTCAGCAAGACCGAGATGCCTCGCTCGCGCAGGTCTCCAATGATGTCTTGAATGCTGTGAATCGTGACCGGGTCAATGCCGGTGAAAGGCTCGTCGAGCAGGATGAGCACCGGATCGGTCGCAAGGCATCGAGCGATCTCAAGCCGCCGTTTCTCACCGCCGGACATCGTCGACGAGACTTGCTTGCGCTTCTCCGTCAGCCCGAACTGATTCAGCAGATGCTCGACTTTGTCTTTGCGCTCGCCGCGCGAGAGCGGCAGGTATTCGAGCACCGCGTGAATGTTCTGCTCGACCGACAGCTTCGTGAAGATGCTGTGATCTTGCGGCAGATAGCCCATTCCGTGCTGAGCCCGCCGATACATCGGCCATGCCGTGACGTCGGTGCCATTGAGCACCACTCGGCCTTCCGTCGGCGAGATCATGCCGCAAGCCATTCGAAACGACGTCGTCTTGCCCGCACCGTTTGGCCCGAGCAACCCGACAATCTCGCCGGGCATCACATGAAACGAGACGCCGTCAACCGCGCGCTTGCCGGGGTAGTCTTTGACGAGATCAATGCACTCCAACAACCGGGTCGCTCGCAGCGATCTGCCCGAGTCCGACGCATCGCGCCGAGGCTCAGAGCTGACTTTCGATTTGCTGAAGATGCTGAAGACTCCCATGAGTCGTCCTCCGTGACGGCAATGGTTGTTACATACGCGAGCGTGAGTTCTCACTCGTCGTGCATGAGCGATTGGCGGCGGAACGTAACGAGCCGCCTTCAACGGGCGAAGAGCGGAAGTCGTAAGGCCGTCGCGACGCGAGGCTGCAATCGTTGGGATGTTGTGTCTTCGAGTCTTTGTGTGAGAAGCCTTCAAAGTGTCAATTCAGAAGGCTGCGTCCCGCATTCTCTAACTGGTGTGAGATCAGCCAATCGCTGACGGCAAACCGTTGTGCCAGTGCCTGCACGCGCTCGGTCTCATCGCTTTCCAAACTGTCTTGCCAAAGTTCCAAAACCGCCGACTGCGGCGCCAAGAGTTCTGCGGCAAAGGCGCGAGATGCGCGTTGCGACCATGTATGAGCCCGAGTGCAAAGACGAGGGCCATGAGGCGTTTGAAACGCTGCGAAGAACAAAGCTCGCGCTTCCATAAAACGCCGACTGTCGGAGCGAGGACGCGGGGGCACGAAGGCGACAGCGCGCGACTTCGCGGCATGCTTCCAACCGACGATTGGCGAGTTGACGTCTCTGCGATCTTCGAACGACATCGGCACGTTTAAGACTCGTGTCGCCTCTTCAACTTCAAAGACGGTGTCGCGTGCAACCGCCGAAGTTGTTCGAACATCGTTCGCCAATCGATAGCCCACTTCAACCGGGTTCTCGGATGACTGCTTGATCTCACAACATCCGCTCGGCGGCTTCCCATCAAGAGTCGAACGCAGTTCCTTGAGGACCTTCTACTCGGCTAACGCGGACCTTGAGTCATTGATCGACTCCAAGAAGTCGCATCCCATTGGCGACTCTGCTTCATCTCCCAACTCGGTCTCCAATAACGACAGCGCAGCGGGCTCCCAACTATTGGTTGCAAACGGATCGAGGCCAATTCGCCCGGCGCAACGACAGAACTCTGCCTCTTCAGGAGTGATCTGAGTAATCGCGTTCCAGTTCCCGATGAGTCTTTGAACGCGAGACTGAGTCAGCCCCTGCACGCGCTCGCAAACCGTCGATACGAACGACCGCAGTCCTTCCGTCAGCACATCTCGCGAGAGGCTTAGTCGTCCCGAGTCCGTGAACTCACCGGGCATAGTCGGAAAGGATCCCGGTGAGTCAGACAACCATTGCAGCGCGGCCATCTCACCATCGCCAAACAGGTAAACGTGAGGCAGCAGCAGTCCCGACTCGGCTGACCGCAGGCAGTGACGTCGCTGCCAATGTTGAAAACCTTGATCGACTCGCAATTGAGCTTTTGCGAGGTCATCCGAGGGGCTTGGCTCGTAGAGCAACGCCCACCAGTTTTCGACGAGCCACTCTGCAATCGAAAATACAGGCACAAAGATCGAACGTCGTTCTGACTGAGTCGTTCGATCAAAGACTCGGCTGATGCAGCGTCCGGCTCCGAAGATTCGCAAGTCAGCCCATGTCCGCCGCTCAAGCTCATCAAGAGCATGAGGCTGAGCGATCCATTCGACTTCAATCGATAGTGACACGAGGTGCGTTCCTTAGTCGTTCAAACTCATCAATGGGGTACTGGCTTTCGTACTCCAATGGAAAAGCATGGTACTCCCCGCGCAGGCTATTCGAGAGGCGAGCTTCGTGCAGCGTGCCATTAACGTGAGCCCAAACGCGTCGCGGAAAGCCATTCTCGAATTGATCGCTGATGCACCCCTCTCGAATTGCTTGCTTCAATGCCGCTACGACAAGTGGCCATTGCGACTCATGAATGACGGCGCACTTCGCCTTATCAGCCTTTGCCATCAGCGTCCAAGAACCGTCCTTTGACGGATACGTCTTGTGCTCGCCATTGGCGACATAACGGCATCGCTCGGCAATCTCTTCGGCGGTCGGCCCAGAAGTCGGCCATTGCCCGATGCGTCCGGGGCGAATGTCCGCCGGTCCGCGCTGATACTTTGGTGCTCTCGGCATGTTGCCAATCCTACATCACCTCGAACGTGCAATGGCCGGCGTCACTAAATCGTGTCGAGCGCGTGCTTCATGTTGGCGACGATGTCGTCTGGGTGCTCGATGCCGACGGAGACTCGGATTGTCTTTTCGCTGATGCCGCCTTTGCGGCGGGCTTCTTGAGTCATTGAGGCGTGACTCATGGTGTCGGGGTACTCGAACAGCGATTCGACGCCGCCTAAGGACTCGGCCAGTTTGAAGAGCGTTGCGTGCTTGAAGACGTGCTCTGCGGCGGGTCGTCCGCCTTTCACGTCGAAGCTCACCATTGCTCCGAAACCCTTCTGCTGACGCTTCGCTAACTCGTGATGCGGATGCGTCGGCAAGCCGGGGTAATAGACGTGCTCGACCGCCGGGTGCTGATCGAGCATCTGCGCGAGAGCCATTGCTCCTCGCTGATGAGCTTCCATTCGCGGGCCGAGCGTCTTGATGCCGCGCAGCACGAGCCATGCATCGAACGGTGAGCACGCCAGTCCCAGCGCGTTGACGATGAAGCTGACTTTCTCGGCGTGCGTCTTGTCGTTCGTCACAACGCAGCCGCCGACAACGTCCGAGTGACCGTTGAGATACTTCGTCGTCGAGTGCAGGACGACATCCACTCCGAACTCGAACGGCCGTTGCAGGTACGGCGAGAGGAATGTGTTGTCGGCAATCGTGATGGCACCGGCTGACTTCGCGATCTTCACCATCTCGGCGATGTCGACGAGATTGAGCAGCGGGTTGCTCGGCGTTTCGAGCCAAATGCACTTTGTGTTGGGCTTCAAGGCGGCTCGAACCGCAGCGGCGTCGCCCATCTTCACGAAGGAGAACTCGATCCCCATTGCCGTGAAGACCGTCGCGAAGAGTCGATACGTGCCGCCGTAGATGTCGTCACTGGCGATGATGTGATCGCCCGGCTTGAAGAGATGCATGACCGCGTTGATGGCCGACATGCCGGTGCAGGTCGCTCGGCAATCGATTCCGCCTTCGAGCACCGCGATGTTTTCTTCGAGAGCTTTACGAGTGGGATTGCCGCTGCGGGTGTAGTCGAAGCCTTTATTGGTGCTCGTGTCTTCCCAATAGAAGGTCGATGTCGGATAGATCGGAGTAATGACGCTGTTGTAGGTCGAGTCCTTATCAGTCCCGATGTGAATGCAGCGCGTCTCAAAGTGCAGCGAAGAATGGTCCATGCGAAGGGCTCGGTGATGAAGGATGCGGGAATTGTTACACAGCGGACTCTGAGTAGCATGGACTTCTAGTCCGTGCTCTTCGACCGGCCGTGCGAGTTTGTTCGACGAAGCAAAGACGGCACGGGATGAAATCCCCTGCGACGACGGCGGCGCGGCAGCATAGGTCCGCTCAAACGGCCCGCCAACGAGCCTCCGGCGCCCGTCAACGACGAGCGGCGTTTCTCGTGCAGGCATCTCGCACGATAGACAGGACCGCGAGAAGTCATGCGATCCGCAGAGTTTCGTGTCGTCGAAGAATGAGGCACGGTCCGCTATAGATCCTGCCCGCGATTTCATCCCGCCTCAAATTCCCCGAGGAGCCTCTTCATGCTCGCCCGAGTTTTCTGTCTGTGTGCGTT
Source organism: uncultured Planctomycetaceae bacterium (assembly GCA_964573505.1). Classification (GTDB taxonomy): domain Bacteria; phylum Planctomycetota; class Planctomycetia; order Planctomycetales; family Planctomycetaceae; genus AM-0621. The sequence goes on along the minus strand of CAZNMS010000382.1, from coordinate 4,225 downwards.
GTTCTCTCTTGTTGTTCTCAACGCCGGCGCGCGAGCGGATGTCTTCGACGACCATACGGCTTATTGGATCAAGGACGCGGCAGAGAAAGGCACGGCCACTGCGAGCTTCTCGATGAAGGATGGCGCGAAGCTGAAGCCGATCGGCAAGCGGATCTCGTCGCCCTGCATCGTCTTCAAAACTGACGACGAGAATTGGACGAAGGCGCTCATCACATGGGGCTTGCGCAAAGGCAAGAACGGCCCGACTCCCGTTCTGATCATCGAACGCTTCGTGACCTATCGCGGCGACCGACCGAATCTCACGACTGCTGCGGGCAAAGATGTGATGCTCTTTCCTGGCTTCGCCTTCAACTTCGATATCGGGCAAGTCGTGCCAGAAGGGCAGGGCGAAGACATCAAGTGCGAGGGTGACGCAATTCTTACAGCCGCCGAACCGGCGAAGATGTATGCGTTGAATGGTCCCGCGATTCCTGAGGCGTCTGACGGCAAGACAAAGCCGGCGGATCATGCCGAAGTCCTGCCCGAAGATTTTGCTGGCTCATGGAAAGTGCGGATCGACGGGCGCTGGGACGGGCGCTGGGATCTGAAGGTCGACGATCGGCGGGTCTACGGAAAGTTCATCTCGGAAGGCACGAAGAGCGAGTACGAACTCAATGGCCGCATCGCCGGTATGGCGCACAATGCTCGGTTCGATGTCGAGCTCGCCAATACCTCGCAAACTTTCGACGCCTATCTTTGGACGAAAGACAAAGCCGCAATGGCAGGCACGGTCGTGATCGCCGAACGCAAAGTCGGCTTCTACGCAATTCGCATGACGGGCGAAGAGTAATTCATACTACATAGTTCGCGATGTGTTGTCGGCTTGCGCGCAGTGTGGTGCGACGCTCCGCGTCGCCACTTCCGACGCGGAGCGTCGGGCCACAATGGATGTGGCGTCGCCGAAGTTGCTGATCGGATCGCCTTGCAAGAGCCGCGCTCTCCGCGCCGAACAATCTCAACGAGCGGTCGGCATGTGACGATCTCGCGTTGCACTTTGATCTAAAGGCCAATGACTTGAACTCATCGAACTCGACGGGGCCGCAGCAAACTCTCGGACTCTGGGACGCCATCAGCATCATTGTCGGGATCGTTGTCGGCGTTTCGATCTTTCGCGTGCCGAGCACCGTGATGCAGAACGTGTCGAGCGGATGGGCGGCGCTCGGTGTTTGGGCTTCAGCCGGAGTGCTCGCGCTGGTCGGAGCGTTGTGCTATGCGGAACTCGCGACGCGGCATCGCAACGGCGGTGAGTACACTTTTCTTACACGCGCTTTCGGCCGCTCGTTCGGCTTCTTGTTCGGATGGGCGCAACTCACTGGAGTCTTCAGCGGCAGCATCGGCTCGATGGCTTATGTCTTCGGTGATTACGGAGCAGCGACGTTCGGGCTCGAACCGAGTGCCGTGCCGCTGCTCGCCCTGAGTTCAATCGCGGCTCTCACGGTGCTGCATGTGCTCGGCGTTGAGACGAGCAAGGCGGTGCAAAACTTCTTGACGGTCGCAAAGGTCTGCGGGTTGTCTCTGCTGCTGATTGTCGGACTGAACGGCCCCGGTTCGGACAGTCTCGCGAGCACGCTGGACGTCAACGGTCCCGGAGTCGGCCTTGCATGGATCTTGATTCTGTATGCCTACGGCGGATGGAACGACTCGGCCTTCGTTGCGGCTGAGTTAAAGGATCCGCATCGCAACATCCCGCGTGCCTTAGGCGGCGGCATGCTGGCGATCATCGTGCTTTATGTGCTGATCAACCTCGCGTACTTCCGAGGACTCGGCTTTGCCGGCATGCGCGATTCGGGAACTCCGGCAGTCGACTTGATGCAGCAAGCGACGCTCTTGCCCGAGTCGTGGCGCGGTGTCTCGGCAAAGGTTGTCGGAGTGATCGTGATGATCTCGGCGCTGGGAGCGGTGCATGGCTTGCTCTTCACCGGCTCGCGGTTGTTCGCAGTGATGGGCACCGAGCATCCGTTGTTTGCAGGACTGGGGCGCTGGCATGCGAGACTCGGCACTCCCGTTGCCGCGCTGCTCGCGCAAGCGTCGATGACAGCGCTCTTAGTGGTGTTAGTTGGCACCGGGGCCGGACGCGATCTCGTTGATTTGATCGTCGTGAAGATCGGACGTTCGCCGATTCCGTGGCGCCAATACTTCGGCGGCTTTGAGACATTGCTGGCCGCGACCGCTCCCGTTTTCTGGGGCTTCTTTGTGCTCAACAGCATCGCCGTCTTCGTGCTGCGTCGGCGCGATGCCATCGAGCCTGCGGCCTTTCGAGTCCCGCTCTATCCGCTGACGCCGCTCGTCTTCTGCGCGACGTGCCTTTACATGCTTTGGCAGAGCGTCGTTTATGCAAAGGACCTCTCGCTGCTGGCCTTGTTGCCGCTGCTGATTGGCATCCCTCTGTTTGTCGTCAGCGAGCGATTGAGGAAGTCGTAGGCCCCCAATTCCGGCGCCTTGCTACACCGCGAAAAGTCGGCCCCTACACTGCCGCGCCGTTCGTCAAACAATCTTTTCCCGAGGAACCTCTCATGACCATTCAGCCGCTGAATCCCCCGCGCCGCATCCTCATGGGCCCCGGCCCGAGCGACACTCATCATCGCGTTTTGCAGATGCTCGGAGCGCCGACCGTCGGGCATCTCGATCCGTACTTTCTTCAGACGATGAATGAAGTGCAGTCGATGTTGCGGCAGGTGTTTCAGACGAAGAATGAGATGACGCTCGCGGTCAGCGGCACGGGCTCGTCAGGAATGGAAACGTGCGTCGTCAATCTCATCGAGCCCGGCGACAAGATGATCGTCTGCGTGAATGGAGTCTTCGGCGGACGAATGGTCGATGTCGCGGAACGAGCCGGCGCGCAGGTCATCAAACTCGAACGGCCATTCGGTGAAGTCTTCTCAACCGACGAGATCGCCGCCGCCGTGAAGCAGCACTCTCCGAAGGTGCTCGGCATCGTGCATGCGGAGACTTCGACCGGTGCCTTGCAGCCACTCGAAGAGATTTCAAAGGTCGTGCATGCGGCCGGCGGATTGCTGCTTGTTGACTGCGTAACGTCGCTCGGCGGAGTGCCGGTGAAGATCGACGATTGGCAAGTCGACGCGGCTTACAGCGGAACTCAGAAGTGCTTGAGTTGCCCTCCCGGACTGGCGCCCGTCACGTTCAGCGCGAAGGCTGTTGAGGCCATCGAGAAGCGCAAGACGAAGGTGCAAAGTTGGTATCTCGATATGTCGATGGTCCGTAACTACTGGGGCCAATCGCGGGCGTACCATCACACCGCCCCGATCAACATGAACTACGGTCTGCATGAGGCGCTGCGACTGGTGCTCGAAGAAGGCTTAGAAGCACGCTACGCGCGGCATCAGCGCAACCACTTGGCGTTGAAGGCAGGGCTCAAAGCAATGGGCATTCAATACGCCGTTGCTGAAGGACAACAACTGCCGATGCTCAACGCCGTCTTGATCCCGCAAGGAGCGGACGACGCTGCGGTGCGCTCGCAACTGCTCAACGAATTCGGCATAGAGATCGGCGGCGGCCTCGGCCCGATGAAGGGCAAGACATGGCGCATCGGCTTGATGGGCGAGACGAGTCAGCCGCGCAACGTGCTTGTCTTCCTCGCAGCCTTAGAGAAGTGCCTCGTCGATCAAAAAGTCGCAATCCCCGCCGGAGCCGGAGTCGCCGCCGCGAACGCTTTCTACCGCTCGGCCTAATTCGCTACGGGGCAGCCTCGCGCACTCGTAGCGTGACTTCTCCGAGGCATTGATTAAATCGCCCCTGGGCTTGTCCCAGGGGTTTAGCGGCCTTTGCGCTACTCGCATTTGGGCATGGTTCAAAACGAGGTGTCATTAGGTAGCAGCTTCGAGAGCGAAGTGAGCGGCAAGGCGCTAGCCGCCGGTCCTTATGGCGCCACCGGCGGCTAGCGCCTTGCCGCTCACTTTGATTGCTACCCAGTTTTGAACCATGCCCGCATTTGCCCGAAACCGTAGTAGCGCAAAAGCCGTTGAACCCCCGACGCAAGGTCGGGGGCGAAGTTTTCATCACGCCAGCGAGAGGCTCCCCTGTAACTGCCGCTGCATGTACTGCGAACTACACGCGGACTGAGGGATGAGCGGCAAGCGGCAAGCGGCAAGAAGGGCGCTGCCCTACGCGACGCGGACGTTTGGCAGCGGGATGATGAACTTGCCGCCGGCGTCTCGATAACGCTGCT
>CAZNMS010000381.1:0-8828 GCA_964573505.1 uncultured Planctomycetaceae bacterium | reverse complement strand
CCACAATGGATGCGGCTTCGCTGCCTCGGTTAACCGCGTGCCCATCGGGCCGCGCTTTCATGTCTTCATGCAGCAAGATCTCGAACTAACGCACGGTGCGGAACTCGGCTGAGGCGAAGATCGCCTGACAGAAGCTTGCCCAGCGGGCGAGTTTCAGTTGCTCGGCAGTTGGCGCGGGGGCTTTCGGGTTTGTTGAGGGGGCAAGCTCTTCTGCACTTGCGACGTAGCTCAGCGCCGCTTTGAGTTCTTCTTCAGCCGGTTGTCGCGCGAAGGCTTTCAAGAAGAGTTGCCGCGCCCGCGTTGCGTCGTCGACGTTGCTCTCTTCCAGCAGTGCTTTCGCGGTGAGTTCGGCTTGAGCGATCACCCATGCGTTGTTGAGGAAGAACAACGCTTGAGACGGAACAGTGCTCGCATCCCGTTGAGCAACCGGACGATCGGGCGAAGCGAAGTCGAAGAGCGGAAAGATCGTCGGCAAGACTCCCCGCACGACGGGCAAGTAAATGCTGCGATATGGCTGCTCGATGCCCTGCGGTTTGAAGGGCGGCTGAAAATTGAAGTACTCGGGCTCGCGATACGGATTGAACTTCGTGAGGAATGCTTTCTCGATCTGCGGCGGACGCGGATCAAGCTGCCCGGAGACAGTTAGCACTGCATCACGCACGCTCTCGGCCTCCAATCGCTTCGGCGACATCCGCCACAACACGAGATTGTCGGGATCAACTTTCAGCGACGCTTCATGCGGAGTGCTCGCGAGCTGATAGGTACGACTGAGAACGATTTCGCGCAGCAATGTCTTGAGCGACCAGCGCTGCTCCATGAACCGCACCGAGAGGTCGTCGAAGAGTTCCGGGTGAGAGGGCTTCGAGCCGTTGACTCCGAAGTCATCGGGCGTCGTCACAAAGCCTCTGCCGAAGAGGTGCTGCCAAACGCGATTCACGAAGACGCGCGCCGTCAGCGGGTTCTCGCGCGCGGTCAGCCATTCGGCGAACTCGCGGCGACCGCTCTGCGCGGCGGGCATCTCGGCCAATGTGTTCGGGAAGACTTGCAGTGCTCCGCGCGAAACGGAGTCACCGAGATTGGTCGTCTCGCCGCGAACGTGAATGCGACAGTCTTCCGGCTTCGCTCGGTCACGCACTCCCATTGCGAATCCGGGCAGAGGCGGCGGCGAGTCCATTGCCTTCTGAAAGTCTTGCTCGAAGCCTTTGACTTTGATGTCCCACTCTTTGATCTCGGCTTCCATCTTGTCGATGTCGGCCTGCAATGCGGCGACATCCGCACCCGGCACTTTGATCTTGTTCTTAAGATCTGCGACGCGACGCACGACGCGATAACGATCCGAACGCGCGGTGTTTTGAATGAGATTGAGTTCGTGCAACTTCTCGAAGTACGCGAGCCCATTCGGTCCGAGCGACTCTGCGTCGGGACCGACCGCAATCAGCTCGGTGTGATGAAACGCAGTCGCTTTGATGCCGCGCGGGCCGTGCCCGTAAAGCGGTTGAGTGCTCCGCAAGATGCCGGCAATGGCGTAGTAGTCGCGCGTCGGGATCGGATCGAATTTGTGGTCGTGACAGCGGGCACATCCGACCGACAGTCCGAGAATCGAACGACCGATGACTTCGATCTGCTCGTCGATCACATCCATGCGAAAGATCTCGGGCTTCTGCTCTTCAAACGCCTTTGCACCGAGTGCCAGAAAGCCGGTCGCGATTCGCAGGTTGTCGCGCTGCGTCGCTGAGTCGGCATCAGTGCCGGTGATGTCGTGAGCGAGCAAGTCGCCGGCAATCTGCTCGCGAATGAAGCGATCGAAAGGGACATCAGCATTGAGCCCGGAAATGACCCAATCGCGGTAGCGCCAAGCGTGATACCAAAGCACGTTTCGATCGCGGCCATTGCTGTCGGCATAGCGCGCGGCATCGAGCCAATGTCGGCCCCAGCGCTCGCCAAAACGCGGCGATGCGAGCAGTTCATCAACGACCTTTGCGAATGCTTCGCCCGAAGTGTCGGCGACGAATGCAGCGACTTTGTCGGGAGCAGGCGGCAAGCCAATGAGATCGAAGTAAGCGCGGCGAATGAGCGTTTCGCGATCCGCATCAGCAACGGGACTGAGTCCCTGCATCTCCATCTTCGCAAGCACGAAGCGGTCGATCGTGCTGCGCGGCCAGTCCTCGCGCTTCACAGTCGGAGCGTTCGACTTCTGAGGCGGGATGATCGACCAAAAACGGCGTCCGTCATCGAGCGACATGCCGCGCTTTACTGCTGCCGCTTCGCCCTTGCGCGGATCGGGAAGTCCGAGTCGGATCCACTCGCTGAAGTCCGCGATGATGGCATCCGAGAGCTTCTCGTTCGGCGGCATTGCAGGGGCGTCGCTCGCATGCTTGAGCGACTTGATGAGCGAACTCTCAGCGGGCTTGCCGGTAACAAATATGACACCGGACTCTCCGCCCTTAAGCACTCCGTCGCGCGTATCGAGTTGCAGAGCCGCTTTGAGCTTGCCGTTCTTCGCCGCGTCAGCCGAATGGCACGCATAGCAGTGCTTGACGAGCACCGGTCGGATCTTTGCTTCGAAGAACTCGATGCTCGCTTTGTCGTCAGCATTGACCGAAGCCGCACAAAGCAGCGTCAAGATCCCGGCAAGAAGTGTCACTGCGACAATGTAGCCTTCACCGCTCCGCGTGAAGTAAGCCGAGCGCAAACCGGTGGCAGCTATTAAGCCAGCGCTTCGACCGTGCGTACCGACCGCCGATGCAGCATCATCACGACTGCAATCGCGATGCGAGACACTGATCTCGCTCCGCGCTCGGCTTACTTCACGCGGAGCGATGAAGGCTACTTTTTTCGACTTCATGGATGCCCCATCAACGACATGAACCATGTAGCCGCATTGAACGCGGCATTTGGAGACGCATTGCGACGCGATGACTTCTGCGGAGCGGTCCTCGGTGCTTCGACCGGCTGATTGGCGAGTCCGTCACCGAAGACGCGCAGTGCTTCTCGCGCTGCATCGCGGACTTTTGGATCGGGGCTCGCGACTGCTCCGCGCAATCGACGACGAACTTCCGGCGAACTGATGCGAGCCAGCGCCGTCGCCGACCACTGCCGTACCGAGGGATCGTTGACTCGCAACGTTGCATTGATGAGCGGTTCAATGGCTTCGGGAACTTGACTGACAACGTCATCGAAGCGGCCATTCATGATGCCCCATAAGGCCTTCTGCTCGCGCGTTGTCGGCGTCCATCCGGTTGTTTGCAACAAGACGTGCGCCTTCTGACGCAGTTCCCAGTCGTGATCGTCGAGCAGATCTGCAACCGCAGTCTCGACCGCCGTCCCGCCGATGGCGCGTAGTCCTTCAAACGACGCTTGCCGCACCTTAAGCGCCGAGTCCTTCAACGCGCCGCGCAAACCGGCAACTGCGGGCACAGTGCCGATCGAACTTAGTGCTTGCACGCAGGCCAATCGCAACGCTTCGTCCGAGTCATTGCGGGCGACTCGCGCGAGTTCGTCAACGGCAGCAACGCACTTCTCGCGACCGAGTAAGTACGCCGCCTCATGCCGAATGAAGGTGCTGCCGTGCCGCATTGCGACTTTGGGGTTCGCGATACAGAAGCCCTCAAAGGCATTGAGTGCCGCTGCCGCGATCTCGGCGTCGTTCGCATTGGCGACGGGATACAGCAAGTCGAGCACATACGGATGATGCATGCGTCCGAGTTCTTCGATCGTCGCCACTCGTTCGGCAGTCGAACCGGAACTCAGATTGGCTTCGAGAGTACGAAGGCGGCGCGGCAGCATCGGTGAGTCTCAAGCAGAAGAAGTAGGACGGGATTTCATCCCGACCGAATTGCAGATGCGACATCACTATGAATGGGATTCCCCCGCGTTCTCACACCTGCGGGGCGGGATTGAATCCCGTCCTGCTCAGCCGACCAATTCCTTAATCGGCCGCGCTGACTCGGGCAGCGGAGCAATCGGGCGATCGTTCATGTCGCGCACCATCGCGTGCGGGTCGATCCCCATGTTGTGATAGATCGTCGCGAGGATGTCCTGATAGTGGATCGGACGATCGGCCGCGTAAGCAGCGGTCTTGTCCGTCGAGCCGATGACTTGCCCGACCTTCATGCCTCCGCCCGCGAGCCATGCTTTATTCACCGGAGCCCAGTGATCGCGACCGGCTTGAGCGTTGATCTTCGGCGTGCGTCCGAATTCGTCCCAAACGACGACGGTGACATCGTCCTGCAAGCCGCGCGCGTAGATGTCTTCGATCAGCGCCGAGATGCCTTGATCGAACGTCGGCAAGTTTGTGTTGAGATGCTTGAAGTTCCCGCCGTGCGTATCCCAGAAGCCGTAAGCGACTGTAACAACTCGTACCCCCACTTCGACGAGCCGCCGCGCTTGCAAGAGTTGCTCGTTCCATAACGGAGCACCATCACCTTGATGCTTCGGCGAGCCTTTGCCGTAGCGGTCGCGAACCGACTGCTCTTCCCGACTGATGTCGAGCGCTTCAACCAATCGCGATGACGTCAGCACGTCGAACGCGCGCCCGTAAGCCTCATCCATTGCTCCCGCTTGATTGGCGTCGATCGCGCTGCGGTACTGATCGAACTGCTTGAGCAACTCGCGGCGGCTTGAGAATTGATCCGGCGAAATGAACCGCAACTTCATGCTCGCGAGATCTTCGCCGTCCGCTTTGATCTGATTGAACTTCGGGCCGAGAAACCCCGCTCCCTGACTGTTGTAAGGCCGATGCTGCATCGTCGGGAAAAGGTCGATGAACGGCGGAGTGACGGGATTCGTCGCTCCTTGAATCTGCGCGACGTACGAACCGAAGTTCGGCACCTTCTCGCGCACAGCGTCATTCATCTGCCGACCGGTCAAGTTTTGATAGCTCGTATGCTCGTCCTTCTGACCGACGATCGACCGCAAGATGGCGTAGCGGTCCATGCACTTTGCGAGCAGCGGCAACTTCTCGCTGACGAAGATGCCGGTCACGTTGGTCTCGATCGGGGAGTACTCGCCGCGAATTTCGAGTGGTGCTTCGGGCTTCAAATCCACCGTGTCTTGATGCGAAATTCCTCCGCTTAAATACACGAGGATCGTTGCCTTATGAGATGACTTCTTACCGGCGGCTTGCTCGGCTCGCAGGATGTTCGGAAGCGTCAATCCGCCGACCGCAAGGCTGCCGATGGAGAGGAAGGATCGTCGGCTAATTCCGTCGCAAAAACGTCGTTGAGAACCGGTGAGCGTCAGCATCAGGCGGGTCCTTAGAAGAGAAGAGGCGAGTCCGGTCGTAGCGGGGGCGGGATGCTATCAACGCTCTTCGGCCCGTTGCCACACAGAGCTTGAGGTTGCAAGAAGCCGCCTGCGTCCTGATCGCAGTGAAGGCTCGACTCCGACGGCGAATGTGAGATCGAAGTCAACTCGCCTTCGCTCGCAGTTCGAGAGCTCGGCGATCGCCTTTCTTTGCCGGCAGACGCACTGCATGACGGATGAGCCAATGACGTGCTCGCTTCGTCGCGTTGTCAGCAGGCCACTGAGCCGCCTCGTCGATCCAGCGATCGCAAACATCAAACGCGATGTCGGGATGATCCTTCATGATGTCGGCGAGATGATTCGCGACCGAGCGACGGACATAGAGTTCGTCGTCGTCCTTCAGCAGTTCGAGCAATGGCAGCGTCAAGTGCGGATCGGCTTGAACGGCTTTCAGTCGCAAGCCCCATGGAAGACGCGGGCGAGTGCCTTCGCTCACGAGCCGACGCACATGCGGATTCGGATCGCTGACCCATTGTGTGAGATGCGACAAGCAGCGGTCGCGATCGGCGATGAAGAAGTGCCGAATGCAGAACTCGCTCGTCATGCGCTTTGTGAGTTCGTAGATCGCTCGCATGCCCGCATCGAAGTCAGAGCTGGAAGGTGCCGACGCGAGGGCGGCTCCGCATTGTCCGAGCACGCACGAATGCGGCAGGTAATAAAAAATACTCAGCCCGTTTCCTTCGGTTGCAACGAGTTCTGGCCCCATCGACCGAATCAGCACCTCGCAACGCTCGGAAGTTGATTCCGGCAACTGCATGCTCAAGGCCCGCCCGATGTGCTCGCCGCGCGGGCTGAACTCCAATGCGTCGAGCCCGTCTGATGCGAGTCGCTCAAAATCGCGCCGCTTGAAGCTCGGATGCACAACTTCAAAGGACTCTCCGATCAGCGCGATGAGTTCTCGATTCAAGACTTCCTTCAAAGGTGTGCCCGCCATGATGCCTGCCGGAGCTTTGAAGCGTTGAGCGGGATGAGGTCGGTTCGGCATTTGAGCACTCTTCGGTCAGTGATTGGTATGAGTTCGAAGCAACAACGCAGTGAGTCTCGTTTGAAACTGAGGGGCGCAAACTCGCGAGCAAGCCTCGCGCACTCCACTGTTCGAATCGAAGAGGGGCGCGAAGACTCGGCTCAGTGGGACTCGACCAATGCGGTGTCGGTAAGCAGACTGCCGCGAGTTGTGTGACTCGCGATTGAACGGTTCTCGTTGAAAGGATTGGAATGACTCACTGGCTGCGCTCGACATTGCTTCTGCCGATACTGCTCTTGATGGTTAGCTCGGCAACGTGTCGTGCTGGCGAAGTCTTCGTCGGCTTTTGGAATGTCGAGAATCTCTTCGACACAGTGGATGATCCTAAAGTCGAACTTGATGAAGAGTTCACACCGAGCGCTCCGAAGCAATGGACCGCCGAGAGATTGCAAATCAAGCTCGACAATTTGAGCCGCGTTGTCCGGCTGATGAATGGCGGCAAAGGACCGGACGTGCTCGGCTTGTGTGAGATCGAGAATAAAGCCGTTGTCGAAATGCTCGTCGCGAAACTCAAGCCGCTCGGTCGAGACTACCGCATCATCCATAAAGACTCGCCCAGCGCGCGAGGCATTGACTGCGCTCTGATTCACGATGCGAAGACGGTAACGCTCGTCAGTCAGCCGCGCTTTCATGGAGTTGATGGCGTCACCACTCGCGATGTGATCGAAGCAAAGCTGGATGCGAGCGGGCATCGCTTCACGACGATGGTGAATCATTGGCCGAGTCAGCGCAGTCCCGAGGAAACGCGCGAAAAGGTTGCGACAGTTGTTCGTCGCCGACTGGATCAACTTCTCAAGGAAGATGACGGAGCCGACATCGTCCTGATCGGCGACTTTAACGCGTTGCCCGACGCGCCGTCGGTCAGCAAGAAGCTGAGAACATGGGGCGATGCAAAGAAGCTGCAGCCGGGAGTCTTCTTCAACTCGTCATGGGAGATGCATGCCGGTCGAACAGAGGGTACTTATTATTACCAAGATCGCTGGGAGGTGCTCGATCAAGTGATCCTGTCACCGGGAATGCTCGACGGCAAAGGCGTGAATTGGATCCCCGATTCGACGAAGTCTTTGAAAGAGGATTTCATGTTGTTCGTGCCGCGCACGTCGAAGCAAAAGGCACGGCCGTCGCGCAGCTACTCAGGCGACCGCTTTCATCCCGATGGATACTCGGACCACTTACCGATGACGTGCCGCTTGTCGTTCTAGAGTGGCGGGGCGGCAGTAGCAGTCCCTCATCGCACTCGCTGCCTCGGGCAACTCAGTAGCGGGCCATTCCGGGCTCAATCGAAACCGCCCATTCGTCGATCCCTCCGGCCATGCTCTTTGCATTTGTGAAGCCTTGCTGCGTCAGCCAATTCGCGACGCGCAAGCTGCGTCCTCCATGATGGCAATGGATGACGATTGGTGCGGACTTTTGTGACTCAAGCTCAGTCACTCGCCCCGCAAGTTCGCTCATTGGGAGCAGTGTCGTCCCGGCAATGCGAACATGGTCGAACTCGTTCTTCTCGCGGCAATCGAGAAACAAGAACGGCTGCCCGGCATCGAGCATCCCTTTCACCGAGGCACAGTCGACTTCCAATGGGTGCGGCACAGAGGGCTCCTTCGAGTAGGCTGCAAGAGGTAACTTCAATGGTCGTTCGCCGCGTCGTGATCGCGACATTGCAGAGGCGAGATGACGCCTTCTGCCGACCGTTAATAGCCGCAGAATATAGTCCGCTCAACTTGCTGGACTAGCGGCGAAATTGCTGGTTTTTCAGCGTTTTCGGGCTCCTTGCTGGGTTATCTGGCAGCCGTTACTCTGCCCCGCCTGCGCCCCGGATTTGGGCTTTGCCTTGCGACAACTTGAGCGACTCCAACTGGTTCTGACATGCACTCGGCGGATAAGGACAACCAACGAATCGTCATCACTGGCGTCGGCCTGACGTCACCAATTGGCGATTCCTTGACCGAGTATCGCGCTGCTCTTTTGGCCGGTAAGTCCGGAGTCAGCGACTTCGAGACGCGCTACATCGGCAAGGTCTTAGCTGGCGTCTGCCACTTCGATCCGCTGAAGCATCAGAAGCGGAAAGATATCCGTCGCGGCACTCGATCGGGCTCCATTGCCGTCTACTGTGCGAACGAAGCTGTGATCGATTCCGGCCTCGATTGGGCTGCTCGAGATCGAAGTCGAGTGGGCGTCTATCTCGGCATCACTGAGCATGGGAATGTCGAGACAGAGAACGAGATCTACGAGATTTCGAAGTTCGGCTACGACACTTCGGTTTGGTCGCATCATCACAATCCTCGCACAGTGGCCAATAACCCTGCGGGCGAAGTGACGCTGAGCCTCAACATCACCGGGCCGCATCTCACGATCGGTGCTGCATGTGCTGCAGGTAATGCCGGCTTCATTCAAGGCTTGCAGATGCTGCGACTCGGCGAAGTCGATCTCGCGCTAGCGGGCGGTGTCTCCGAGAGCATTCACACCTTTGGGATCTTTGCGAGCTTCAAGAGTCAAAACGCAT
>CAZNMS010000380.1:0-8851 GCA_964573505.1 uncultured Planctomycetaceae bacterium | reverse complement strand
CGGGCTGCTGTTTTCGCTCAATCAAGTGCGAGTAAACCGGAGGGCTCAGCGAGTGGGCACGATCGACATGAGCAATCCCTATGGCGCGTCATTCGGTTCCGATGTGAACTCGGAGATGCACTACACAAGAGACGGCGAACTCGAAGGGATGCCTCAAACGGACCGTCGTTTGAAAGGCGACTCTGCGGACTTGACGCATTGAGAAGCCGAGTTCGCTGTCGCTAATCGCAGGCCGTTCGGACATAGCCGCTGATGTTGTTGATGCGAAGTTGCTCGTGATTGTCGGCAGTTGAGTCGCAGTGAATTCACGCCGTGCCGAGCGCTTCTTAGACTCGCGACGACCGTCGCTGCGTCGACCTCTTGATGAGTTCGCGAACGCCTTTCGGCGCGACGATACGAATCACAATCACGAGGGATTCTTCATGTTCGGTGCGTCGGCAACTCTGCTGGAGCAAGTGATCGAGGCTGACGGCTTTTCGAAGGAAGAACTCGAAGCGTTTCATCGAGACGGGTATGCGATCGTGCGCGGACTCGCGAATGCCGACTGGATCGATCGCATGCGCACGGTCACTCGAGATCATCTCGAACGCGAGGTGCAGCCCATCGAGTTTGAAGTCGACGTGCATTATCCCGGCGCACCGGACTCGCTCGATGCACCGGGCGGACGCACTGCGCGGCGACTCTTGCAGGCCCATTCGCGAGACATCGCTTTTACCGAGTGGGTTTCTCGACCGGATATCGCGACTCGACTGGAACAAGTTCTGGGCGAACGCGTCTATATGCCGCTCGCGCATCACAATTGCGTCATGACGAAGCAGCCGGCTTACAGCAGCGACACCGGATGGCATCAAGACATTCGATACTGGTCCTTCACGAAGCCGGAACTCGTCAGCATGTGGCTGGCGCTCGGGACCGAAAGGCCGCGCAATGGTTGCTTGTGGGTGATTCCGGGCTCGCACCGAATGAGTTTTGACCGAGAGCAATTCGATAGCCGTCTCTTTTTCCGCAAGGACTATGCGCTGAATCAGCCGCTCATCGATCGGGCAGTGGCGGCAGAACTCGATCCGGGCGACGTGCTCTTCTTTCACGCTCGCACCCTGCATATGGCGACGCGGAATCACACTGATGTGCCAAAGTTCTCGGTCGTCTTTACATTCCGAGGAGCAAGCAATCCGCCCGTTAAGGGCAGTCGCTCGGCAGCAAGTGGCGAGCTGCTGTTGCCGAGTCCGTAAGAGTTGCGCGACTGCCTCATGCAATTAATATTGCAGTCTTGGTTGATGTCGCACACGAACTGCCGAGTATCGGCAATGCTTCGCTCGTCGTCGCTTCAGTGCCCCATCACCGCATTCCCCGTCTATCACGATGTCAGATCGCTCTGAAAAAGCTCAGCGAACCGCCGAACCGAAGAAGAGCAGTCGAGCCGCGACGTTCGGTCGGTATCGCATCGAGCGAGAGATCGGTGCCGGCGGAATGGGGACCGTCTATCGAGCAATCGACTCGCAACTGAATCGCGTTGTCGCGCTCAAAGTGCTGTCGAAGGACAAAGCACGAAATGAACTGCTCGTGAAGCGGTTTAAGTCGGAAGGGAAAGCAGCGGCCGCACTCCGGCATGAGAATCTCGTCTGCGTTTTCGACAATGGCGAAGTTGATGGCTCGCTCTACATCGCGATGGAGTTCGTAGACGGCATCGACGGACAAGATCTTGTGCTGCGAGACGGGCCGCTTGAGGTCGAACGTTCGCTCAAGATCGTCAAACAAGTCGCACGCGGACTAGAGCATGCTTTTCAGCATCACATCGTGCATCGCGACATTAAGCCGTCGAACTTGCTGATCGATGATCGCGAGCATGTGAAGCTTGCTGACTTCGGCTTAGCGCGGTCGCTTGATGAAGAAGAGGCGACGAACATCACTCGTGTCGGCACGACCGTCGGTACTGTCGATTACATGCCCCCTGAGCAAGCTCGAAACAGCAAGGATGCCGACTTCCGCAGCGACGTCTATGCGCTCGGCGCCACATGGTACTTCTTGCTCGTCGGCAAGCCGCCGTTCCCCGAAGGCGACGTGCTTAACAAACTCAATCAGCACGCGAATGAGCCGCCGCCGGATCCGCGCAAGTTCAATCCCGAGATTCCGCTCGGCGTCGTCGACATCATTCACAAGATGCTCGCGAAGTCACAGAAGGACCGGTATCAGACTCCGGCGGACCTGCTTCAGGATCTCGGGCGAATCAATCTGAACGAGCGAGAGATCAACTACGATCTGATCGCGTCGCTCGGCAATGAAGAGGACGAGGGCACGCGTCCAAAATCGCGAACGATAGAGCCCGAAGAACGAGTGCTGAAGAGTGCTTCTCGAAATCGCAGCGAGCGAGCAGGTCGAGCAACGCAAAGTTCGGCGCGCACGGATACTCGTGAAGAACGCCGCTCTCGGACGAGTGATGGCGAGAATCGGCAGCGGTCTGAACGTGCTCAGCGCCGCAGCGGAAAAGGGCAAGACGAAGAGACGCGATCAGAGCGTGAATCGGTGACTGCATCGGAGTCATCGTCGCGCGATACCTCAACTCGCAGCCTCAGACGTCAACGACATCAGTCGGTGAATGTGTCCTTTGATTCAAAGAAGCTGATCAGAATCGGGGGCGCGATCGTCGGCGTCATTGTTCTGCTTGTTGTTGGGTCATCGTTTCTAAAGCAGGCACAGCAGCAGGTCGGGCAGCCGAGCGGCGGAGTTTCTATTGTGCCGCAGACGGTCGACGTGCCGAGTGAGCCGCTGAAGCGGAATCGGCCTCAGAAGCTGGGCGAGTAATCGAGGCATCGGACCAATGTTCGACTTAGTCATTGTCGGCGCTAATGGCGAAGAGGAAGCGCGGCACTCTCTGCGCAATGTTCGCTGCACGCTCGGGCGAACATCGGCTGCTGACATCGCCATTCAAAATGAAGTCATGCTTTCGAAGCAGCATGTCACGATCGAAAATCGCGGCGAGTGCATCGCGGTGACGAAGTTGTCAGATGCTCGCAATCCCGTCTTCTTCGAGGGCCGCGATCAAAGCCATTTCGAACTGCAAGACGGCGAGCACTTCGTTATTGGCGAGACAACGTTTCGAGTGGTTCGTGTCGGCACGATCGAAGACGGCTCTGCCGAACACATGCTCGAAGAGATGACGTTCGACCCGCGAACGCTTCGCTCGATTCCCTTTTCCGATGCTGAGAAACGCATCGAAGTCTTAACGCACTTGCCGCGCGTCATTCTGGGAACGCGAACGCACGAAGACTTCTTGCTGCGAGTCGTGCAGTTGTTGCTGGCGGGCATTCCTCGCGCTGAAGCTGTCGCAATCGTTGAGCCGACGGCAACGGGCATCGAGGTTCTCAGTGGTGATCGGCGCACTGAGACTGCCGGCTCGATTCGTCCGAGCACACGACTCGTGCTTGAGGCGGTGCAGGCAAGTCGCCGCAGCGTGCTCCACTTGTGGGAGCCGACTGAATCGGATGCCCGCTATACCGTCATCGCGGAGTTTAATTGGGCGTTCTGCACTCCGGTGTTCGTTCCCGGAGAACCCCCGCGCGGACTGTATGTCGCCGGAAGTCACGGGCTTGATTCCGGAGTCATTTCGGCTTCGGGGTGCGGTGCTCAATTGCAGGCCGATGTTCGATTCACCGAACTTGTCGCTGAGATCATCAGTTCGTTGCGACGATTGAGGGCGCTTGAACGTCATCAAGCGGGACTACGTCAGTTTTTCGCGCCGCCGATTCTTGAAGCGCTCGGGGAAGATCTAAATCCCGACTTGCTCGAACCGCGCGAGTGCGACGTGACTGTCCTCTTTTGCGACCTGCGAGGCTTCAGTCAAAAAGCCGAAATCGAAGCCTCAAATCTCAAGGGGTTGCTCGGGCGAGTCAGTCAAGCACTCAGTGTGATGACGGAGCAGATTCTGAACTTCGGCGGCGTGACCGGCGATTTTCAAGGAGACGCCGCACTCGGCTTTTGGGGATGGCCGATTGCATCGAGCGACGCTCCGCTCAATGCCTGCCGCGCAGCTCTCGGCATCCGTCATGCGTTCGAGCTAGCGGCATCGACGCCGGGGCATCCGCTGCAAGACTTTCGCATGGGAATCGGAATCGCGCATGGCCGCGCTGTCGCCGGGAAGATTGGCACTCAGGATCAAGTGAAAGTGACTGTCTTCGGTCCGGTCGTGAACTTAGCGAGCCGTCTCGAAACGATGACCTCTCAATTGCGAGTTCCGATTCTGCTCGACGAAGCAACGGCGAATCTTGTTCGTTCAAAGCTTGATCCGTCGATCGGACGATTGCGAAAGCTTGCGAGAGTGCTTCCCGTCGGAATGGAAACCCCGGTTCTCGTGAGCGAGTTGCTTCCGTCGATTGCTGAGTACCCGCTTCTGACCGACGATCACATCCGGCACTTCGAACGCGGGGTCGACCTCTTCATCGAGGGGCGATGGGAAGAAGCATGGCAGTGTTTGCACGCAATGCCGGCGATTGACCGGGCTCCCGACTTTCTTTCGATGCCGATCGTCCAAAACAATCGAACTGCGCCGCCTGAATGGGACGGCATCGTGCGACTCGCCAGAAAATAGAGGGCGATCGCGATCCGGTTCCGAAGTTTCGAAACCCATCTGCGAAAATAGAGTCTGAATCATGCAAGGCCGTGAAATCTTGATCGGCGTGACGGGGGGAATCGCGGCCTACAAGACCGCCGATCTCACGAGCAAACTGGTGCAAGCCGGAGCGTGCGTCACTGTCGTAATGACCGAAGCCGCGACCAAATTCATCGGTCCAACAACCTTTGAAGCGCTGACGGGACGCCCGGTCTACGTCGACCTCTTCAGTCCTGTCGAGCACTTTCGCGGCGAGCACATTGGACTGGCGAAGCGGGCCGAACTCTTCGTGATCGCTCCTGCAACGGCGGACTTCATTGCGAAACTAGCGCACGGGCACGCCGACGATCTCGTCTCGACGCTCGCGCTGACCGTGACATGCCCCGTGATGATCGCTCCCGCAATGAATTGCGAAATGTGGAAGAAGCCGTCGGTTGCCAGAAACCTGAAGCAGGTCGAGGCAGACGGCGTCACTGTGTTGCAACCGGCCGACGGTTGGCTGAGTTGCGGTCAAATCGGTCCCGGTCGGATGAGCGAACCCTCAGAGATTCTCGACGCAATCCGCACGCTTCTGGCAGAGTCAGCCTAGTTCTGCCGCGATTCGTCAATTCTCCCCTGAACCTGCCTGTTTCGTTCTGCAGAGACGCCTCTCGAACGATCACAAATCCACTCGCAGCTCGCGCTTGAGCGACCTGTTGGGCTTGTTTGACACTCTGAGCGAAGACGTCTAAACTCTTTGTTCATCTCTATTTGCAGCAGATGAGAGTGTCTTCATTGAGTTCGTTTCGCCTAGTTTGATCGCAAGATTTTTTCCTTTTGTCGCCCCTTGGACGGTTCTCCCCTTTCGCGTTGCTCATCATGCTTCGCTGGGGCACCGACATGCTGGCGCCAGCAATGAGGTGGCTTGTCTTATGCGAAACTAGGACTTGCGGAGTCGGGAGAGCAATATGGATGGCAGTGAAGTTCTGCGAGTCGTCGACGCGATTCATCGTGACAAGAACATCGAAGCTGAAATCGTCTTTGAGGGCATCGAACAAGCCATTCTCTCGGCGGCTCGTAAGCACTTCGGGGAAGAATCCGCAGTCATCTGTTCGATCGACCGCAAGAAGGGCGATGTGGCGCTCAGCGTCGATGGGGCAGAGCAATCCCCCGAAGTCATTGGCGACATTCTGGGACGCGTGGCTGCTCAGACTGCAAAGCAGGTCATGATTCAGAAGATTCGCGAAGCAGAGCGAGACGCTTTGTTTCGAGAATTCGACAGTCTCCGCGGGCAAGTTATCAGCGGTCAAATTGTTCGAATCGAGTCCGGCGCGGCCATTGTCAATATTGGCAAAACGGAAGCGGTGCTCCCTCGAAGCGAGCAGATTCCCGGCGAAGTGCTGAGAGCAAATGAACGAGTTCGCGCTCTCGTGCTTGAGGTTCGTAAGGCTGGCGCTCGTGTTCGTGTTGTGCTTTCTCGAACTCACCCGGAGTTCGTGCTTCGACTGTTCGAGTCAGAGATTCCCGAAGTATCGGATCGTGTGATCGAAGTTCGTTCTCTGGCTCGCGAGGCGGGCTATCGATCGAAGGTCGCCGTATCGTGCCTCGATTCAAAAATTGATCCGGTCGGCGCGTGTGTTGGCATGCGAGGCGCGCGTATTAAAGGAATTGTTGACGAACTCGCCGGGGAGCGAATTGATATTATTCGCTGGAATGATTCGCTCCGCGAATTAGTCCCCAATGCGATGCAACCGGCAGAGGTCGAAGATGTCATTCTCTGTCCGATGTTAGGGCGAGTCATTGTGCTAGTTCGCGAAGATCAGCTGTCTCTCGCCATCGGCAAACGTGGGCAGAATGTGCGACTGGCATCGAAACTCATCGGCTGGGACATCGAGGTCATGACACAGGTTGAACTCGATGGGCAATTGGTCTCATCAGTTGGCGCCTACTCGAAGATTACTGGCATCACTGAAGAGCTTGCCGAGAGCTTGGTGTCGCAAGGCTTCTTTACATATTTCGACTTGTCAGTGATTGAGCCTAACGACTTGGCCGAGTTGAGTGGCTTGACTCCCGAGGAATGCGAATCAATCATTGATCAAGCAGATGAAGAGGCTGCGCGTGCAGAGCAAGAAGAAGCTCGCAAGAAAAAGGAAGCGTCCGATTCGGGCTCGCGACCTAGGCGAGACGCAGTGGAGTAATTGCTAAATTGTTAGCGTGAAATTAGCACTCCAGATAACAAATGAGATCGGGCAGAGTGCCGCGATGCATTTAAAAACGGGTCGGCACGCCTTTAAGGCGATTGGGGTTCAATGGGGGAAGTTCAGACAAAAATCCGCATCTTCTCGCTTGCAAAAGAGCTGGGAATCGACAGCAAGCTGTTGATTTCGCACTGCAACTCCGCAGGGATTCCTGTCAAGAGTTCCGCCCTCGCTGCTATTTCTCCGGAAGAGAAGCAGATCTTAGTAACATATCTTGAGTCGAAGAACCTCGCTCCCAAAGCGTCTGCGCCAGTAAAGGCGCCAGTGGTTCGGCCTCCGATGCATGCTCCAAGTTCCGGGCTGCGCGATATTGCATCCCGTGAGCGAGCGAAGAAAGTAGACGAAGCGGCAACGGTTGTTGTGGAAGCAACTCCTGCCGCAGCTGATACTCAGGCAGAGTCAGTATCAACTCCAGCCGCAGTTGAAATTGAGTGTCCCCAAGCGTCTGATGTTTCACATTCGGAAATAGCTCAAACTCCGGAATCGCCAACCATCAATGATGTCCCCGAACATCAAGTCGTTGCCGAACTGGTCGTTGCCGATGAGGTAATTGAAGACTCACAGGTGCCGGCTGCTGTTGTCGAGACGCCCGCAATTGCGCCGACAGCAACAATTCCTCCGCTTCAGCGGCAAATCGCGCCATCAACTGCTGCTGCTCCGATGGCTGCTCGCATGCGCGAGATGCGACCCGTTGGTAGTGGTGGGGATGCAGGGCGCTTTGTTGGAAAGATGGCTGCACGTTCGCGTCCGGCTATGCCCGCATTGGCAGAAATGCCAACGTTTAAGGCCAAAGCACCGCCCAAAGAAGTTGAGAATGAGCAGCGGGCGCAGAAGCCTGAAATTCGCCTTACACCGGAGCAATGGACCGCTAGCGGTGGAACGGTGAATAGTCCTCTTGCCAGTCGCATGCTGAAAAATGCTGAGCGACAAGCGGACGATTCGAAAGCTGAGAAGGCGAAACCGGCACAAAAGCGGCGGGCCGATGGCTCGATTATTCCCGATGTTGCCCCGGCACGGCCAGCATTCATCTCTAGTGAAGACGGTGCGGATGAGACTCCGCGTCAGCGTCGCAATCGCAAAAGTCATGCGGCGAAGGGCGAGAATGACGAAGACGAAGAGGCCGCCGCCGTTCGCCTTCGCGGACCTCGGGCGAAGCTGAAAGCTAAACCGAAGATTCCGGCACTCAAGACCGCTGCCAAAGTCAACGCACCGATCTATGTCCGGACATTGTCAGAAGCGATTGGTCGGCCTGCAAAGGCGATTATCGGAGGCATGCTGCGTCGCGGTAAGATGGTATCAATCAATGATGTCATCTCGGATGAAGAAGCATGGGAGATCTGCATCGAACTCGGTGTAGAACTCGAAATCGTCAAGGAGAAGAGTTACGAGGACGATCTCGAAGAGATTTACTCGGCGCCTGATCCAGTAGAGACACTCGTTGTTCGTCCGCCGATCGTCACCATTCTTGGGCACGTCGATCACGGTAAGACTACTCTTCTCGACAAATTGCGCGAGACGAATATTGCTGCCGGTGAAGCAGGCGGTATCACCCAACATATCCGGTCATATCAAGTCGCTCACAACGGCAATTTGATCACCTTTGTGGATACTCCGGGCCATGCTGCATTTGGCGAAATGCGTGCTCGCGGAGCGAATGTCACTGACGTTGTTATCCTTGTGGTAGCAGTCGACGACAGCGTTATGCCGCAGACGATTGAGTGTATCAGTCACGCTAAGGCTTCCGGTGCTCCGATTATCGTTGCGCTCAATAAGTTTGACTTACCGGGCGCCGCGGCGAAGGAGCAAAGAGTATTAACCGATTTGGCATCCGCAGGAATTCAGCCTCACGAATGGGGCGGCGATGTTGAAGTCATTCGAACATCCGGATCGACCGGTCTCGGCCTTGATAATCTGCTTGAAACGATCCTGCTCACGGCAGAGTTGAATGAATTCAAGGCAAACCCAGACCGGGAAGCCGTTGGTGTTTGTCTTGAAGGATTCCGTGACG
>CAZNMS010000379.1:0-8885 GCA_964573505.1 uncultured Planctomycetaceae bacterium | reverse complement strand
GGAACACATCCGTTTGGGGGTACGACGGACTTGCAGTCCGTCGCTTCTCACGACGTTCGACGGACTACAAGTCCGTCGTACCAGTGTTCCTCACCCATTGTGCCGGCCTGCCCGGTGAGGAACTTTTCTGATGCTGCCTTAGACCATGAGTTCCCGAAGAGGGCACGACATGAATCGCCCGTTTGAATCGCCTGCAAGACGTCTTCATCAGCGTCCCATCAGCGTCCCATCAGCGGTTCGCAAAGGTCTTCTCCTCGACGGTCTCAACTACGGCCGCGTCACGATGCCCGCGACGAGATGTCCTCCGAAGCCGAGCGAGAGCTTCATCGCGGCATCGACACGTCGCTGTTTGGCGACGTGCGGGACGAAGTCGAGATCAAACTCCGGCTCGTTGAGATTGAGTGTCGGCGGCACGACTCCATCGCGCATCGCGAGCAGCATCGCTGCGAATTCAACGCTCCCGGCTGCTCCTAATAAGTGGCCGATCGAGCCCTTCAGACTCGAACAACTCAGACGCTGTGCCGAGCCCCCGAAGGCCCTCAGGATGGCTCGTGCTTCGACGTCGTCATTCGCCGTCGTCGCGGTGCCGTGCAAGCTGATGTAATCAATCTCACAGGAGCTGAGCGTGCTGCGGCGCAACGTGTCGCCGATCAGTCGCACGAGTGCTGCCGGGTCCGAGTTGAGCTGTGTCAGTCCCGTTGCATCTGCGAGGCCGCCGCCCGCGAGCCATTGCGCATAGGCCGTCTTGCCGCGAGCGTGCGCGTGCTCCGCCGCTTCGAGCACGAACATCGCCGCCCCTTCGCCGATGAAGAAGCCGCTGCGATTCCGATCAAACGGCTTCACCGCAAAGGCCGGCTCGTCGTCGCCTTTCGCCAATACGCCCAATCGTCGGAACGACGCCAACATCGCCGGAGTCAGCGAGGCATCGGTGCTGCCCACAAGCACGGCATCGCAGACGCCATCGCGGATCAGATCTGCTCCGCGAACGACGCAAGCCAGTCCGGTCGCGCAGGCTGTTACCGGAGCGAGCAACGGTCCGCGCAGATCGAACGCTTGAGCGAGGTCCTCAGTCGGTCCGCTCGGCCAACTGTCGAGCCACTGCTGCTCGGGCAATGCCGACTCACTTCGGGCATCGCGTCGGCTTTGCATGGCTGCTCGACACTGCATCGCGAACGAGCGCATGCAACCTTTGCTAGTCCCGACGACGCAGCCAAACCGTTCTCGATCAGCGGCTGTAACATCAATTCCAGCATCAGCAATCGCTTCACTCGCTGCCGCACGAGCGATCGTTGTTAAGAGGCTGCCGGACTCTTCGACACCGTCCAGCATGACGGGTCCGCCAGCGCTGCGTTCCGGCCATTCACCGAGCGACATGTCATCGGTCGCGAGTCTGCGTAAGCCGCGCTCACCGGCAATCGAGCGTTGCCAACTGCCTTCACGACTGCTGCTCAACGGCGTCAGCAGTCCTATTCCCGTGATCCAAACTCGCCGCGCTGCGCTCATGGCCTACCGTCGAAAGCTAGAGCGACAAACAGCAAACAACGCCGCGCCAAACATGACGACGATCAGCGTGCCTTCGAAGTAATAACTCCTACCGCTCGACACATTCTGAGCGACATTCGGAGCCGCTTGCTGAGCGAACGCCACTTGCTCCGCGAAGCTCGCCACGACGACCGCAACGCAAGCTCGCAAGCCCGCGACCAACGAGCAGCGATCGAACCTTCGCCCTGACAAGAGCAACGCCATCGACCGCAGCACCGCGCGCCGAGCACCTGCATTCCTAAGAGTCGCCATTGAACGTCTCACGTCCTGCCCCGAGTCGCAAAGAGGATGAATTCGCATGAGTAAGTTCAGCGTGAGAAAGAAAAGGAACCGCAGTCGCCAACTCTGAGCCACCAAAACCGCGTCGATAGTCGCCTTTCGCTCCGCGAAAGGCCGCTTTGAAACGAGCCCCAAGAAGATCACTGAGGCCCCGCAAAAGATCACTGAAGCAACCGCATGCCGAGCATCGCTCTCCACCGACCCCGCGTCGGTGGAAGCCGCGACTGGTCAGCTAAGGACCGTTCGAGCAATCCCACCGTAGCTCACCAGTCGTTGCTCCCACTGACACGGGGTCAGTGGAGAGCGTGCCTTCTTCAACTCGATCGTGTCAGAAAAATCACACTCTCACAGCGAGAGCCCCCATCCTGCTCGAGATCTTTCGAACGTCCGCCCTACCCAGCCTCAAGCGGGGCGGGATGATAGGCAAACGCCCTCGCGCTCAAAGTCACCCTGACCAAGCGGCTGCAAGAGCACTCAGCCCGGCTGCCATTTCTGCTGCGGCACAAGGCTTGCCATAGCCGAGCCCGCTCTAGCTCGCCTGCCGCATTGGCGAGCGACCTGCGCTTTCGATCGAAAATTCAGCCGATCTTCTCCGATCTCGAATTTCCCCAGCGAGACGCTGGCCTCAAATCGTCCATCTGCCGAAAGCAAAGTCTGCCCCAAAAAGTAGCTTGGGATTCCATCCCGAGCCGCAGCGGGACGACGTTCACTTTCACGAGTTGAATCTGCCGTCACGAACGAACTCCCAGTCTCATTCAACATGTCGTTTAACCGCGTGGCCATCGGCCACGCGGTTAAACGAGCGAACGACTCGACGCTCTCCAATTAGGAACTCCCACTGCAAAGGAGTCTGCTCATGAAAGAACCCAGTTCGTCTTCTGTTGCTCGTAATTCTCTGTCATTAGCAACGGCGTGCGCCGTGATGATGGCTGCAACCTGTGTCGCCGCCGGCTCGGAGAGCCCGGCTCAATTGCAGCGCCAAGTTGCTGAGTCGCGCGTCGCAGAAGCTGACGACGAAGCCCAGCAACACAAAGTCATCCGTCGCATCGACGCCTACTGCCGAGCCAGTTGGAAGAATTCGCGGATCGACGAATCGTTATGGGACGACTGCACTCAAGACGTCTACGCCCGCGTGTTCGGAACACTGACGCAGGCTCAATTGCACATCGCAATCACCGAACGCGACTCGCCAGAGCGGCGTGAATTGAACCGAGCCATCTGGGCGACCTCCCAGCGCCGCCGCCGCGAAGTGCGCTGGCAAGAGCTGACCGAGTATCACGACGCGCTGCACGCTCCGAGCGACGAATGGCAGACGATCGAAGCCGAACTGCAAACGATCCGCTCAGCGAGCGAGCAGCCCGAGTTACGTCTCTCAGCCACTCAGCGCGCCATCATCAGTTCGTCGACGAACGGAGAGACTGTGCAAGAAATTGCACAGTCTCTGAATCTCTCTCCCGTCCGAGTGAGTGACGAAAAATACAAAGCCACTCAAAAACTGCGCAAGCACTTCGCAATCGGCTAACCCGCGCCACGAACAAGAGTCGTCCGCAAATTCGTAGCATGACTCTCCGAGGCTGTGAATAAATCGCCACTCGGGCTTGTCCCAGGGGTTTAGCGGCCTTTGCGCTATTCGAATTTGCCCTAAATCGTAGTAGCGCAAGAGCCGTTGAGCCCCCGACGCAAGGTCGGGGGCGTTTAAATTACAGCGTCGGAGAGTCAAGCCTCGCGCGGCGGTTATTCGTGCGGGCTCGGGGGGACGGTGTCTCGGTGGGCGCGAGAGGCGACCGTGCGTTCGAGTTGCTCTAACAACTCGGCATCTACGACGTGCTCGATGTCATCCACCATGCGGTCGACATGAGCCGCGCCAAAGTCCGCTCGCTCGATGAGGTACAGCTCCCACAAGCGGTGATTGCGGACGACTCGCTGAGCTTCGATCGCTCCGACTTGAGTCAGCCGCCAACCGTCGTTCGCGTCGTAGCGGATAATGCCCTCGACCAAGTTCTGCTGAATCAACTGCTGCAAGCGGCGCACGGTCCATGCGCGCTTCGATTGCAGGTCGAGAAACTTCACGGGGCAACTCGTGAGCTGCTCAACACTCAACGCGGCGACGAACGCCACCTGCGACTCGATGACTTCATAGAACGCGCGCAGCAAGTCGTGCTGACCGATCCGACGACCGACTTCTCGTTGCAGCAGCCACTTGCCGACGAGTCCTCGCTCTTTGCCGAACAGCAGGCTGAAGACAAAGCAGAGCGTGCCCATCATCACGATCGTTGGCCCGCCAGCGAGTTGCGGAAACAACGCGCTCAGCAACGTTCCCGAGGCGGCACTCATTGAGCCAATGCCCGCCGAGAGCAGCGTCATCAAGCCGAGCTTCTCGGTCCAAAAGCGAGCGGCGGTCGGCGGAGTGATCAGCAGCGCGACCATCAACACTCCGACGCTCTGCAAGCCAATCACCGTCACCGCAACAACGAGCCCGAGTAATGCAAAATCCAGTGCGAGCACCGGCCAACCTTGCGTGCGTGCAAAGTCCTCATCAAACGCGAGCACTTCGAACTCTTTGAAGAGAGCACCGACCAGCACGGCAATGACGACCGCGATCTTCGCCAGCAGCCAAACATCGCCCGTCGTCATCGTTGAGGCCGACCCCAAGATGAAGTGCTGCAAGCCGGCTTGATGGCCGGATGGAATTTCTTGCACAGCCTTAAAGAGGACCGCGCCGCCTCCGAAGAACACTCCCAGAACCGTCGCGAGCGCGGCGTCGGGTTTGATCCGCGTCCAGCGTCGAATGACGCTCAAGGCCGCGACCGCCAGCACGCCCGAGAGCGACGCACCAATCAGCAGTCTCCCGAGCGAACGGCCTGAGCCGGGTGTAATAAGTTCTCCAATCATGAACGCCAGCGCGACGCCGGGTAACGCGGCATGACTGACGACATCGCCGACGAGTGCTTGCCGACGCAGCAGCATGAATGTGCCGACGACTCCCGCTGATCCGCCCAGCAACATCGTGCCGAGCAACACCACTCGCGTATTGAAGTCGCCGAGCGTGAGCAGTCGGCTGGCGAAGTCTGCAGCCAGTAAGGCATCGCTCATCGCGAGCCTCCCGACATCTCGTCAATGCGATGTCCGACTTGATCGAGCAGCGCGAGCTTGCCGCCATAGGTCACGCGCAAGTTCTCGGGAGTGAAGACCTGCGCGACCGGACCGCTCGCAATAAGCCGCGTATTGAGCAGCAGCACTTCGTCGAAGTACTCGGGCACGGTCTGCAAGTCGTGATGCACGACCATCGCCGTCTTCCCCGCTTGTTGCAGGCCGCGCAGAACTTCAACGATCGCACGCTCGGTTGCGGCGTCGACTCCGGCAAACGGCTCGTCCATCAAGTAGAGGTCGGCGTTCTGAGCCAATGCTCGCGCGAGGAAGACTCGCTGCTGTTGCCCGCCGGATAACTGGCTGATCTGTCTCAGCGAGTAGTCCGCCATTCCGACTCGATCGAGCGCCGCCATTGCTTGCTGGCGGTGCTTCTGCGTGACGGGCCGCAGCCAGCCGATCTGTCGATAGAGCCCCATCGTCACGACTTCGAGCGCATTGATCGGGAAGTCCCAATCGACCGACGTCCGCTGCGGAACGTAGCCAACGCGTGCTCGCTGCAAGGCATAGCTCTGACCGAAGAACGCAACATCGCCCGAGACCTTCGGAACGAGATTCAGCACCGCCTTAATGAGCGTGCTCTTGCCCGCTCCATTCGGACCGACAATCGCAATGAGCTTGCCGGGCGGCGCGGCGTAGTCGATGTCCCATAAGACTGGCTTGCGGTGATAAGCGACCGTCATGTCATGAATCGACAGAGGGCAAGACGCAGCATGTTCGACGGGCGATGAGGGCATGACGAAAGCGATTCAAACTCGAGGGACTCAATGAGCATCGCGGTCAGAAGAGCAGCAACCCGCGAATGTCCGGCTCGAACTTGTCCCGACGCGAACAGTAACTCGCAAGCGAGTTCGTCGCGGCATCGCGCCTCTGCGGCACTTGAGCCCGCAGGTTCGTGAGTTCGACGTCAAGTTTCGTAGGACGGACATCCTGTCCGTCCCGCATTGAGTTCGAGCCACTCGCGCCCGACCCGACCCGACCCGACCCGACCCGACCCGACCCGACGGACAAGATGTCCGTCGTACAGCGCGGCGGCCTGAGTTCGTTTGACGATTGCCGTTCAAGCACGGGCTAGAAGCCCATGCTACGAGGTCGCCTTCTGCCGCTCGGCTTATCTCCCGGCATCCTTCAGCGCGACTGACCAAAGTGAGCCGCCGGCTGTGATGTAGAGCGTCTTCTTGTCGGGTCCGCCAAAGGCGACGTTCGTGACTTCGTCGCGCGGGATCGGGATGAACTCGATTAAGTCGCCGCCTTGAGTCAGCACATAGACGCCGCCTTTGCGCTCGTTCGTTTCATGCGGCGGCTGAGCCTGATTCAAACCGCCCGCGACGAACAATCTCCCTTTGGAATCGAGTTCCATTCCGTCCGGCCCGCGCGAGTTGCCCCAATCGAAAATCTTCTTCTTCGATTCCGGGATCGCCGATCCATCTTCTCGCAACGTGAAACGCCACAACGTTCGCGCGGCTCCCGTTTGATTGTTGTTGTTATCCGCAACGAAGAGATGCTTGTCGTCAGACGTGATGACGAGCCCGTTCGGTCGATCAACTTCGCTCGTCAAGATGCGCGACAACGAGCCGTCGGGATCAATGCGATAAACGCCCTCAACGAAATGCCCGCGTGCGTCTTTCATCTCCATCGTCGCACGCTCGCCGTAACGCGGGTCAGTGAAGTAGAGCCGGCCTTTGCTATCGAGCGTCAGATCGTTCGGAGAGTTGAACTTCATGCCGCCGTAATTGTCGGCGAGCACCTTGATCGAGCCGTCGGCCTCAGTCCGCGTGACTCGTCGAGCCGCATGCTCGCACGCAAAGAGACGACCGTTGCCATCAAACAGCAGCCCGTTCGTTCCGGCTCCAGCGCGAAAGACTTTGAACTCACCATTGAGATTGAGCTGATGAATGTTGCCGTCACCGCTGAAAAGCAACCCGTGCTGAGCGTGCCATACGGGGCCTTCTCCCGCGCCCTTATCCAGCAACTTCCGAGGCGCCGCTCCCGGAGCAAGTACCGACTCCGCAGCAACCGCCGGCAGCAAGCTGCTTAGACCAATGACGCACGCCAATGACAAACGACGCAACAACACACTCAACATGAGAATGCCTTTCGCGAGAGAGAGATTGATTCAAGGGCTCAATAGGCGGCTATCGGAGTCGTCGATAGTCGTGGTTCGCTCCGAGGCTTTGATCTTTGTCGCCCTCGGCCTTGTGCCGGGGGTTCAACGGCCTTTGCGCTACTACGACTTAAGGCAAATTCGAGTAGCGCAAAGGCCGTTAAACCCCCGAGGCAAGCTCGGGGGCGATCTAATTCGACAGCGCACCTTCGCGTTTCCGTAGCCGAGATCGTCAGATCTCGGACGCTTGAAATGCCTGAAATCTCACGATTTCAGCTACATGGTGCGCTGTAGAACTAATCACAGCCTCGGAGCGAACCACGACTATCTGCGACGTTCAAGACCTGAAGTGGCACTACTTCAACTCTTGCCGAGTCTTCTTCAGCAACGAGACGTACTGTTCGGCGAGCGATCGGATGCGCGTCATGTCTCCGGCTTCAACCGCCTTTGCTTCGACGAGTGCCGAGCCCAATCCGACCGCGCACGCTCCGGCTTTGATGAACGACGGCAGTGTGTCAAGAGTTACACCGCCCGTCGGCAGCAGTCGCACTTGAGGCAGCGGGCCAGCAATCGCTTTCAGCAATGGAGGTCCGCCGATGTCTGCCGGGAAGACTTTCACAATGTCCGCGCCGGCATCCCATGCGGTGAGGATCTCGGTCGGAGTAAAGCCGCCGGGCATGATCACCTTGCTATAACGATTACATAGCTTGATGACGTCCGGGTTCACGGTCGGAGTCACGATGAATTCGGCACCGGCCAAAATCGCGGCACGAGCCGTCTCGGTATCGAGCACAGTGCCCGCTCCCAACAGGATGCGATCGCCGAGTTCCTTCTTCACCGCCGCGATGATGTCGAGCACTCCCGGCACCGTGAATGTCACTTCAATGACATCAATGCCGCCTTCGTAGAGTGCCTTTGCGACATTGACGAGCTGCTCGCCCGACTTCGCGCGGATGATGGAGACGATGCCGGTATCGAGAACTCGTTGCAGATTGGCTTCACGGCTCATGCAGGATTCCTAAGAGACGAGGCTGAAAGAAACGACTCGCGAGACAGCGCCGAACGGTCGGCTGCGCCTGCCTCGCGTATGCCCCGGACGCTAGCGCACTCAGCGCATGCGCGTAAGCGAAGAGGCCGCGAGGTGCAGGCCGCTGATAGTCGCCTTTCGCTCTGCGAAAGGGAGCGTCGGCTTTTGCTCCGCAAAAGCTTCCTTTCGCAGAGCGAAAGGCGACTATCGAGTGCTGTCGTCGGCGCTCAGAACTCATGTTGGCCGAGCGAATGGCCTTCGCTAAAAGCCCCGCCCTTCAGACGCATCCGCTTGCTCGTCGCTCGTTGCCGGATTGCATGCGAGTCGGGGCCTTCGAATTCTTCATGACAAGGAAGTCATCATGTCTGCTGTCTCACGCGATCAAGTCGCCGAGTCCGTGCTGCGTGCTATCGACAATCTCAATCCGCAGTTGCCCGAAGATCGGCAAGTCGAACGCAGCTTGACCGCTCGCCTGTTTGGACGAGAAGCCCCGCTTGATTCGCTCGGTCTCGTCAACTTCATCGTCACCGTCGAAGAGCAACTCTCTGACGACCTCGATGTGACGATCACGTTGGCCAATGAGAAAGCGATGTCGCGCAAGACGAGCCCCTTCCGCTCCGTCGATGTGCTCATCGATTTCATCATGGAGATGACGTCGGATGAAATGGCAGCCGCGGCCTAACGAGACGCTCCTGAGGAACACATCCGACTTTGGGGTACGACGGACTTGCAGTCCGTCGCTTCTCACGACGTTCGACGGACTACAAGTCCGTCGTACCACTGTTC
>CAZNMS010000378.1:0-8902 GCA_964573505.1 uncultured Planctomycetaceae bacterium | reverse complement strand
GCTTTCTATTTCGCCGGAGGCGTCTTTTTTGAACGACGACACCTGCAAGTCATGATCGAAAAAGGGCAACTCAGGCTGGCGCGAATCGCAGGCGCCGATAAATCGACGCACTACGAACGGCAAAAGTCGAGGTAAGGGCTCGTCGGCTTCCTCTCTGAGAAAGGGCTCGTCGGCTTTTGCTCCGCAAGAGCTTCCTTTCGCGAAGCGAAAGGCGACTATCGGTTACAGCTTCGCTGCGTCGTACTACCGAATGCGGACGGCCGAGGGCGGCCATCTTACGACGCTTCGCGATGACTCGGTCGTCATCGCGCGGCGATGCGCGCCTTGCGAAACGGGAACTTGCTCAGATCACTCGAGCACGGCCCGGCGGTGTCGACGGTGTAAGTCACTCGGGTGATCGGGTCATAAGCGCGACGATGAGCAACGGCGGCTTTGATTCCGATGACAGAGCACGTCGTCGGCTCGATGCCCTGACTGCGAAGCTGACCGAGATCAAAGGGCGGCGTCTTGTTCGTCGTCAGCAGCACGCGCACTCCGCCGATTTGAATAACGGCACTCGGCCCCATCTCGATGTTGTTGCCGCACATCGACGCGAGATGACTGTGAGGATCTTCGAGCGTGAATCGTCCGTCGCTCAGCGAGAGCACCGTCGCACTCGCTTCGACGGGCTCGCAGAACGAATCGTTCGACTTGCCGCCGATCATGAATGAGCCGCTGCTCCCAATGCCGAGTTGCTCGGCTCGCGCGACAGACTCCGGATCGTTGATGACGACGACTGAGTGCTCGATCTCGTGCCGCAGCAGTGCTCGCAAAATGTCGGTCGTATCTCCGGGAGCACCGCCGCCGATGTTGTCTGCCGGTTCGACAACGATGACCGGCGTCTCGCCGCGCGCCACATGCTCTCTCACGCGCGGCATGACGGAGTCGAGCGACGGCGGGATCACATTGCCTTGCTCACGATGCGCGAGCGACCAATCAACGAGTCGTTGCAAGTGCGTCTCGGCGGAGGTTCGTTCGCCGAAGGTCGTGATCGCGAAGCTGACCCCGGTGTCAGAAGTATCCGCGAACGAGAACCCCGCCATCACATTCACGCAGCCGATGTCAGCGTCAGTCGCTTCGATCTCACGCGCGAGTGCTTCGAGCGTGCGCAGGGGATCGTCGTTCGTCGCCACTCCGGTCGGCGGCCAAATGATTCCCGGCTGAGCCCAGTACGAATGCGGGATGCGTCCCGATTCCAAAATGCGATCGAGCAGCATCGCTCCGTTGATCGCCGCGTCCTTCGCATCTGTGTGCGGGTTGCAGCGATAAGCAACGAGCCCCTGAGTCAGCTCAATCGTCCTGCGCGAAATATTGCCGTGCAGATCAAGCACTCCGCAGATCGGGACGGCGGTAGCTCCCGGCAAGTTGCGAATCCGCTCGATCAATTCGCCTTCAACATCATCGAGCGATTGACTGACCATTGCCCCGTGCAGCACGAGATAGATCGCGTCGACCGTTCCCGCTTCCAATCGCGGCCGCGCGACGCGTTCAAACTCCGACCAAAACCGTTCGACAACCGAGTCCGTCACAGTGCCGCCGGGAGTCGCGCGCAAGTCGATGATGGGCGTTACGTCCCATGTTCGAGCATCGGCAACCTCTAAGACCCCGGCGAGCGGTGAGCTGTCGCCGCGCGCCGAAAACAACTCATCGCCGAGCAGCATTTGAAACTGCTCAAACCCCGTGACCTGAGCCAAAAACGTATGCGTCTCATGAAACAGTCCGGCCAGCAACACTCGCTTTGACATGCAGCAATCCTCATTGAGTCAGGCCCATCTCATGCACTTATCTCACGGCGGCGTCGCGTTTCATGACGCGCCACCAACTGAAGTCGGCTCCGGGGTGATCGGTCGGGGCGTCTCGGAGTAGCGAGAGGATGAAGCCGGTCAGCACTCCGACGGAGCACGGCAGCGCGATCGCCCATTGAGGAGAGAGGTCGAAGCTCGCACCGAAGAGTTGTCGGTAGTAGCTCCATGTAATCGAAACACCCAGCGCGATCAGTCCGGCGGAAAGGGCTGAGGAGGCTCGGGCGCGCGGCACGAACATGCCGATCAGGAACAGTGACGCGAGCGGGCCGAGGAACATGTTGAAGGCACGCGGCATCAGGTCGACGATGTTCTTTCCCGAACTGTTCGCCAGCCATGCAATCAGCACCGCGACGATCGTCGTGAGCAAGCCGAGCCCGAGTGTCAGGAACCGCGCGAGTTTGAGTTCGTCTTGCTCGGTGCGCGGGCGATGGCGCGATCGCTGAACGAGATCCTTCGACGCCACTGCCGTAATGCTGTTGACGCCTGAGACGAGCGTCTGCATCGCGTCACACAGGAAGTTGGCCAGCACCAGTCCGCCGCAGCCGATTGGCAGTTGATGGGCATAGAAGTACGGCATCACTTTGTCGCCGCTGTCGGTCGCCTTCATGTTCTCGGCGAGGTAGCTCGGATGCTGTAAGTAAAAGAACAGGAGCGCGAAGCCCGCGAAGCCGAGCAAGATGCCGATCGCTAACGCCGAGAGCATGTTGACGATGTAGCTCTGCCGCGCTGAGGCGAGTGAGGTCGTTGCGAAGTACCGCTGCAACACCACTTGATCTGAGGCGTGCGTGCAAATCTGCCAGAAGAAGCCGTTGATCACGACCCAGCCAATCGACATGCGGACGCTCGGATCAAGGCTGAAGAGCGGCGGGCTCGTATGGTTCTTGAAGCCCTCTGAGTTCGAGACAACATGCCACCAATCAAACGGCCCGGCTCCGGTTGTCGCCCACACATAGACAACGATCAGCACCGCTCCGCCGAGCAACATCACCGCTTGCAAGACGTCGGTCCAAACAACCGCAGTCAGCCCGCCCATGCAGGTGTAGATCGTCGCGGCCACTCCCATCAGCGCGATCACGGTATAGAGGTTTTGATCGGTCATGCTCGAGATCGCGGTCGAGCCCGCGAACATCACCATCGCGATCCAACCGAGCCTCAGGCAGAAGAACATGCAACTCGCCATCAACCGCACGCGATAGTCGAAGCGATGTTCGAGGTACTCGTAAGCGCTCGTCAGCTTCAGCCGCATGAAGAAGGGGATGAAGAACGGAATCACAACGAGCATCGCGAGGGGGAATGCTAAATACATCCACAAGATGGCGACGCCGTGCTTGATCATCTCGCCGGGAATGCCGAGATAACTAATGGTCGACAGCAAGGTCGCCATGATGCTGAGCCCGACCGCGAACCACGGCAGCCGCCTGCCGCCGAGAAAGAAGTCTTCGGTGTCTTTCTGATGTCGCGACGTGTGCCAAACGATCCATGCGGTGACGACGAGATACCCGAGGACCATGACGTAATCGAGCGCAGCCATCGCCGCATGCGGAGGAGGTGCAGTGTGAAACACAGTGTCTCCAGAATCAGAAAGTCGAAGCCTCAGAAGCGTGTCCAAGTAGCCGTAGCATGGGATTCCATCCCGTGCCGCTTCACGCTGAGTTCGCACCGCACTACGAGGTCGCGGCTTCTTGTCGGCTCGCGTGCAGTGTGGTGCGACGCTCCGCGTCGCGACTCCCGACGCGGAGCGTCGGGCCACAATGGATGCGACTTCGACGCACTCGTTCGACCGAGCTCAAGACGCACGGACTGGAAGTCCATGCTACGAAGACTCGGACACTCTCCGAGAAGGTCGGATGAGTCAGTCGAGACTTATACGACCTCACTTTCGCGATAGCGATTGCGTCCCCCCCCGGTGCCAGTTGGCACCAGCGTGTGAGAACGCCGCCCCCGAGTCTCTTCGCTCTCCACCGACCCCGCGTCGGTGGAAGCAGCGACTGGTCAGCTAGCAACGCCCCTCTGCGCCGAGTCTCTTCGCTCTCCACCGACCCTGCGTCGGTGGGAGCAGCGGCTGGTCGGCTAAGGAGCGCTCGAGGCACTCCACCGTCAGCGAACGAACTTCGAAGGAAGTCTGATTTCGAGATCGTTAGCGAATCAGTCGTTGCTCCCACCGACGCGGGGTCGGTGGAGAGCGAGGTCAACGCGGTTTGTGCTCTGCGGTGCTAGCTCGCCAGTCGTTGCTTCCACTGACGCGGGGTCAGTGGAGAGTCGCACAAACGGGGTCGGGTCTACGAGTTTTCGAAATTGGCGGGTGTTTGAAGTTGAGCGCGGATGCATCTTCCCTCCCGCCCATTTCGAAAAGTCGTAGCCCCGACCCCTCGCTGCTCGATGTCTCCGCGAGACACATCTCTCGGCGCGGCAGACGTACTCAGGCCGGATGAAGCGGGTCAAAACGCAGCCCTGACGAGCGGCGCGACTTGCTGCGAGCGATGCGTTGGACGGGAAGCAGGAGCTTCTCGAAGCGGCATTCCCAAGCGGAGCTTGGGAACGAGTGAGCTACCAACCGGCGCTGAATTTGAGTCGTCTCCGTCCGGCTCCCCCGGACGGGACGAACGACTGGTCGGCTACTTGAACTCCAAAAACAAAGGATTTTTCGCTCTCCGTTCGGCTTGTCCGGCCGGAAGCAACGACTGCTCCGCTTCCACTGCGAGCCAGTAGCGGTGCAGTCGCGACTCCCGACGGGACAAGCCCGCCGAAGACCGCGCCGGAATGCCGGTGACACCCCATTGAATTCCGGCTCGATCAGAAATTTTGAAAATCGGTTGTCGGGCTGCGCGAGGCATTGGCGAGCTTCTGAGTGACGCGACGCGTTTCATGTCTTCAAGTCACTTCACTCGCTCGGAGTTGCATCATGCTTCAACGCAATTGGCTCGATCGGTTCGTTCGTCAGATTGGCAACGTCGGTCAGGCGGCTCGCCTGACAGACTCTTCTTTAACAGCAGCAGGCGGGGCGCGTGCTCTACGAGGCGCGAGTCCGTTCGCCTGCAAGAGACGCCGGCAGAGCAAGCACGCGAGCCGCGCGCTCTCCGGCGAGTCGCTCGAAGTGCGGCAGGTGATGACGGCCACTCCGATTGCGGGGCTCAGTGATGAGTTCAATGACGCAGCGACGCTCGCCAGTTGGAATGAGATCGCGCAGGTCGAAGGTTGGGGCGCGAAAGGCATGCAGCTCAATGAGCTGAGCATCAATGCCAGTCAGCCGGGACGAATGGTGATCGAGCCGCATACCGGCGGTTGGTACGAGGACTATCGCGGGGCACTCACATTCAAAGAGGTCTCCGGCGACTTTGTCGTGACGACTCGGGTGCGCATCACCGATCGCGACAACGTCGGCGGGAGCGATGCCGACAACATTCCGAATGACAGTCAGTACTCGCTCGGCGGTTTGATGATTCGCACTCCGCGAGCCATCACAAACGGGCTCGCAGATTGGAGGCCGGGCAATCGGCAAGACGACGGCACCAACAACGGTGAGAACTACGTCTTCCTCTCGATGGGCTTCACGACGGGGGCTCGCAACTTCAGCTTTGAAGTGAAGACGACTCGCAACAGCTTGTCGCGACTGGAGACGACGGCGCTCGGGCAGACTCCTGATGAAGTCGAGTTGCAGATCGCACGCATCGGCACGTCGGTCATCACGCTGTATCGCCTTGACGGGCAGACAAATTGGACCGTGCATCGGCGGTACTCGCGGCCGGACATGCCTGCGACGATGCAGGTCGGAATGGTCGCTTACACCGACTGGGACAAGATGGCCGGCATCACGCCGCCGGTTCACAACACGAACGTGCTCGCTCCCGGTCAGTTTCCGAGCGACCCGACTCCGTCGCAGCCTTTCAATCCCGACATCACGGCGGCTTACGACTTCACTCGCTTCTCGCGCGTTGATGTGCCGGTTGCGTTGCAGGGGGTAAATCTTGCTACAGCCGCGAGCGATCAGCAGTTGCTGAGCTTCCTCGGTGACAACGCGGTGATTGATCCCAATGGCAGCGGTGATGGAGGCGGGGGCGGAGATAATGGCGGCGGCGGCGGGACTGATCCTCAGCCGGAGCAAGTCACGCGCGTTGGGTCGAATCTCAGCGGACTTGTGGATTGGGATCCGGCATGGGTCTTCAAAGATGCCTTCAATCGAGCACGTCCGTGGGGCACGCGGGCGGTCAACGTCGCGACCGGCGAGGCCACTTGGCAGTTCTTCTTGGGCGAAGGCCCGACACTGCAAGTTGATGAGCACGGCTGGGTGACGTCGTTGCCCACTTGGCAGCACAGCAACGGCAACACCTATCAGCAGCAGGCGACGACGGTGATTTTCACGGACGGCGCGAATCAACCGGCGGGCGTCTATACCGCTGAGTGGGACGGCGAGGGCGAGTTGCTGATGCCGTTTGTCACCGAGACCGGAACGACTCCGACGGGACGGCACTTTGCTCGGATCAACATGCCGTTCAATGCGCACTTCGCGATGGACATCGCGAGCACGAATCCGGCCAATCCGATCCGCAACATTGATCTTTGGATGCCCGACTACAACGGCGAGAGCTTCGTCGGCGATGTGTGGCAGCCGGGTGCGAACGAGTCGCCGTTTCATCCGTTGCTGATCGACCGATTGGATGAACTCGACACACTGCGCTTCATGGACTTCATGAATACGAACAACTCCGACGTCGTGAGTTGGGCCGATCGGCGCGAACTCAGCGATGCCACTCAATCCGACGGCGATCTCGTCGAATACTTCCATACGAACGGCATTGCTCCCGAGTACCTCGTGGAACTCGCGAATGAGGTCGGAGCGAACGCATGGTTCAACATGCCGCATCAAGCGAACGACGACTTCGTGCGGCAGTTCGCGACGCTCGTGCGGGACTCGCTCGATCCTGATTTGAAGGTCTATGTCGAATGGTCGAACGAGTTGTGGAACGCTCAATTCCCGGTCAATCAATGGCTGCAACAGCAAGTGGGACTGCCTGAGAACGCGGGGCTCGACTTCTTCCAATTGGCGGGTCGCGAGATTCGCCGCGACTTCGATATCTGGAGCGAAGTCTTTGAGGGACAAGAGGACCGACTCGTGCGAGTGGTCGCCGGTCAGCAGGCCAATTCATGGCTGACCGAGCAAATCTTGATCAACGTCGCGGGGCGAGTAGATGCGATCTCCTGCACGGCTTATGCAGGTATTAGTTATGACATGGCGCTCGGCTACACGAGTCAAACAACCGCCGACGACATCATCAACGACTTGCTCAACGCGTCGATTCCATGGGCCTCAGCCCGACTGCAAGAGCATGCTCAGTTGCTGCAAGAGTTCGAGACGTCATTGGGTCGAGACTTGCAGTTCGTCACTTACGAGAGCGGCTCGCATGTCTTCGGCGCACCGAATCCGTTCTTGCAATCGCCCGCGCTCAATGCCGCTCTGACAGCAATGCATAGCCCGCGCATGTATGACGTCTATCAAACGCTGCTCGGCGAAGTGCATGAAGCGGGAGTCGATCTCTACAACGAGTTCAACTTCACCAGTCACGATGGTGCGAACTTCTTCGGCACCTATGGCTTGCTGCACGACATGACGACGCCGCTGTCGGAAGCTCATCAGTTCCGCTCGTTGTTGGACTTCGCGGCGGCGCAAGCCGGCGGTGATAACGGCGGCGGCGATACCGATCCGCCTCCAACAGAGAATCATGCTCCGGTCTTCAACGCGGTTGCGGATCAGAGCGTGAATGAAGGCGCGACGTTGAACTTCTCGGTCAGCGCGACGGATGAAGACGCCGGGCAATCACTGACGTATTCGCTCAGCGACGACGCTCCCGACGGCATGACGATCAACGCTCAAACGGGAGCGATCAGTTGGACGCCGAGTGATGCAAGCGGCTCGGATTTGTTTCTGGTCACGGTCATCGCGACTGACAACGGCAGCCCGTCGATGAGTGAGGAGACGACGGTTGCGATCAGCGTTGAGAACGTCGCGCCGACCGTGAGCATCAGCGGCCCGAGCGATGTGATGCGCGGGCAATCCGTGCAATTCACACTGACGGCAAACGACCCGAGTGCTGCTGATCTCGCTGCCGGTTTCACATTCGACATCGACTGGAACGGAGATGGCACGGTCGATCAAACAGTCGTCGGACCGAGCGGCATGACGGTGAGTCGGTCGTTCGATGTGAATGGCACTTACAACGTCAGCGTGACCGCGACGGATAAGGACGACGCAACGAGCGCAGCGGCTCAGCAAGTCGTGCGAGCGATCAGCACGGGACTCGTCACCGATCCTGTCGATCCGACGCGGACCGCGTTGATGATTCTCGGCACGGGGAGCAATG
This sequence comes from uncultured Planctomycetaceae bacterium, assembly GCA_964573505.1. Taxonomy (GTDB): domain Bacteria; phylum Planctomycetota; class Planctomycetia; order Planctomycetales; family Planctomycetaceae; genus AM-0621. Next base: position 702 of record CAZNMS010000378.1, on the reverse strand, counting down.
ACGTTATTCAAGTGCTGACGACTGCGACTGCCGGTCGAGTGCAAGTGAAGGTCAACAATCGCATCGCCGGTGCCTTCAGTCCGACCGGACGCATCATCATCAACGGCTTCGCGGGCAACGATTCGATTCAGCTCGATAGCCGCATCTCGTTGCCCGCTGAGATCGACGGGGGTAATGGAAACGACACCGTCTACGGAGCTGCCGGTAACGACATCTTGTTGGGCGGAGCGGGCGATGACTCGCTGCTCGGCGGCGGCGGTCGCGACATCTTGATTGGCGGAACCGGGCGCGACGCCATCAACGGCGGCAGCGGCGAAGACCTTCTGATCGGCGGGACGACATCGCATCAGACCGGCGCCTTGCGGAACGTGATGGCCGAATGGGCGAGCACTCGCACCTTCGCACAACGCCAGTCGAACCTCTCGCGAGTCGGCGCGGGATTGCTGACTCTGAATCCCGGTTCGACGGTGCTTGATGACGCCATCACCGACGAAATCTGGGGCGGCGGTAATCCCGATTGGCTCTTCGCGCGATTGGAAGGCGCGACAGTGGATTTGCTGCGTGATCGCGTCTCAACGGATTCCGTGACTCGGTTGTGAGTCGAGTGGGTTTTCAAAGCGATGCGTCGCGCGATCACGAATGATCCATTTAGGCGAGCGGCAGGTGAGTTCATACCAGTACGACGGACTTGTAGTCCGTCGA
>CAZNMS010000377.1:0-8920 GCA_964573505.1 uncultured Planctomycetaceae bacterium | reverse complement strand
CAACGCAACCGCTGCCGCTGAAGCAGTTGTTGTTACAGCCGGTTCGACTTCGACCAACGTCTCGGTCAACGGCTCGACGGTCGCTGTGATTCCCGGTGCGACCAGTTCGACGATCAACACGGTCTCGTTCCTCAGCGGCGCAGCGACTGACTCACTGCAAATCGTTGGGCTTAACGGAACACTGGCAGTCAACACCGGCGCGACCGGGACTCTGACCGTGAACTCGGGCAACCTGACGGTCACGGCGACGGGAGCTCTTGTTCTCGGCAACACAGCAGTGAATGGCACGCTCACTGTGAATGGCGGCGGCACCGTCTCTGATTCGGGCAAAGTGATCGTGAGTGGAGCTACGACAATCAGCAACGCCGGCAACGCGATCACCCTTGATAGTGTTGGCAACAGCTTCGGCTCGCTGACGTTGACCGGCAGCAATATCACGATTGTCGAGAGTGCTCCGACTGACCTCGCTGCCGTGACTGCGTCTGGCACATTCACGCTGACCTCCGGCGGCACGATCACCGATAGTGGCACAGTCGCCGTGACGGGTGCAGCAACTATTACAGCGACCGGCAAGGACGTCTCTCTCGATTCGGCGGCTAACAACTTCAGCACGATCTCTGTGAGTGCCGCCAATATTAATCTCGTCGACACCAATGCCATCGACCTCAACTCGATCACGGCCACAGGCACGCTGCGAGTGACATCCGGCGGTGCGATCACTGATACGACGACAGTGAATGCTGCCGGCGCGACAACGCTCTCCGGCACTTCCATCGCGCTGAATGCGGCGACGAACACATTCGGCTCGCTCGCTCTGACAACATCCGCAGCTGGTAACGCGACGATCGTCGAGAACGCGGCAACGGACCTCGCTGCGAGCACCGTTACGGGCAATCTCTCCGTCACCTCAGCGGGAGCGATCACTGATAGCGGCAAGCTGACAATCACCGGCACAACGACCCTCGATACGGCGACCCTCGTGCCGGGTAGTTCCTTCGCCATCACGCTCGATCAACCGCTATCAACCTTCGGGACGCTGACCCTCACTGGCACCAACATTCTCGTCATCGAAGGTGCCGCAACGGACCTCGGTGTAACAACAGCTACAGGAACACTGACCGTCCAATCCGCAGGGGCGATTACGCAAACGGGAGCAATCACTGCAACGGGGACGACGACAGTGATTGCGTCGGGCAATGACATCACTCTTAGCAATGGTGGCAACACCTTTGGCACGTTGGCCGTTCGTGGCAAGAATGTGGTCATCAACGAAGCCGCTGCCACGAATCTCGGCGCGAGCACCATCACGGGCACGCTGTCGGTAACGTCAACCGGCGACATCACCGACTCCGGCAAGGTCACCGCTACGGGAGCAACGACGTTCTCGGCGGCTGGCAAGAACATCACGGTTGATACGGCGGGCGGAACATTCGGCACGCTCACATTGACGGGAGCCAATGTCACGATCGTCGAAGGCGCGGCGACGGATCTCTCGGCAAGCACGATCAGCGGCAATCTCACACTGACGTCAAGCGGAGTCGTGACTCAGGGCGGTACGCTCACGATCACGACGGGCACTGTCACAATTAATGCAGGCGCGGCGGCGATTACTCTGGCAGACACCAACAACGCCTTCGGCTCGCTGACTCTGTCGGGGTCGAACATCACCGTCTCCGAAACCGGAGCGATGAATCTCAACAAGGTGACTGCGAACGGTGCGTTGTCGCTGACCTCAACAGCAACGATCGACGACTCAGGCACGATCACAGCGACCGGCAAGACAACGCTGTCCGGCACGACGATTACGCTCGACAGCGCTGCCAACACGTTCGGCACACTTGCCATCACGGCAACAGCCGGGGCGACAATCGTCGAGAACGCGGTTACTGACATTGGCACGTCGAACATTACCGGTGCGTTGACCGTCACTTCGACTGGCGGCTTCACAGATAGCGGCAACATCAGCGTCAGCACCGTTGCGACGCTTTCGTCCGCCAGCAAGCCGATCACCCTCGACGCGACTGGCTCTAACTTCGGCTCGGTCGTCCTCACCGGTTCTAATATCGCCGTGCGCGAAGCGAGTGCGACGCAGCTCGACGGCGTCACCGCGACCGGCACCTTCAGCCTGATTTCAGGCGGAGCAATCACCGAGAACGCCGGAACAATCAGCGTTACGGGAGCCGCGACCTTCACTGCCGGAACAGGAGCGAACATCACGCTTAGCGGCGGCACGATCAACTTCGGATCGTTTGCCGCGACAGGTGTGGATATCACTTTGGACGAAGACAGCGCCACATCCCTCGGCAAGGTGACTGCGACCGACACATTGACGGTCACTTCAAAAGGAGCGATTACAGACACTGGAGTCGTAACGGTCACAACTAGCACGACTTTGGTTGCTGACGATGGAACTAACGATCAACCCATCACCCTTGATGTCGCGAACTCGAAGTACGGCCCGCTCGCCCTGACCGGTTCGAACGCGACGATCGTCAACACCGCCGCGCTCGATCTCGCGGCAACCACTCTCTCCGGCACACTGACCGTTGCTGCGAAGAGCCTCACGGACAGTGGCGCTCTCTCCGTGACCGGCAAGACGACGATCAGCACCGGCACGGGTGCAGTGACGCTCGATAACGCCAACAGCTTCGGCACGCTCGTGCTGACCTCGGGCAACACCACCATCAATGACACTGGCGCGACGGACTTCGGCTTGAGCAAGATCACCGGCACGCTGGCGCTCACGTCGGGTGGCGCGGTGACTCAGAGCGGGGATCTCTCGATCTCAGGCAACGCATCGTTCGACGCGACAGGTGCCGACATCACGCTCGCCAATGCCAAGAACAACTTCGGCGGCAACATCTCGTTCGATGGCGACAATGTTCACATCGTCGATGCGACGGCGATCTCACTTGGCACTGCTGTCGCCGCCACTTCGACGAAACTGCAGGCCAAAGGCAACATCACCGACACAGTGGCGCTCGGACTGACTGGTACGAGCACGCTCAATGCGATCGGCGGCACGATCACCCTCAATGATGGCGGCACGCTCGGCACGATCTCGTTGGCAGGTAAGGGAGCGACGATCGTCAATGGCGGTGCGGTCGCTCTAGGCACCGCAACCTTGAATGGTGCATTCGGAATTACAGCCGGCGGAGCGGTCACTCAAACGGGGGCATTGACAATCATCGGCAACCTCACGGTCGATGCAGGTGCGAACGACATCACGCTGACCGATGCCGCAAACACCTATCTGCGAGCGACATTGACCGGTGACACGGTTGCTCTGGTTGATGCGGGAGCACTCGATCTCGGTGCCGTGACGGCGACGACCTCGCTCACGCTGACCGCAGGCGGCGCGATCAACGACTTCGGCCTCATCACTGCCGGAACGACCTCGATCACCGCCGGGACAAACTCAGTCACGCTCGACAACACGACGTCGGACTACGGCACCGCATTGTCCTTCGTCTCTGCGGGCAGCGTGCTGATCAATAATTCGAGCGCCATCAATCTCGGTGCGAGCACCATCAGCAGCGCGTTGAACGTCACCGCAGCCGGTATCACCGACGGCGGCACGCTCGCAGTGACGGGAACAGTGACCCTCAATGCGGGCTCGAATGACATCACTCTCGACAACGCCAACAACACCTTCGGCACCCTCAAGCTGACCGCAGCCAATGCGACGATCAGTGAAGGACTCGCTGGCGCATCGACAGATCTCGGAGCAACGACACTGTCTGGCAGCCTAACACTGACGAGCGACGGCGCGATTACCGATAGCGGAGCACTTGTCATTAGTGGTGCAGTGGATCTGACATCGACGACCGATGCTGCGATTACTCTCGACACTGGCACAAACAATTTCGGCGGACAGATCGCGTCGAATGGCGGTGCGCTGACGATCGTCGACACCACTGCGGTCGACTTGCTCGTGACTGACACCAACAACGGTGCATTGACGATTACAGCCGGTGGTGCGGTGACTGACAGCGGCACGATCACTGCCGGTACCGGAGCCGTCACGATCAACGCGACGGGCTTTGACATCACGATCGACGATGCGGCAGGCACTTACGGCACAGTCTCGCTGAAGGGAGCCAATGTCGTCTTCGTTGACTCGGCTGCGGCGGCGATCGGAGCTTCGACCATCACCGGCACGTTCAACCTGACAGCCGCCGGTGCTGTGACTCAGACAGCTGCGATCACGGCGATCGGCACGACGACCATCACCGCAACTGGCTTCGACATCACGCTCAGCAACACCAGCAACGTATTCGGTTCGCTGCTGTTGGACGGTGCCGCCGTCACGATCAGCGAAGGCTCGGCAACAGATCTCGGAGCAAGCACTGTTACCGGCGCGCTCAGCGTGACCTCGACAGGAGCGATCACCGATACCGGAGCACTCGTCGTCACCGGGAACGCGACCTTCACGACGGGTACGACGAAGTCCGCGATCACGCTCGACGACGGCACCTCGACCTTTGGCGGTACGCTGTCGCTCACGGGCGGCAACGTCGCGGTGCGAGACAGTGATGCAGGCGGCGTCGATTTGGCCCTCGTAGCGGCGACGGGAACGTTGTCCGTTGTTGCTGCGGGACCGATCGTTAACACGGGCAATATCAGCGTCACCAGTGCGGCATCATTTGATGCGACGGCTGCGAACGACATCACCCTCAACACCAACACCGTCGACTTCGGCTCGGTGAATGCAAACGGCGACACTGTCGACATCGCAGAAGACAGCTCGTCTGTTCTCGGAACGGTGACCGCAGCGACCGACTTCACCTTCGTCTCTGCCGGATCCATTACGGACTCGGGAGTGGTGACCGTCACTGGCGACAGCGACATCACCGCAACTGGCAGTGCGATCACGCTCGATACCGCGACCTCGAACTATGGAAACGGCACGGGCACGATTGCTCTCAACGGCACCAACGTCGCGCTGCGAACGAATGGTCCTGCTCTTCTTGAAGTCATCACGACAACCGGCACGCTCGCCATCACGGCGACCGGAAACATTACGGAAGACGCTGCAGTAGCAATTACAGCCGGCACGACAGCGAGCTTCGACGCCGGTAGCGGGGACATCGATATTGTGGCTGCCACCAATTCCTTCGGTGGTGCGATCAGCCTACGGGGCGTTGACGGAACTCTTACCGTTGGAACGGCTGTTGATCTCGGAACGGTCAACCTCTCGGGCACGTTCGACCTCACTGCGACTGGCGATATCACCGATAGCGGAGTCGTGCGGACAACCGGCATCACGACGCTTGAACCGGGTGCGAATGACATCATCCTCGACTCAGTCGGCAACACCTTCGGCCAGATTGTGATTGGTCAAGCTGCCGCTGCTGCCGACGTGACAATCGTTGAAGCGGCAGCCACGAGCTTCGGCGACGTTGCCGCAACTTCGCTGACGGTGACTTCAGGCGGAGCAATCACGCAATCGGCAGCCGGAACGGGCATCGTCCTCACGGCAGCAGCGACCACAACGGCAGCGAGTTTCACCGCGACCGGCTTCTCGATCACGTTGACCAATGCCGGCAACGACTTCGGTGCGGCAACCGCAGTTACTGCCGTTCGCGGCTTGAACGTCGCGATTACTGATGCCGACGACTTCGAACTCGGTGCTGCGACTGTGACAGGCAAGTTGACGATCGTCGCGACGGGCGACGTCACAAACACCGGCATCGTCACTGTGACGGGCTCGACCGACATCGACGCTGGTGCGGCTGGTAACATCACGATCGGAAGCGGTGCTTCGAAGTTCGGCGGCAATGTGACGTTGAACGGCAATGACCTCGCCATCACAGCGGGCGCTGCCCTGAACTTCGCCGCGATTACGGCGGTAGGCACGCTCGACATCACAGCTGCTGGAGCGGTTAGTGACACGGGCACGATTGACGTAGGCGGTATTACGACTGTCGCGGCGAGTGGTAACGCCATCACTCTCGATAGCGCGACGAACGTCTTCGGTGCTGACCTCGTTCTGACAGGCACCAACATCGCGATCACAAATAGCGATGCAGCCGGCACCATTCTCGGCGACATCAGTGCCTCGGGTACGCTGACGATCGCTTCCACCGGAGCAGGCGACGTCACCGACACAGGCGACATTGTGGTGACGGGGGCGACGACAATTAGCACCCCTGCAGACATCGTCCTCGACACCGGCACGACTTCGCGCTTCACGCGGCTCAATCTGAGTGCGGACAACATCACGGTCATCAACGGTCGTGCGACGGAACTCGGAACGATAACAGCGACTGGAAGTCTCGATGTGACGTCAACGTTCGGGGCTGTTACGGATTCGGGTACGGTGACAGTTGGCACCACGACAACGATTGATGCCGGAACCTTCAACATCACTCTCGACTCGGCGGCATCGGCTTATACCGGAGCCTTCACGTTGGACGGTGCCGAGATCGCGATCACGAACAACACCGCGACGAATCTGGGAACCATCACCGCGCTGCAGTCATTCGCGGCGACCTCGGCCGGAGCGATTACCGATAGCGGCGTGCTCACCGTCTTTAGCACCGCCTCGTTCTCGGCACTGGCTAACGACATCACGCTCGATCAAGCCTCGTTGTTTAACGGTGCTTTGAACTTCGTTGCTGACGATGTGACTGTCTCAGGATTGGGAGCAATTGCATCTGGTCTGATTCGACTGGGCAATGCCACTCTGACGGGCGATCTGAGTTTGGACTCGGCCGACAATTTGATCTTTAGCGCTGGCAGTGTGCTTAATGTCGCGGGTGATGTGACGCTTGATGCGGGGACTTCGGGAGTTGAAGTGACCTTGTCGGGCTCGACGATCGGCGGCGTCTTGAATCTTGATGGAACTACCAACGTGCTCGTCACAACGACGGGCGCTGTTGTTCTCGGAACTGTGAACTCCGGTGCTGCGTTCACACTGACAACAACAGGTGCGGTTTCCGATTCGGGCACGGTGACAGTCGCGACAACAACCAACATCAACGCGGGCACGGGCTCAATCGTGCTGGACTCGGCGGCTTCGGCTTACACCGGAGCGATCACGCTTAGCGGCTCCAACATCGCCTTCACCAATAGCGTTGCTACCGACCTCGAAGGCGTCACTGCGACCGGGACATTGTCGGTCACGACGAGCAACGACAACGTGACTGACTCCGGAGCATTGACGGTCGCAGGCACAACGACACTCAATGTTGGAACTGCCGACATTACTCTCGACGACATCGGCTCAACGTTCGGCACGTTGTTCTTGACCGGAAACAATGTGGCGGTGACGGACGCCGGATCCGTTGATCTCGGCACGGTCAGCACGGCCGGTGCGGGGGCGAGCTTGATCATCATCGCTGGCGGTGCCATCACGGACAGCGGAGTCATCACGTCCGCCGGAACGACGGATCTGACCGCGAACGGCTTCGCGATCACGTTGAACTCGTCGACTTCGACGTTCACGGGCACGTTGGCGCTCGTCGGCACGAACATCGACGTTACGGCCAATGGAGCGATTGACTTTGGTGCGGTCACGGCGAATGGCAATCTCAACGTCGTTGCTAATGGGGCGATCACGGACACTGGTGCCGTCGTCGTCTCGGGTAACACCATGATGAATGCTGGCACTAACGCCATCACTCTTAACAACGCTGGTCGCAGCTTCGGCGGCACCGTGTTGATGTTCGGTAACCCGGTTGCTTACTAAGACCGAATTCGGACTTGCGAATGACGGCTAGTCGGCCATGAGTCGCTTTGAAGTGTCGGCTTCCTTCTGTGAGAGCATCTGCTTTCGCGGAAGGAACGCCGACACTTTCGTTTCGCTCTTCTGGTAATCCGGCGAGGTGAGAAATTGGCCACAGATCGAACACAGATGAAACACAGATAAGAAGATCACAGGAATCGCTACTCAAACATTGAGTCATGGCGCGATCTGTGGAGCTTTTTCAGTTCCTCGACTCGGCATTGCGATCCTGTGTGAGTTGCGAACTGAAATGTAGGGCCGACTCTCCGAGGCGGCCTTTTTTGCGTGACGAAGCAACTTACGAATCGCCACCTGCGAGTTTGGCATCGAGTTCGAACTGGCGCTCTTGAAGCTGCTTCGTTCTGCAGAATGCTCAGCCTCGGAGAGACTGCGCTACGAGTTCCCGAATAGAGAGCGCGGCAACTGTCTCAAACGATTCGGCAACGGAATTGTCTGTGTTCAATCTGTGTTTCATCAGTGGCCGAAACTGGCTTTTCATTGACCTTCCCGGACTACCGAAAGAGCGTTTCGCTTTTCAGGCGGCATTGATGTTTCGCTGAGAACTCTGCGCACAGATCGGCGGGGTCGGGTGTTCGCAGTTGATGAGGCATGCCGACGACGGGCTATGTCACTTTTAGTACTCGCTCAAAGAGCTGGCGTTCGAAGCCGACGATCATCGTGCGTCCGACTCGGACGGTGGGGGCTCGCAACGAACCGCTGCGACCGATGATGAAGGGCTCAAGCTCGGCTCGCTGTGCAGGCAGATTGCTGAGGGTGAAGTCGTAGACCTTTGAGCCTCGCACGACGTGCAATTGGTCGATCTGCTGCAACATCGAGAAGGCCGCGTCCGGCTCGATCGACTCTTTGCGTGCGTTGACGGTGTCGCGAACGGAGATGGCGTGCTCGTCCAAGAAAGCTTTGGCTTTCGAGCATGTTTCGCAGTTCAGCCGGTGATAGTGCCAGTCAACAACAGCAGGCATGAGGGCATCCTTCGAGAGAGGGCAACGGCTAATTGGGCGTCGTCAGAGGGCGCCTCCGAAGTAGAGTCGCATCGGGCGTTGCAATTCGTGTTACATACTAAGGGATCATCGCAAAACAAGTCTCCGCTCCGATCCCGACGCGCCTGTTTTGAAGTTGCGCAGTTCTATGGAGTGCGGTGATTTATCACCGCTTTCCCATTCGGCGGAGCCG
>CAZNMS010000376.1:0-8968 GCA_964573505.1 uncultured Planctomycetaceae bacterium | reverse complement strand
GGCCGTTGAACCCCCGGCACAAGGCCGGGGGCGAAAAGATCACAGCCTCGGAGCAGAAGCCCCGAGAGGAAATCGCTTTCGCAGAGCGAAAGGCGACCATCTGCGGAAGCCCACAAGAAATCGAGAACTCGCATGACGAGTCATCGCTATCAAAAGAAGAAACCCGCGTTCCTCAGTGGCATCCTGCCGGGAGGAACGCGGGTTCGAAGGTGGCTCGACCAATTGAAGTTGAGCTTGTGATGCTTCGGGTTATTCGGTCGCGAACTTTGACGGAGTCGCTTCGAAAGCAGCCTTCGTTTTGGCGTTGCTGAAGAGGTAGAGGCGATCACGGAACCAAACAGCGTGATCGAGCGTGCCTTCTACTTCTGCGGTCTCAGTCTTCGACAACACAACGTCGTTGCCATTCGCGACTGGGGCGTATGCCTTCGGGTTCTTCTCGAAAGCCAACTGAGCGGCTTCCGTTGCGAAGTTGAAGACTTTGCCTTTGAAGACCGCCTTGAACTGCGGGCGAGCGTCGGCGAGGTCGCGATGATCTCTCAGCGTGACCGGGCAGAAGCCTTTGAAGCCTTTGAGTTCCGCTCGTTCTGCGATCTTGCGGAGCTTCGCTGCTTGCGGATCGGAGTCCTTTGCGTCGGCTTCCATTTCCTCGTCGTCGTCATCGTCGTCGTCATCTCCGACTGGCAGTGCGGGGGCAGCTTGCCGACCAATGTTCGGCAGCAGCGGCGGCTGAGCGGGAGTGGCCGGCGAATCGGCTTCGAGCTTGAGACCGGTGAAGGGATTGTCGTCCTTTACTTCTTCGGTCTTCTCGACGAGTGGCAGCGCGGGCAACTGAGGAGCGGTCACGGTCGCCGCTGCTTTCGGTGCCTTACCGTCAGCTTCTGCTTCTGAGCCGTCCGGGAACGGATTGTCGAGATCGTCCGCGAGCGGATCGTTATCGCGTTTCGCGACGGGCTTCTTCACTTCAACTTCGCCCGTGAAGGGCGAGTCGGTCACTGAGTCAGCCAGTGACGGGACAGTCGGTGTTGCGGACTGAGTCGGACCATTCTTCGTCTCGGCAGAGGCCGGTTGCAGTGCCTGTGTTTGAGGTTGCTCGGGCAACGAGATCGAGCGAGTGCTCGGCGGCAGTTGCACGACCGGTCGGAACTCGGGCAGCTCACTGCCTTTTGCCGGCAACTCACGCGACTCGTTGTTTGAGGCCGGCGGGAACAATCGCGGAGCGACGACCTGCGGGATCTCTGCTTGCAGCTCAGCAGCGGGAGCCGGTGCAGGGGGAATTAAACCTACAGAGGCGCCTTGCGAGCTTGATGACTGATAAGGCTGATTCTGGAAGTTCTGATAGCTCGGCTGTTGAGCCTGCATCATCTGCTGCTGACGCATCGCTTCGGGCGACATCTTTTCGACGCGCGCCGGTCGCTCTTCACTCGTTGACTTCTTGAAGGGACTGATCGACTTAAAGAAGTTCGAAACTCGGTTCTGAGCGACCGGCTGCCCGGTCGGCTGCGCCATCTGAGCTTGCTGCTGCGGCAGTGGCGGCAGCTTCTGCTTGAGATTTCGCTCGGGCAGATCTTGCATCTGCATCGACGGCATCTCGCGACCGTTCTTGCGATACATCTCTTCGAGCTTGCGTTGCACTTCTGAGTTCTGAGCAGCCTGAGCGTACTCAGCGCCCTCGGAGCCCGAAACTTGTCGCACGGCACCGGTTTGCGACTTCAGAGTGAACAACGCCTTTGCCGGTCGCGAGCCTTCGATCGCTTCGCGAGCAGGAGCAACGTCGCTTAAGCGAGCGGGCTCGTTGACCGGACTTTGGGCCACTTCATTCGACGCTTGCCGAATGCCTGATGTCGCTTCGGTCGAAGCCGACTTCGCGACCATCTTGCCTGACGCGGGAAGCAGAGCGGGTGCTGCTTCTCGCGGAGCACGAACGGTATTGCTCGGGTATCGCGAGTAGAGCCGATTGAGTTGCGTTTGCACGCTCGCTCCTTCGGTCGACTCATCGGGACGAGCCGTCCCTGATTCGGCTGATGCTGGCTGACGCTGAGCGCCATAGCCTCGTGTGTTATCGGCGAGGGTAAGGGAACTCGGCAGGATCACCATTCCGGTGGCTGCGCTGAGCATCCATGCTCGTGCTGAGACCGTAATTCTCACTGCTCTCTCCCTGAACTGGCGGATTTCCTGATGCAGCTACCGGTGGCGAGCCATCCTTAGCTCGAACGTCACATGGCCACTCGATGATTCGGACCCGTGAGTTCGGCCCGTGCGTTAGGAATATCGACTGCCGGTCATTCGTGTTTTGACGCCGGTGTCGGTCGTGCCGTTGTTTCGTTCGGAGGCGGAAGCACAGGCGGCATGTCGGGAAGAGTCGCATGCCGCTTCGCTAGTTTGCCTGACCGGAATGGCTTGCCGCGTGGAGCGCCGGATGTTGCATGATCTTCGCTCGTTTAACCGCGTGCCCATCGGGCCGCGCTTTTACTGCTGAGATAGCCGGGCTTGCTGATGCCGTGCGGCTCAACGCTTGCTCGAAAAGCGCAGGCCGATGGCCGTGCGGCAAAACGAGGTTGGGCGATCAATTTCATGCGGTTCGGACCGACGAAGCGCCGTCTCGTCGGCACAATCGGTCGAATCCGTTTGTGTCGTTCGATTGGCTCGATTTGAGCAACCTGTCAGAGCTGTCGGCTATTCTTGTGAACGTTTCGCGGAGTCGTGAAAGTGCCTCGACGGATTGCAGGCGGTCTCGCAAACTCACCGCGACCTGTCACTTGAAACGACGTTCGGAACTGCACCGAACCGTCCTTTGCACTCGGAGTAGACCCCCGCATGTTGGAGCTGCTCATAACTGGCCCGGAAGCGACGCAACAACAACGTCGCGAATTGATCGAAGGCGAAACCGTGCGCCTCGGTCGAGCCCCGCGCAGTGGATGGTCTGTTCCATGGGATTTGCTGATCTCGCGCGAGCATTGCGAAGTTGAGCTTCATGGCGGGCTGTTGCAGGTCAAACGGCTCGAATCCGCTCGCAACCCGATCTATCTCGACGAAGTCGACACTCGGGAATTCGGCATCATTCCCGGTCAAGGTTTTCGCATCGGGCAGACTCTCTTTCAGCTTGTCTCGGTCGAAGTGTCAGACGGACTTTCGGGGTCGAAGATCGAAGAGCAGTCGTTCGCTCCTGAAGTGTTGCGGCGGTTCAAGTTTCATAACGCCGAGCAGCGGCTTGAAGTCCTGACGAAGCTGCCGGATGCGATTTCGAAAGCGCGCACTGATAAAGATCTCTCTCTCGAGGTCATCAAAATTCTGCTCAAGGCGATGCCGCATGCGACCGGTGCTGCGGTCGTTCAATACCCGCCGCATCCGGGGCCGGACGACAAACCCATTCTGATGAATTGGGATACTCAGAAGGACGAAGTCGGTCGCTTCTCTCCGAGCCGGCGGTTGATGACCGGTGCGATCAATCGCAACGAAGGCGTGCTTCACGTTTGGCAGGACACGCAAGAATCGAATCCGGCCTTCACGCTCAGCGGCAATCTCGACTGGGCGTTCTGCTTGCCTCTGAAGGGCGAGTCTTCGCGCGGTTGGGCGGTGTATGTCAGCGGCAAGTTTGGCGGGCCGGGTTCGAGTTCGATTACTGAGAACGACATCAAAGGCGATCTGCGTTTCACCGAACTGGTCTGCGACTTCATCAGCTCGATTCGCAGCGTGAAGTCCTTGCAGCAGCAGCAAGCCGGAATGGCTCAGTTCTTCTCGCCGGCCGTGATGGAAGCAGTACGCAAAGCAAACTCGGACAAAGTTCTCGAACCGCGCGAGTCCGACATCACCGTTTTGTTCTGCGACGTGCGCGGCTTCTCGAAGAAAGCCGAAGCGGCTCAAGAAAACCTCAAGCAACTGCTTGATCGGGTCAGCGATGCGCTCGGTGTCATGACGGCCGGCATCATTAAGTACGACGGCGTGATTGCGGACTTTCAGGGCGATGCGGCATTGGGCTTTTGGGGATGGCCGAACTTGCCGGAAGACGGGCCGATCGCCGCGTGTCGCGCCGCACTGCATATCCAACAAGAGTTCCTGCGAGCGATTGATAATCCTCAAAGCCCACTGGCGGGGTTTAAGGTCGGGATCGGCGTTGCTCATGGCCGCGCGATTGCCGGCAAGATCGGAACTCAGGAGCAAATCAAAGTCGGAGCTTTCGGGCCGGTTGTGAATATGGGCTCTCGACTTGAGGGACTCACGAAACAGCTTCGAACTTCAATTTTGATTGACGAATTAACCGGCAAGTACGTCCGCCAGCACGCGAAACCCGACGAAATGCGGTGCCGCAAGATTGGCCGCTTTATTCCGGCAGGAATGAATACCGACCTAGAGATCTACGAACTTCTGCCGCCAGTGGCGGTTGATGGGCGAGTCTCGGATCAGCAGATCGCAACGTACGAAAGGGCCGTCGACAGTTTCATCAAAGGCCAGTGGCAGAGTGCGATGGAGTTGCTCAACGAGTTGCCAGTCGACGATCGCGTGAAGGACTTCTTGCTGATCTACATCGCGACGAACAACTACGAGGCGCCTCCCGATTGGGCCGGCGTCATACGGATGGATAAGAAGTAGAGGGAACCGTCTCGGGCAGGAGTGGGGCTTGCTCGGAGGACGAGGGGCTTGTCTGCGTAGCATGGACTTCCTGTCCGTGCTGTTTTCTGGCTGTTCGCGACGTTTCTCGGTTCTCGTTAAGCACGGGCTCGAAGCCCATGCTACGACGGCGCTGATAAGTTCGTCGGCCATCGGATGTCTTCGCTCATGCGGCTGAAGTCTGCGGACTTCAATTGCGGTCTCGTCGGAGCCCATTGGGCTGCAAGTTTCAGACAACTGAACGCTCTCGGAGAGCGTGTTGGTGAATGTGATTCGGTGCGGGCGCTGCCCCAAAACTGAATGTGAGCGAGTTTCGATGTCAGCCTTCTTTGTTTCGAAGGGTGATTCCCGGTGAAAGTCACAATCCTCGAATCGACGGTCGGACCCGGACGCAATCAGCACATCTTGGCGTCCTATGTCGTCAATGATCGTGTGGCGATTGACGGCGGCTGCGTCGGCTTTGCGTCACCGCTTGAACTACAGAAGAAGATCGAGCACGTCTTCCTCTCACATTCGCATATGGATCACATCGCGTCGGTCCCGATCTTCATCGACAACGTCTACGTGCACGGCCCCGGCTGCCCGACGATTTACGCGAATGCAGCAACGATTCAGACGCTGAAGACCGACATCTTCAATGACCGCATTTGGCCGGACATGATCCGCCTCTCTGCCGAAGAGTCACCGTTTCTCAAGCTGGAAGAGCTTTCGTCTGAAGTCTCCGTCGATGCCGACGGAGTGCGAGTGACGCCGGTCAATGTTGATCATGTCGTGCCAACGATGTCGTTCATCATTGATGACGGAGAAGCGGCAGTGGCGATCGTCTCAGACACTTCGCCCACTCAGCGCGTTTGGGAATTGATCAATCAACAGCCGCGACTGAAGGCGGTGTTTTTGGAGTGTAGTTTCCCTGACACAATGGGATGGCTCGCTGAGAAGGCGAAGCATTTGTGTCCGAAGCTTTTCGCGGCCGAGCTGCAAAAGCTGAAGCAGGACGTGCCGGTCATCGCCATTCACATCAAGACCGCGTTCGAGCCGACGATTATCAGCGAACTGCAAGCACTCGGGCTGCCGAATCTTGAGATCGGAGTGCCGGGCAAGAGCTACGAGTGGAAGTAAGCGACTTGCCGATGAGTCCTTTCCAGTACGACGGACATCTTGTCCGTCGCTCTACTCAATCGACGGACAAGATGTCCGTCGTACTGCGGCTCGCGATTCAAGATTCACCGTCACGTTACCCGCGACGGATGAAGTGCGCGGCGAAACTGCGGACTTCTTTGCCGTTCAAGACATGCACCATTCGCAGTTGCTGAATCGTCTCTTGGCTGAAGCGGCCCATTGGGACATGTACGAGCTTCTTGCCGAACTTCTTCGCGATCCGCCTCCATCCGAGTCCCGGCGGAACTTCACTCAGCACCGCGATGTGCCGCTCTTGACTGTGCAGGCACGCCCCGGCGAGTAATCGTTCTTCCATCGTGTCGGTGAAGTCCAATCGCTTGTCGAGCCAAACGTCGGGAATGTCGCGCGGCGGGAAGAGGAACATCGCTCCGCCGTACCGCGCGAGACCAATGCCGGGACCAATTAGCTCGTCAGTGAAGTTCGTAGCGAACAACGAGAGCGTTGACTCATCCGCATGCTCCGCCATCCATGTGATGCGCCACGGATAGTCACGCGGATCGGCGGGCGACTCGAAGATCATCAGCACGCAGTCGAGCTTGCCTAATTGCGGCGGGATGACCCTCACATAGAGGTCTCCGGTGTGCCAGTTGCGCAACGTCTCGCGGATATCGAGACCGTCTTTCAAGCTCGTCGAAAACTTCTCGGTCCGCGCGAGATCGTTGCCGAGCATCGCGAGCGCGGCGTCTTTGACGTGATTGCGAAACTTCTCAATCGCGACGTCTTCAAGAGGCCAACTGCATTGCCGGAATGGGTTCCATTGCGTCCGCCATTTCTGTTGGTCGATGCGCGGCGGCTTGCGATTGAGTTGCAGCGAGCGCCAATGAACCGGATGTCCGGGCAAGCGAGTCGTCGCTTCGCAGATCGTGCCGTCCGGCAACTGCCCGCGATCAATGCTCAAGCGGAACTCCGGTTCTGACGTTGCTTTCGCGACTGGATACCAGCGCGCGACTTCGGCGAGCGCGATCGCGAACTGATCGCCAAAAACTTGCTGAGCACCGCGAATCAGCGAGTAGAGATCGGGAGTGAGTCGATGCTCCATCAGGCTCAAGTTGCGGACATATTGGAAGTACGACGCGAGCAACTTCGGAGTGATGCGCCGCGCCAGTGACTTCAACTCGGCGCGATAGTGCTCGCGCGCCGCGAACAGCAGATGCTTGAGCCCGTCGATCGAGAGGTTCTCGTCGTCATCGAGTTCAGCCCGCGCTTGCTCATAGAGCGCTGTGAGAAATGGCAACTCGCCGAGCAAGAACAGCAAGCTGCCTTCACCGACCGCCATGAGTTGCGCGGGCTCGACGTCGTCATCCTGCAACTCGGTTGCGAGCTTCTTCGCATACGCGTCTTTGATCCATGGCCACTCAGCGAGCGAGCACACGAACAAGATCGAGCGGTACTTGCCTTCGAGTTGCCTCAAGCGTTGCGCGATCGCGATCAAACGCTGAGCAACGAAGTCGCCTTGAGGACGCGGGATCGCCGGCAACGCTGCTGCAGCGAAGCGATCGAGCGACACTTTCTTCAGCGCGTAGGCATCAGGCAGCACGACGGAGGTCGGCTGCCATTCACTCGTCTCGACGTCGATGAATTTGCGAGCGATGCGTTCTTGAGTCGCGACTCGCAGCGCGGCGATGACGGGCTGACACGGGTCGATCGGGACATAGCTAACGCGCGGACGACCGTCATTGCGCTGCATGTGCTCGTCGTCATCGTCGTCTGCTTCGAGCAAGTCGCCCGAAGACGCCTCGCTCCAATCGCGCGGTTCTTCTTGCACGGCAACGCTGATCGCGGGCAGCAATTCGAGACCGGTCTCGACGGCTTCTTGAAACGACGGCGGCAGCGGCACCGCAAGGCAATCGATCTTCGCGGACAACATCACGCGTCGAACTTCAACGGCAAAATCGCCGCTGCCATGAATGACCGGTGCAACGAAGATGCGCTCGCTGAGTCGCAGAACGGGCGATTTCCAAAGGTCACTCATGAAGACGGTTCTCAATGCCACAAAGACGAAGACGTGCCATGCCGGGAGTAGAGCCTATCGCAGTCTGCACGCAACCGGATGAGTGCGCGAGATGAGATCGTTGAGATGCGCGTCGCGATTCGTCGTCGATAGTCGCCTTTCGCTCTGCGAAAGGGATTTTCTCTCGGGGCTCTTGCTGCGCAAGAGCTTCCTTTCGCGGAGCGAAAGGCGACTATCGGTTGCGGCTTCGCCCCGTCGTTTAACGGCGAGCGCGGGCAGCGAATCGCAGCCAGAAAAGATGGTTGGCACCTTTCATTGACGGCGAATCGCTTTGAGGCAGAGACGAACCGCCCGCTGAGGATCGGGAGGCATCCCAATCGACGGCTTAGTCCACATAGACGAATTCGTTGAGGCACAGCAGCACGTGACAGAACTCGGCGAGCGCTTTGTCGGTCGCGGCGGCGTCGTTGCCGAAACTGCTGCGCTGAGTTTCGACGAAGGTCAGCATGTGAGCTCGTTCGTCGTCTCGCGGTCGTCGCGCGAACGCGACTTGATAGGCTCGCTCAATCGTCGCTTCGACGGGCGCGTCTTTTGACAACCGGACGCGCGCGAAGAGCTTCTCGGCCTGCTGCCGAACGAAGGGCGAGTTCATCATCGCGAGTGCTTGCGTCGGGACCGTCGTCGCGACTCGTTCGCCGATGCTCTGAGTCGGCTCGGGAGCATCGAACATCGTCATCAGCGGAATGAGTTCGCTGCGCTTCACTCGCAAATAGACGCTGCGTCGCTGCGTGTTGTCGAGCACGCTCGGGCCGAACATCGTGAGATCGAGACTGCCGCCGACTGCTAAGAGCGAGTCGCGAATGATCTCGGCCTCGAGCCGCTGCGGACGGAAGTGCCACAAGAATTTGTTGCTCGGATCCTTCTTCGCATTGTCGTCATCAACAACGTGAGATTGCTGATACGCGGCACTCAGCATGATCTGCTTATGCAGCGACTTGAGCTTCCATCCGCCGCGCACAAGCTCGGTTGCGAGATCCTCTAATAACTCCGGATGCGTCGGACGATCTCCCTGCACTCCGAAGTCATTCGGAGTGCCGACGATGCCTTCTCCGAAGTGATGATGCCAAAGCCGATTCGCCATCACTCGAGCCAGAAGAGGAGCAGCTCCCTTCTCGGAGTCAGTCATCCAATTCGCAAGCTGCAAACGGGGATCAATTGGCTGAGCACTCTTTG
>CAZNMS010000375.1:0-8972 GCA_964573505.1 uncultured Planctomycetaceae bacterium | reverse complement strand
ATGAATACGTCTGACTCGAAGCGGATGGTGCTCGGCTACAACGGGGTCTACGAGTCCTTTGATCGCGGCGAGACGATTCGACAACTCGCTCCGCCCAGTGGCGCGAGCTTCGGAAGTGGGAAAGTCAGCGCGGTTGCGTATGGAGCAACGGGCAATGCAGAAGCCCTCTATGTGGCGCGGCGCGACCGGATCTTTGTACGCGAAGGCGCGGGGCGCGAGTTTGATCGAGTCGTCTCGCCGCCCGGTGCTTCGCGGCAGCATGTCATCAACGGACTCGTGCTCGATCCGTCGAATCCGAGCGTCGCTTATGCGAGCGACGACTCGCACGTTTGGGTCACGACGAATTTCGGGCGCAGTTGGACCGACATCACTGGGACAATGAAGTCACTGAAGCTCGCTCAAGAGATCAAGACGATCGAACTCGCGAAGCTACCGGCTCAAGGGGGCAACCCCGCCGTTGATGTGCTGCTCGTCGGCGGACGTAACGGGATCTTCCGCGCTCTGAACCCGGTCGGAGTTCCCGGTGCCGGAGTCAGCGTGAATGCGCCACTGGCATGGACCCGCTTCTCAGCGGCGCGCGGACTTCCGAATGCACTCGTGAAAGACATTCACTTTCAACCGTCAGCGACGGCGAACGGGCCTGCGAAGTTAGTCGTCGGCACGTTCGGTCGCGGCGTTTGGGTCATCGACAATGTCGGTGCTCAATTGCGGCAAGATCCGGTGCTGCGCATTCAAGGCGATGCCGCCGTCAATCGCATCGAACTGATCGCCGTCAAAGGCAGCCGTCGCATGCAGGTGAAGGTCAATGGCTCGGTGCAGAACACTTACGACATTGAGCAAATCGGCTCGATCGTTGTGACGGGACCGCAGACCGAACTCGTCGTCGATACGAAGCTCGCCGTGCCGGGCGGGATCAGTTTCGGAGGCCCCGGCGCGGGGAAGAAGCTGACTCTGAATCTGCACGTCAGCCCGGATGCCATTCGCCGAGTCGAGATCGATCCCTCATCTGCCGACATCACCATTCCGACGGAGATCGGCAACTTCAAACTGAGCTACGACACGTTGACGAATCCCGTCGCGGTCATCTTGCCGCCGACGATTCGGCAAGCCGTGTTGTTGCAGATGAAAGAATTCTTACCCGCAGCCCTCGGCGGTCCCGGCTCGACGAAGCGGGCTAAAGATCGAGTCAAAGTCGTCGCACTCGACGGGCTGCTCTCGGCATTGGGCGGGCAACCGTCGGGGCGACCGGCGCCCGTCGGCATCGAAGCGGGCACGATCATCCCGAACAAATCGCCGCAGCAGTTTTTGTCGGATCCGATCGAACTCATCGAACGAGTGCTGCTCTCCGGTCCCGATGAATTCAGCTTCGCCGACATCGGCGACTCGATCGGTACTCCCGAAGAGCTGCGCGACATCTTCGATCGCATCGACGCGACTCCGGGCAACGTGAAGCTCACGAAGTCGGGCGACTACTTCGAGCTCGATGTGAATGTTCGCAAGCGGCTCGAAGGTGACTCGAACTTCGACTTCAGTCTCTTCCGCGATGCCTTCTCGATTGAAGGTGCGGTCGGCATCGGCGCGGACGTTGGGTTGCATCTGATCGTCGGCGTCGATGCGAATGGCTTCTATGTCGATACCTCAACGCAGCGCGACACACAGCTTGAGCTTTCGAATGTCGAGATCACCGGCGACGTCAAAGCTGGCGGGCTCTTCGGTCTCGTCGGGGTCAAGCTCGCTGATGTGAAGCTGCAGACGGGCAATGGGTTCTCGCTCGGGTTCGACCTCAAGACTCCCGCGAAGAACTCGCTCGGGGAGACGAACGGCAAGCTGCGCGGGCTCGATCTTGTTGATCCCGACTTTGACTTTCTCGACCTCAAGATCACGAAGTCGCCGACTCAGCCGGATGTTTCGCTGAGCGGCAAGCTTGCGGCGGGGCTCGGGACGGTGCCGCTCTTTGAACGCAATGTGACGATCAATTGGAACGATGCGACGAAGCTCGATTCGTTCTCGATCTCGGGCATCGACGAGATCCGGCAGCTCAACAATCAGCTCAAGAGCGCGGTGAAGAATGGATTACAGAAGCTCGTTGATGTCGGACGTTCGCTCGGCAATAGCGGGGCGCTGACGCAGAAGATCGGGTTCCTCAATGGATCGGTCGGGGATCTCGTCGACGTTGCCGACATTCTCGACGAGCACTTCCGCAAGCCGATCGTCGGCTATCTCGACGGCTTGCAGGCAGATGAGTTCCCGACGATTGGCGGTCTCGAAGAGGTCGTGCAGAAGCAGCTCGCGAAGCTCAACGATCTCGATCTGTCGTTCTCCGGTCTCGATCTGCACTTCGAGAACAACGAGTTCGTCATCGACTTCCCGTTGCATGCCGAGCGGACTTTGAAGCTGCCGCTCAACTTCGATCTCGGCGGTGCGCCGATCGGGTTCAAAGGCGATCTCAGTTCGAACGTCACGTTCGCGTTCAATGCGGATCTCGCGGTCGGCGTCGATCTCTCGAAGATCAACACTCCTGCCGACGCGACCTTCATCAAGTTTGATGAGGATCCGAAGATCGAAGTGAAGCTCGCGGCGGAGAATGCGCAGATCGCGGCCAACATTGGCTTCCTCGGTGCGACGGCGAAGCTCACTTCGCTTGAGGTCAACGATCCGACGCTGCTGCAAGCGAGTCTGACCGCTGACATCTCCGACCCGAATAGCGACGGCAAGCTGACGCTGACGGAGATCGCCAATACGCCGTTCTCCCAGCTCGTTTCGATCGCCGCTGACGGCAAGCTCGGCGCGGGACTGACGGTGCAAGCAACGCTCGCCGGGCAAGCGTTCCCGACGGCGAATCACAAAGCTCAGATTGCTCTCGTTGATGAGCATCTCTTCGACAGCACCGCGCCGGACATCATCACGACGGGCTTCGAAGACCTCTTCAGCTTCGACAACGTCAATGCGTCAGACCTCCTCAGCAGCTTGAAGGCGTTGCTCAATTACTTCGACTCGCTGACGCGCGGCGGGTTGCTCGATGTGCAACTGCCCTTCACCCAGAAGCGATTGCGAGACGTCATTGATCTCGCGAAGGCGTTCTCCGACGGGCTCATCAAGCGGCTCGAAGAACCCAATAAGCCGGGCTCGCCGACGTTCGGAACTTCGGAAGATCTCGCGTCGATCGCGCCGGAGTTCGCCGGGATTCAGTTTGTGAATGATCTCGACGGCAACCCCGCGACGCGCGATCCGGGACTGACTTACGACTTCACGTTCGCGAAGCACTTCGATGTGCTCACTGCGCCGATTGATCTCGGTTTCGATCTCGGTCCGCTCGGCGGAGTCTCGACCAATAGCTCGATCAACATCGACGCCGACGTTGATGTCGGCTTCAAGTTCGGCATCGCGCTGACGAAACCCGGAGCGAACTATCGGCTCACTCCCGAGACGAAGATCGCGGATCTCAACGGCGGGCAGGGAGTGCAATTCAAACCCAATGGCACGACCGAAGTTCGAGTCTCTCTGCATGACGGCACGACGTTCGACGTTGCCTTCAACAATGCGACGACCGTGGCGCAAGTCATCGCGGCTCTCAACAACGCGAGCCCCGGAGCGGCGAAGTTCGTTGCGGCCATCAACGATGCGCAGAATGGAATAAAACTGACAGACAAGACGACGGGCTCGACCGAGTTCACCGTCAAGATGCTGAATAAGTCGCTCGCCGGTTTCGGGCTCGGCCTGCTCGGTTCAGGAGATCGCGGCGGCAGCGGGCAGATCAAAGGCGCCGTGTTGCGGTCGCTGCTCACGAACAGCACGGAACTCAGCAAGGTCCGCAGCGGGCAGGGACTGACGTTGCTGACGGGCAACACTCCGCAGTTGCGAGTGAAGCTGCATGACGGTCGCTCGTTCGATGTCGCGTTCAACAATCCGAAGACCGTCGGCGACCTCATCGCGCAGATTAAAGCGGCGGCGCCGAGCGGTGCGTTCGATGTGAAGTTCAATAAGGCTCACAACGGGCTCGACTTCATCGACAACACGCAAGGCTTCAAAGCGTTCGAAGTCTCGGCACTCAACGCTTCGCAAGTCGGCACACAACTGGGAGTCATCGGGAAGGACGACGGCGGGCAAGGCGTCAAAGCGGGACTGCCGCTGCACGGGCTCACGTTCCTCGACAACGTCTTCCTCGTGAATCCGCATGTCGACGCCGGCATCGAACTTTCGTCGCCCGATATCGACGCGGCAGCGAAGTTCGGCTTTCTCAAGCTCGGCATCGAGAACGGTTCGGCGAGCGTCTCGGCCAATGTGAAGCTCGATCTCAAAGATCCCGGAGTGACCGGCTTCGACAATCGCACGACGATCGCGGAACTCGTGCGCGCGATCCCGAAAGCGGGACTCAAACTGCAAGCCGAGAAAGCCGCGCCAGCAACCGGAGTCGTCGCGAATGGCAGCGAGTTCCAAATTCGGCTCGGTGCGAATCGTTACACACTGAAGATCGCGGACTCGGGCACGAACACTTCGCGCGATGAGCTGATTGACGATCTCAACAACTCACTGAAGTCGGCGAAGGGACCGGCACCGACGACGAACGCTGCGGACCTTTCATCGCGACTGAAGTTCTGTCTGAAGGACGACAAGATCGCGCTGACGTTGATCGACGGCACGGGCGAGACCGTCGAGATCGTCGACGCCGACGAGATCGGTTTCACTGGCGCCGGTCAGTCGGGTTACATCCTCAAGCCGCTCATCAAAGCGGACATCAACGTCAATCTGCCGATCGTCACCGACGCGCTGCTCGCGGGCATCATCGCTCCGGGGCAAGCGATTCTCGTGAAGTCGCCGACCGGCGGGCTCGTCTTTGATCCGGTCTGCTTCACGAATCCCTTCAAAGACATCGTCGTCGAACTGCCGAATCTGACGGACCTCAGCAAGTTCAAGGACTTGAACTTCGACTCGATCATTCAAGCTCTCGAGTTCGTGCTGCGGTTCCTCGAAACGATCGAGTCGCAGGATTGGGCGAAGACGCAGATTCCGGGCATCAACGCGAGCCTCAACGATCTGCTCGACTTCACGACGAAGTTCCGCGAGTTCATTCAGCAACTGCGCGAGAACCCGCAAGGCGCGGTGCAAGACGTCGAGAACGCGATCGAAGCTGCGCTCTCACTGCCCGAAGACTTTCTGACGTTCGTGCTCGATACGACTCAGTCGCCGCGCCATACGGATCAAACAAAGGGCGCGGCTCTGCGAGTCGATCTGAAGTTCGCTCCCGAAGTCTCCAAGGAGATCCCGCTCGGCTTTGATCTCAGTTCGCTCGGAGTGCCGGGGCTCAACGACATCATCGACGTTGAGGCGGCTGCGAAGATCGAGCTGCAAGCGGGACTCAACTTTCAAGCGTCGTTCGGCGTCGATGTCACGCAGGTTACAGACATCTCGCCGTTCCTTTACGACTATGTGCCGGGCACGGGCAAAGGCACGAAGTTCGAAATCACCGCTAAGGCTCTCGCGAACAACATCAGCTTCGCAGCGGACATCGGTCCGCTCGGCGTCTTTGTGCGCAACGGAATGGCGGGACTGACTCGCAATGCGAATGGCTCGACGGATCCCGCACGCTTTGCGGTCGAACTGCAAACGCCGTCGGGCGGCAACGGACGCCACTACTTCTCGCAGGGACTCGGCAAGATTTACGACGACACCGATACGGTGCTCGATGCAAAGGTCTTCGCGCATCTGCCGGTCGCGTTTCCGACTGCCGATCAACATGTCGTCGACATCGACTTCAACTACGTCCCGTCGCTCGATAACCCGCCGGGCAAGTTCAGCTTCAACAGCGACGAAATCAAAGACGCCTTCAAGAACAAACTCGACTTCAGCCCCGAGAAACTCGGCTCGCTCTTGCGCGGATGGAAGACGGTGCTGAATCTCGTGATCGATGCCTTCAAGGGCAAAGTGCTCGGCTTCAATCTGCCAATGGTCGGCGATGCGTTGAAGGATCAAGCCCGCTTCCTCGAAGACATCCGAGACCGAGTCTTCGACAACTTCGATTCCGCGAAGCCGTCACTGAAGCCGGTGCAGCAAGCGATCTTCGACGCGCTCGGTCCCGGCGGACTCAATCTGCTCGTTGACGAGAACCGCGACGGCGAGATCAATCGCCGCGACGTCACCGTTGCGCTCGGTGATGACGGCGTCGAATTCAACATTCATCTGGCGCGCGATCTCTTCAACGTCACGCAGCAGATCCCGTTCGACATTGGAGTGCCGGGACTCAGTCTCGCGGTTGAAGGCGGAGTGCAATTGCAGCTCGGCTTCGACGCGCGGTTCGCTTTCGGCGTCACTTCAAAGGACGGCTTCTATCTCGATACGACGACGCCGGAACTCTTCAAGATCTTCTTCCATGCCGGCATTCCGGGACTGCATGCGAAGGGGCAGCTCGGCTTCCTGCAATTGGATGTTGAAGATAAGAAGGACGACCCGAGCAGCTTTGATGGTGTCGCTTCTATTACCCTCGTTGACCCGAGCGGCGACAAACATCTGACGCTCGGCGAAATGCGGAAGTACGGCCTCTCGAAGACGGTGCTGCCCGGACTGTCGGCAGTTGCCGATGTGAATCTCGGACTGACGGCGAGCATTCTCGGGCAGAAGGACTTCCCGCGCATTCGCACGGACTTCGAGTTCGATTGGTCGTTCTCACGCAATGACCCGAAGGTCGGCAATCAGGCGCCGACAGTGGCCTTCAACAACATCGCGCTGAATCTCGGCGACTTCATCTCGAACTTCGCCGGTCCCATCTTCAATCAGATCAAAGAGATCACTGACCCGATTAAGCCGGTGCTCGATCTGCTGACGACGCCGCTGCCGGTGCTCAGCGATCTCGCGGGCGAAGACGTCACGATGCTCGATCTCGCGTCGCTGTTTGGGCTCGCGAAAGCAGCGGACTACATCGAAGCGATCGACAAAGTGCTCGACATCGTTTCGAGCATTCCGAAGATTGGCCCCGATACATGGATCGTGATCGGCTCGTTCGATGTCGATGGCTTCAAAGCGGTCAACGCGAAGATGGCCGGCAAAGTCGCGCCGCGCAATGTCAATGCGATGACGCTCGACAAGATCAACTCGCAAATCACAAAAGCCGCTCCGCTCGCCGACCAGTTCAACAAAGACATCAACAACGTCGGCAAAGCGAGCGTCAGCTTCCCCATCAAAGACAACCCGTTGTCGGTCTTCAATCTGCTCGTCGGCGGCGGCCCGGTTGATCTCGTGAAGGTGCAATTGCCGACGCTCGAAGTCGGCTTCCAATACGTGCAGAACTTCCCGCTGCCTGCGTTCCCGATTCTGTCGGTGCTCGTCGGCGGCGGACTGTCGGCGAAGATCGACTTCGACTTCGGTTACGACACTCAAGGACTGCAAGACTTCTTCCGCACGAAGGATCCGCTCGATCTCGTCAACGGCTTCTTCATCCCGGCGGACATCAACAAAGCGACCGGACGAGCCGACCCGCAAGTCACACTCGCGGGCACGGTCATTGCCGGTGCGGCGCTCGATCTGCAAGTGCTGCAACTCGGAGCGATCGGCGGTCTGACGGCGAAGATCGAGTTCGCGGTCAACGACCCGAACGTCGACGGCAAAGTGCGATTGGGCGAGATCGCAGACAACTTCCTCGCGGGCGGTCCGCTCAACATCTTTGACACAACGGCTGTCTTTGAAGGCTTCCTCAGTGCGTTCATCGCCGTGCCGGGAGTCTTCAAACGCGAATTCGAAATCGTGCGAGCGGAACTCTTCTCAATCAAAGCTCCGCACATCGACCCGCCGCCGGCGGCATTGGCGACGCTTGAAGGCGGAGTGCTGCACGTCAACGCCGGACCTCGCGCAGGCAATCGCACGAAGGTCAACAATCAGGACGGCGACGAAGTCTTTTCGATCGTGCCGGGTGAAGCAGGCGGGGATTCAGTCACCGTTATCGCGTTCGATAAGCAGGTCACTTACACCGGCGTAACGAGCATCATCGTCGATCTGGGCGAAGGGAACGATTCGCTCGACATCGACGAAGAAGTCACCGTGCCCGTCACGATCAATGGGGGTAACGGAGATGACACCATCAAGGCCGGCGGCGGTCCGGCCACGATCATGGGCGATGCCGGCAACGACAGCATCACCGTGCGCGGCGGCGGTGCGCGAGTCTTCGGTAACGCGGGCAATGACGTTCTCATTGCGACGATTGGCGATGACGTCGTGCTCGACGGCGGAGCGAACGATGACTCACTAACGGGCGGCGAAGGCACGGCGACTCTGCTTGCCGGAGCGGGGCGCGACACTCTTGTTGCTGGCTCGGGCGATCAAGTGCTCGACGGCACGGGCGCGACCGTCGTCACGATCATCGGCGGGACCGGCACCGACACATTGCTCGGCAGCGCGGGCGATGACTCGATCACCGGCGGCGCGGGAGATCAGTCGATCGTCGGCGGCGACGGAGCGGACTGCATTCAAGGCGGTTCGGGAAGAGACACCATTCGCGGCGGACTCGGCAATGACTCGATCAACGGCGGCGGTGCGAACGATGACATCGACGCCGGTGCCGGAGACAACGTCGTCAATGGCGAGAACGGCAATGACAAGATCGTCGCGGGTGACGGCGCCAATACGGTGCTCGGCGGCAAAGGCTCCGACGACATCACAGTGGGTAACGGAAATAACACCATCTACGGAGCCCTCGATGCGGCGGGGCTCGAGACCGACTCGTTCCACATCATTCATACGGGCAACGGCCACAACTTGATCGTCGGCGATCTCGGCGATGATTCGATCTTCGCGGGCTCGGGCAACGACACTATTCACTCGCTCGACGGCAATGACTCGATCGTTGCGGGCGCGGGGAATGATCGAGTCGATACGGGGCTCGGCAATCACACCATCGTCGGCGGCGCGGGAGCGGACTTCATCGTCGCGTTCGCACACATAGTCGATCAAGTCGTCGATGCTCTCCTTGGACATCATGTCGTCGA
>CAZNMS010000374.1:0-8999 GCA_964573505.1 uncultured Planctomycetaceae bacterium | reverse complement strand
GGCATGCCGGACGGAGAGTGATCAAGTCAGCTCGTTCTTGTAGCTGCCAGTCGTTGGTCCCGACGGGGCAAGCCCGCCGGAGACCGCGCCGGAATGCCGGTTACACCCAATTCATTTTTCTGTCGTCAATCTTCCTGTCTCTCAGACTTTGATGGGATGAATAACGACAAGAGAAAAGGTCTTGTCGAGCCGAAGACGTCCAAAAGGAATTGCGATGAGCTTTGACCCCACAACGCGCGAGCGACTGCAGGCGCGGATGAAGCTGCGCGAGGACGTTTTTGTTTGGCCCGAGAACTATGGCGGCGAATGTTGGTATCACCTCGAACTGACAGAGCGCGGTCGGTTCTTTCGAGTGGGACTCGCCGAATACACGTTCCTTTCGCTGCTCGACGGCGAGACGTCCTTAGCGGGTGCAATAAGTCTGACAGCTCGTTCGCTCGGGCCGGATGCGTTCACGAAAGAGCAAGCTCTATCGCTCGTGAAGTGGCTTAGTGATGCCGAGTTGATTGAGTCGCTCGACGACGCACCGCGCACTGCCGAAGCCGAGCAGAACGCGAAGCTCAGCAAGCTCGCTGAGAAGCTCAATCCGTTCTGGCTCAAAGTGCCGATCACAAACCCTGATCGCTTCATCGAGAAATTGGTTCCATGGCTCGGATGGGCGCAGTCGGTGCCCGCGCTGTTGATGGCGATTGTGATTTGGATCGTTGCATTGAGCTGCGTTGCGGGGCGCTGGTCCGAGTTTGCGGCGTCGTCACAGAGCGTGCTCGCTCCGAGCAATTGGCTGTATCTGACCGGCGCATGGGTGCTGCTGAAGATCGCTCATGAGACATCGCACGCGATCGCTTGCCGACGTTGGGGCGGCAGCGTGCGCGAGACGGGTTTGATCTTCATCCTGCTCGCGCCAGTCGCGTACGTCGATGTGACGAGTTCGCTCCGGTTTCGTTCGAAGTGGCAACGCATTCAAACCGCTGCGGCGGGGATGATCGTCGAACTCACGATTGCGTCGCTCGCGGTCTTTGTGTGGTGCCAATCGTCGACGCCCGAACTGAAGCATGTGCTCTTCAACGTGTTCTTCATGGCGAGCCTGACGACGCTGCTGTTCAACGCGAATCCGCTCATGAAGTTCGACGGCTACTACATCCTGTCGGACTGGCTCGAGATCCCGAATCTCGCAGCGACCGGTCAGCGCGCGTGCCAAACGCTGTTTCGAAGATGGTGCATCGGATTGCCGACTCCGCCATTGCGAGAGACCGGTCCGCGAGCGCGGCTGATCATGCTCTACGGACTCGCGGCAATGTGTTGGCGCGGAGCGGTCTGCATCAGCCTGACGATTGCCGCTTCGGTGTTATGGCACGGACTGGGAGTCGTGCTCGCCGTCGGTTGTGTCTGCGTTTGGCTCGGTCGTCCGTTGATGGTCGCAGTGAAGACGGCTCAGCAGATGCGCGTCGCAAATCCGAGACTCTTTCGACGAGCGGCTTTGCGTGTCGGAATTCTTACAACAACGGCTGCCGCGCTGCTGATCTTCGCGCCATGGCCTTTTCCGCGAAGTGCGCCGGGCTTTGTCGAGTACCGCGACTTCGCCGTGCTGCGTGCCGAGAGTCCCGGCTTCATCGCGGCGATCAAAGTGCTTGACGGCGAGCGCGTCGAAGCAGGCCAACTGTTGATTGAGCTTGAGAATCGAGAACTCGCGACCGATGTCGGCGATCTGCAAGCGGCGATCGAGCAATCAGAGATTCGGCGCGATCGGGCGATTGGCGAGCAGAACACTGCGGCGGCTCAGATTGAAGAAGAGAACCTCGCGGCGATTCAGAAGCGATTGGCCGAGAAACTGCGGCAGTTCAATTCGTTGTCGATCCGCGCTCCGATCGCCGGTCGAGTGATGTCGCGGACGTTGAAATGGAAGCTCGGCACATACGCGACGGAGGGGACGGAACTGCTCACGCTCGGCGATGAATCGTTGAAAGAGTTCCGCGCGAGTCTGACTCAGACCGATGCCGATGCGCTGCGAGCGTCGTCTCGAGTGACGTTGAATCTGCCGTCGGTCGGCTCGTACGTTGCGGAGGCGCGGCGGGTGAATCCGAAGGCGAGCTTCACTCCGCCGCATGCCGCGCTCACGAGCGTGATCGGCGGCCCGCTCGCCGTGCGTGAGATTCCCGCTGAGCGCCAAAAGCAGAACGAGAAGTACGAGTTCTCTGAACCGCGACTGACCGCTGACTTCCCGCTCGACGGTACGGAGTCCGCGCGGATCCCCGTCGGCAAGACGGGACACATCACGCTCTCCGCGCAGGCTTATGGGTCACTCGGCGCGGGGATGTATTGGACGCTCCGCAATCACATTGATCGGCAACTGCAAGTGGCGCTGCGCGATCGTGGGGAGTGAGGGGCGGTGCGACTTTTCCTTGGAGTGCTCCGTCTTGCCGGAGCCCTCCATTTCAGCGGCACGAAGCTCTCATGAGTCGGGCAGCGCGAGCGTCATGAATCGTGTCGCATATGGCTCTTTTTTGGGCGAAGTTCATTTCGGTCTCGCATCGGCTCTGCAACCTCATCGTGAACCATGTTCTTTCTTGTGGGTGAGTGCGTCTTCAAGCAGGCCGCAAATAGTTGCGGTTCGCTCCGCGAACCACCGGCTCATGTCGACGAGCAGCGTCATTCGTAGAAGTTGAAAGCGTTGGTTCGCGGAGCGAACCACGACTATCGATTACTCGGACAGCCCCGAAGAGTAGGGAAGCACAAAGTTTCATCGCCCCCGGGAACTTCTCTGACGGCGACTTCGATTGTTCTTCAAACCTCATATGCCGCTGAAATGGAGGGCTCCGACAAGGCGGAGCACTCCAAGATTGCGCATCGGCTTACTCGCGCGGCGGTTGTTGGTACGCTCGCGGCGGTCTTGTTGTTCCCGCTCTCTTGCTGATGTGCTGCTATGTCTGAACCTCAAACGCTTGCTGATGTCGTGCAACGCTGCGACGACCTCATGTCGCACGCATGGATGGTGCGCACGTTCGTGAAACACTCCGAAGAGGTCGAAGACTACCCCGAGTTGATGGAGATTGTTCGCACCGTCTTTGATGCCTCACGAGCACTCGAAACGCGAGTCGCTGATCCTGCCGCTTATCTGAAGATGTTGTGGAAGAAGATCAGCAAGCTCCGAGCCGCGACAAATCAGTTTGCGGTCGATGCGCCGCGAATCTCGATGCATACGAACTTCGCGATGGCCGTTCGCTCCATGCAAATTTGCATGAATCAACTGGAAGAGTTGCTACAGCTCGGGCAGCAGCTTGCGACAGCGACGGGGGCAACTGCCGCAGCGACCGCAGCTCAAGCAGAGCTGCCGGATTGATGGGACGAACGGGACCACTGGGACGAATGGAAACGGGGCGGTTCTTATGAGTCCTCTTGCCGTCGTCTTGTCTTCGTCGTTGTCCGCTCTCAAGCACTTACAAGGAATTCAACATGCCGGGACCGCTGACTGCTGAGCAAATCGCTCAATTTGAACGTGATGGCTTCCTCTTCATCGAAGGCTTTCTGGATGCCGAAGAAACGCGACTGCTGCAAGAGGCATGTAAGAAAGATGCCATCCTGCAAGCGAATGCGATGGATGTGAAAGACTCGCAAGGCCGACGCACGAACTTGTCTCTTTGGAATCATCCGGGCGACGACATCTACGGCATGATCGCTCGCTCGCACCGTATGGTGGACTCGACCGAGCAGCTCTTGGGCGATGAGGTCTATCACTACCACTCGAAACTCAGCGCGAAGCAACCGCGAGTGGGCGGTGCATGGGAATGGCATCAGGACTACGGCTACTGGTATCAGAACGGCTGCTTGTTCCCGGACATGCTCAGCGTCTTTATCGCCGTCGATCCTTGCACGCGCGAGAACGGCTGCATGCAGGTCATTCGGGGGACTCATCGTCTCGGTCGGATCGAGCACAACTTCTCCGGCGAGCAGACGGGGGCGAACCGGCAGCGCGTTGACGAGTGCCTCAAGCGTTTCGATCTCATCTATTGCGAGATGGCGCCGGGGACCGCGTTGTTCTTCCACTCGAACCTCTTGCACTGCTCGGCTGCGAACGAGAGCGAGCATCCGCGCTGGGGCCTCATCTGCTGCTACAACACAAAGCACAACGACCCTGCATGGGAGCATCATCACCCGCGCTATACCCCGCTGCTGAAGGTGCCGGACTCGGCCATCAAGAGCATCGGAGCAAAGCCAACCGCCGCCGCTCAGCACTTCCTGAAGCAGGATGAAGACGACACCTCGCGCCGCATCGAAGTGCCCGCAGTGCCGTCATGAGATGAGCGGCGCTCCCCACTCCCCACTCCCCACTCCCCAACTCCTCAACTCCTCAACTCCTCAACTCGCTTCGCCCGCGGCCCGATGGGCACGCGGCTAAACGATCGCGGCAGTTCGAGTCAGTCCCTCGACGGCCGTTGCGATCTGACGCACTAACTCTTCGGCACGAGACGCCGGGGCTCCGGTGTATTTCGCGAGATGGATCATCGTCACTAGCTCGCGCACCCATGCGATCGTGCCGAGTAAGTCTTGTCGCAAGCGGTCGCGGATCTGCTTCAGTCGCTCGATGTTGTCCCGACGCGAGCGTTCGCTGTGAACGAACTTGTCGTCGGCAGTCGGCTCCTCAAGCGGCGCGGATGCACTGAAGGCCGAGTCGCCTAAGAGCCGATCGAGCTCGCGCACGCGGTCGGCTTGTCCGCGCCATGCAGCACGCAGCTCGTCGAAGCAAGTGGGCTCGACATTGAGCGCCGCTCCGGGCCATCCGGTGAGGCTCTTCAATGCGACATCAAGCTCGCCCTCGACATGCTCGATCGCCTGCGTGAGTGCGTCGTCCGCCGAGCCCGTGCGAGGATGTAGGACTTCTTCCAGTGTGAGCGGTTCCCTCGGCGACGACTCAAGCAGCAGCGGCACGAACAGCGGCCAAAAGATCGCTGCGACGATCGGCTTCAGGATCATGCTCAACGGAGTCGGCTGTCGCTCACGCAGAGCGATCGCCGCTCCGACGCCGCTGCCAACAAGCAGATAGAAGATGCCGGTAATCGTGAAGTTCATGATGAGAGTCCGAAGAGAGCGTCGTTCTCGTTTATGGTCGCCTTTCGCTCCGCGAAAGAGCGTCTGCCGGGGCGTCGTTCTAAAGAGATGCCGCGATGGCTAAGCCACGTTTGAAGATGCACTTTCGCGAAGCGAAAGGTGACTATCGGCGGCGTTCGGCTTATCCGAGCAGCGCCCAGATTTCGTGAATCATCACGGGCGAGACCGCGGTGAAGATCACGCTCCATGACAACACCATCCGTCTCAGGAAGCACCGACGTTGATGATGCAGGACGCTCGGCAAGTGGCACGGCAACTCGCCAAAGCCGCGATAGAGCGAATGGCAGCCGGCGATTCCGGCGATGAAGGGCAAAGCCAGTCCGAGATGAAAAATGAACTCGCGAGAGAGTTCGTTCGCTTCGAAGAGAATCACGGCCAATGCGAACGCGGCGTAGACCGGCAAGATGCCGACAAGAGCAATCGCCGTCGTCGCCTTTGCTTTGAGCGTGTGCTTCACGACATCGAGCATCGTCATCCGCACTCCGGCTAAGAGGCCGTAGAAGTACAAGCTCGGTAAGCAAATGCCCGTCGCTCCGATGAGCCCGAGGCAATAGGCGAGCGTGAGTTTGAACGCTCGCCCGTTGAGCCATGGCGCGAGCTTCCCGGCGCCATCCGGCAGTGCTTCGAACGCCATCACTTGAGAGAGGCTCGTTGAGAGAGCGTGCTTCAGAGGTTGTAACTTCGGCCACATGTTGGCCGAGCTGAAAACAAGCGACATCGCGACGCCGAACAGCACGAAGCCCATTACCGAAATGAAGAGCAGCCTCATCACCATTGCCGAGCTATCGCCCGACGCGGAAACCGCTCGATCGAGTGACTTCGGCGACTTCAGAATCGCATCCGTGATGCCAATGACTGTCGGGTCGAGCGGCACAACCTCTTCAGGCGGCTCGGGAGTCTTTGCTTCAACGCGAACAGAGGCTTGCCGCGCAAAACGCTTTGCCGGTGTCTCTGACTCAAAACACTCAACCAGTTCAATCGCGGCATCGTCCACTACAGCAGGCATGATGAAATCCTCTGACGAGAGATGTTTTAAGAATTACACAGCGACACTCGGCAAGACGGTGACGACGCGGCGAAGCCGCGTCCGATAGTCGCCTTTCGCTCTGCGAAAGGCAGCTTTTGCGGATCAAAGGCCGACAGTCCCTTTCGCGGCTGCTCGTCAGACGGTGACGAATTGGAAGTCGAACAATCCGAAGAAGCAGTACAGCTCGACGCCAATGGCCCCGACGAGCACGAGCCACCATTGCGGCGGAGCGTCACGAGTGGGTTCAAGACTCCGCATCACTCGGGCGAAGACATCCATCATGGCGATGCCGACGCCGACGAAGACTCCGAGATTTACGAGCAGCACCACTCCGGAATGAGGTACTGCGACCGAGAAGAACCAGTTGACCGGGATCGAAGCAATCATCGCTAGTCCGCCCCAACTGGTTGTGACGAGCGCCGCTAGCACCGTGCTGCTGAGCCTCAGCTTTGAACCGGCGAGACTGTTGAGGATGTAGAGCGCGGGCAGAGGTATCGCCCATGCAAGGCCCGCTCCCAACGTGCACGCTCCACCTTTGTAGAGCACGTCGCCGGCAGTCCCGAGCAGCCCCATCGTCATGCCGTATGTGAACGTGCCGCAGACGGCGGTCAGAAACAACGAGAACCACACAAACCATCTGTAGCTTGCCGTGCCTTGATTCCATGCAACGGCGAAGTCTTCCGGCTGACGCAGAGCCATTCCGATATGAGCGACGCTTGATCGCAACGTTGTTTGCAGCATGTTGGGTCTCCTTGAGTTTGAGGTCGTGACTCAGAGACCGTTGCCGCAGGCAAGCATTAACACAGAATTCTGCGAGGATGACTTCGCCCGTCGTGATGCAGACTCTTCAAGATCAAGAGGGTGTGACTGGCACTCCCAATTGAGTCTTCGTCGTGCGCGGGAGGCGCTTACCAAACACCAACTGCAGTCGATCGGGACGCCCCAAATCCGAGTTGTCTCGAAGCAATTGTTCGACGAACACCCGCCCGGTCTGCACCGATCGAAGACCTGCGTGTGAGAGAACTCGGTCGGCTGTAAGAATAATTCATAACGATAGCCCGCCGCTCGATCGGTCTCCGTGAAAGGCCGGGGTAATAATTCCGACCATTTGTCCCAGAGTGCTTAAATCTCGTGTTCGTCGAGTGCGTCAGCTGAGGTGCGGCACATTTCACGGACAAGCTTCAAATAGAGTCTGAGGCCGCGCAGCGCTAGGTCACTTGAGTCCGAGGATCTCGAATTCTGTGTCAAGTTTTGTGGTCGCCTTTCGCTCCGCGAAAGTGCGTCTTTGAACGCGTCTCGGCAGGTGCGGTGTCTCTTCATTGTGACGCCGCATAAGACGCTCTTTCGCGGAGCGAAAGGCGACCATTGGTCTGAGGTGCAACCTCGCTAGGGATTGTCGGTCGTTTATTTCCCGATTCGATGCTTGCTCTCCCTCCGACTTGCCCGGAGGGAACGCGAAGCCGGGAAGTTATTGATCGACTATCGCTAACTTTCCGCCGCCGATTGCGATCGCTTGAAGCTCGCGCTTAAACGGGCGAAGCCGCAGTTCACCCCGCGCGACGTGCGATTCGGATGCGCTGGCGTCTCGTTGATCGGCATGTTGCTCGCTGGCGGGCGCCGATGGCGGCCAATCGACGACGGCGTTGGCTGCTCGATTTCGCACAGAGCCGACCTCCTGCCAGCGGGAGATGCAGACAATCTACATCTCGACCAGACAGATTTCAGATCAATGCGAATGGATAATGACGCATTGGCACATTATTCATTCTGCGGAGGTGGAAGACTCGCAAAGTCTCCCTAACATGCCCATCCCCGACACCATCCGTTGTTTTGAGCTGTGCTGAATTGGCCCATGAGTTGGCCTTAGTTTGGGCCAAACGATGAGAACGACTTTGTGCGTTCGAAGCTGCTTATAGGAGTAAATACAGCACGGGCTAGAAGCCCATGCTACGGCTACTCGAACAAGCTCCTAGCGAGGCTTTGCCTCAGACCATTGGTCGCCTTTCGCATCGAGCCTGTGATTAAATCGCCCCTG
The DNA here is from genome assembly GCA_964573505.1 of uncultured Planctomycetaceae bacterium. Taxonomy (GTDB): domain Bacteria; phylum Planctomycetota; class Planctomycetia; order Planctomycetales; family Planctomycetaceae; genus AM-0621. Next base: position 834 of record CAZNMS010000374.1, on the reverse strand, counting down.
AGCTTGCCTCTGGGGTTTAGCGGATTTTGCGAGACTCGAAATTGCCTTTATTCGCAGTATCGCGATTGTCCTAACACTCTCTTTTGCTTGGAGATTTTGCGTATGTTGTTGACTTCCTGGTTGCGTCAGTTGCCCGGTTTGATGGCTCGTCGTTCGGTGCGTGGTTTGAAGCGGAAGTCGCTTTCGAGTCGGCCGACTCGGTCACGATTTACCGAAACCAGTCAATTCATGGTGCGGGCGGAGACTTTGGAAGACCGAGCGTTGCTCGCCGTCACGCTGTTGGGGACTCCTGCTGCTCAGTTAGCGGTCAGCAACACGCTTTCGAGCTTCACTGTTGAGGCCGGATCAGACCGACTGCTGGTCGTTTCGGTTGGCGATCCGGGTGCGACTGATGTTTCCAAAGTGACCTTCAATGGCGCCGCGATGATCGAGGCGACCGCACGAGATAACTCGGGCATCGCGACGGACGAGATTTGGTATCTCGCGCTGGGCAGTGGCGCGGCGACGACGGGCAATGTTGTCATCACGTCTTCAGGCACCATCGAACGCTTTATCGGTGCGGCAGCGTTTGCGGGAGTCGATCAAGCGGATCCCGTCGATGCTGGACCGACCAATGATTCCAATGGCACGAACGTTAATTCGTCGCTGACGGTGACTAGCGAGGTCGGGGATCTGGTCTTTGATCTCTACGACGCCTACAGCAACGCAGCAGCGGTCACGACAACTCCCGGTGAGGGGCAGACTCTGGTCCACAACGTCGCGGGGACATTGAATGACAACAACAACGGTCGCGCTCGCTACAGCGGTACGACCAAAGCCGGTGCGGCGAGTGTC
>CAZNMS010000373.1:0-9021 GCA_964573505.1 uncultured Planctomycetaceae bacterium | reverse complement strand
GGTAGCAAGACTCTGCCTCGCAGCCCGCATTTAACTAACGCTACATGCCGCCACTCCCCACTCCCCACTCCCCACTCCCACTCCTCCGCAACATCCCCCCAACAGAGCCCGAAGCGAGCGAGATACTTTCTCAGTCGATCCGCGTCGTTCGGTTGAGCTTTCGCTTTGCGCGATTCAGCGAACAGTTCTCGCCCCGCTTCAGAGAGCGACTTACAGCGGCGGCATTGTTCGATCACGGCTTCAAGCTGCACGCGATCGAAGAGATCCAGCGCGGCCGCCTTCTTCACTCCTAAGACCTCATCGAGCAGCGATGAGTTTGAGTCGCTCATTGCACGCATCGCCGACCGATTTCGAGATGCACCTGATTGATGTGTGCCCCATGCCGTCTGCAGCCGCGCGATCTCGGCATCGACGACATCCGGGGTAATGCGGCCCTGCGGAGCGAGCGTTGCCATACGCACGACCGCCGCGTTGAGGTCTCGGAAGTTCGCGTTCCATGCAGCGTTGCCCGAGGTCGCAAACTTCAAGAATCGCTCACGAGCTTCCTTGTTGAACGTGACTCGCCGACCGGTCTCGGCAGTGAGTTCTTCCAGTTCAAACTGCAAGTTGGGCTCGATGTCTTCAGGACGATGCTTGAGTCCCGGCAACTCGAAGGTCCAAAGGTTGATGCGCGCCAACAAGTCCTCGCGAAACCGACCTTCGACAACATCAACTCGCAGATCGCGATTGGTTCCGGCGATGAGCTGAAAGTCACTCGTCACTTCTTTGTCCGAGCCGACCGGCATGAAGCGTTTCTCTTCGAGTGCTCGCAGCAGCATCGCTTGCTCGTCGATGCCGAGTTCTCCGATCTCATCCAAAAACAGCATGCCTTGATGAGCCGCCTTCAGCACGCCGGGTCGATCAATCGTTGCTCCGGTGAAGCTGCCCTTCACATGCCCGAACAGCGCGGACATCGCTTGATCGCCGCGCAGCACGGCGCAGTTCAGTTCGACGAACTGCCCCGCGATCTTCTGACGAGCCTTCTTCATCTCGAAGATCCGCCGTGCCAGTTTCGATTTGCCTGCGCCCGTCGGCCCCATCAACAGCATCGGAGCGCGGCTCTGCTGAGCGACATGCTCAATCTCATCAATCAGCCGATTGAACTGCGCGTTCTTCGTTTCGATGCCGCTCTTCAGAAACGAAACGCCGTCCGATCGCTCACGCTCGAACCGTCGAGCCAACCGGTCGTACTGCGAGAGATCGAGATCAATGATGCGGTACTCGCCCGCGACGAAGGCATAGTCGCGTTCGCGCGGCTTCGAAGTCTCCGACATCTTGCGTCGTTCGGCGGCACTGAGCTTCTTGGCTCGCAAGGCGACTCGCTCGGGATCCATCCTCGGCGGCGACGTCTGCAACAGGCGACCGGGAATGTGTCGCGACTCGGTCAGCAAAAAGAGGCAGATTTGCTGCACGTGACTGCCGGTCGAAATATGGATCAAGCAGTCTTCGCGCTCGGTGTTGATCTCGCATCCGCGCGCAAAGTCATGCAACTCACCATAGACCTCTTCGAAGTCCCACGGATCTTTGAAGTCGATCAATCGAGGGCGCACATCCGTCTGAGGCGACAGCGTTTTGATGTCCTCAACGACCTGCTCCAACAACTGCGTATGAGCCGGCTGATAGATCAGCTCGTACCGGTCAATCGGAAGATCCGCGTGCTGACAAACCGAGACCGACGGTCGCCACCGATCCCAGCGTTTCGCGCCAAAGCCCGCATCCAACGTCGGCCCCAACAACCCAATCGCCACGTGCTTTCGCTTCGCCATGTACCGACTCCACTGGGGCGAGACCTGCCGTTCTCACGCCTACCGCAAGTTGCCATGCTTTCTACGAATGACCGATGAAACCCTTTCGGTTCCATGTCTCAAGTTTGTCAACACGAGGGAGTGCAAACCCATGCCTGACAACACCGTTGAAAACCGACTGGAAGTCTTAGAACTGCAAATGACGGATGTCTTGCAGCGACTCGGCAAGTCGCCTCGCTCCAGAAATTGGCGTCTGTCGATCGGCGCCTTTGCGGATCAACCAGAAATGCAAGCAGTCTTCGATGCCGCCGAGCAAGAACGTGAACGTGACCGGCAAGCGTTCTATGCAGAGTTCGATCTGCGAGCTTCATCATGATCTTGCTGGATACAAACCATCTTTCGGTGTTGGCCTTTGCCCAATCTCCTGCTGCTCGACGGCTGCTTGAGCGACTTGAGTTGGTCGAAGAGGAAATCATCGCAACCACAATCGTCTCGGTAGAGGAATGCTTTCGAGGTTGGCTGTCGGCAATCCATCGCGCAAGAACTACGCGCGAGCAGATCAGTCCCTATCGACAGCTACTCACATTCATGGAATTCATCGCCGAGTGGGACATCACTCCGCTTGATGATCAATCAGTCGATCGCTTTGAGACGCTTCGCAATCAGAGGCTCCGGATTGGCTCACAAGACTTGAAGATCGCCGCCATTGCGTTGACTCATGACGCGCTCGTACTGACCGCCAACCGCCGAGACTTCGACCTCGTCCCCGGCCTCCGCGTCGAGAATTGGTTGGAGTAGCAGCGGCGTTTCGCGCGCCCGTCGTATCCAAAGGCTGGCTCGCCCTGCTTGATCCTATCGTATCGTCGACGATCCTCTGAGATAACTTTCTCCGCCCCCAATTCTGACGACGAATCACGACCAACATCGTCTCGGAAAATTCTTTGCCTTGTCTGTGAACGACTTACGTCGACTCTCTGTCTCTCGCGGCTGAGTGTGGCACACGTCCTGCTTTTCAGCGGATTCGTTCAACACACCACTGAGAAGGACAGGAGAAACAACATGGCGAGCAAGACGTTGTTCCAAACGATCATCGGCAAGTTGTTGCCGAAGGCGGACACTAGCAACGAGGCCGGGGGCCGGGCTTATCAATTCAGCGACAAGCACGCGCTGGCTCAACTTGCAGCGACGGGCTGCTTGAATTCGACGTTCTATGCCAGCGATGAGCAGCAGCTCGATGCGATCATCTCGCTCTGCAACAGCGTCGAGCCCGAGTTCATCGCTCGCACGGCGTTGTTCGCTCGCGAGAAGGCTTACATGAAGGACATGCCGGCGCTGTTGTGTGCTGTGTTGTCGGTCAAGTCGCCGGGCCTGATGGCTGAGATCTTCGACCGCGTCATCGACTCGCCGAAGATGCTTCGCAACTTCGTGCAGATCATGCGGTCGGGCGTTGTCGGTCGAAAAAGTCTCGGCACGCTGCCCAAACGAATGATCCTGCAATGGCTCGAAGCGCGGTCGGATGAGCAGCTCTTCAATGGCTCGGTTGGCAACTCACCGTCGTTGGCCGACGTCATCAAGATGGTGCATCCGAAGCCGCGCGATGAACGACGTCGAGCGTTGTTGGGTTACTTGATCGGACGCGAGATCAATTACGACGACCTGCCGCAGATCGTGCGTGACTTCGAAGCGTTCAAAGGCATCGTCGGCAAGGAAGGCGGTTCGATGGAGACGCCGCCGGACGTGCCGTTCCAGATGCTGACCTCGCTGCCGTTGACCACCAGTCAGTGGAAGCAGATCGCTCGCAACGCGTCATGGCAGATGACTCGGATGAACCTCAACACGTTTGCTCGTCACGGTGTTTTGGAAGATGGCAACATCGTCCAACTCATTGCCGAGAGACTGCGAAACCCACAGCTCATCGAGAAGGCCAAAGTCTTCCCGTACCAGTTGATGGTCGCGTACCTCAACGCGGGCGATGACGTGCCGATGGTCATTCGCGAGGCGTTGCAAGACGCGATGGAGATCTCGATCAGCAACGTCCCGCAGATCAATGGCAAGGTGTTTGTGTTGCCGGATATCTCGGGTTCGATGCACTCGCCGATTACCGGTCAGCGAGTGGGAGCAACTTCGAAGGTGCGCTGCATCGACGTCGCGGCTCTGATCGCAGCGGCCATGCTCCGCAAGAACTCGACGGCGGAAGTCATTCCGTTTGAGAGCAAAGTGGTGCAGTGCCAACTCAATCCGCGTGACTCGGTGATGACCAACGCCCAGAAGCTCGCATCGCTGCCCTGCGGCGGAACGAACTGCTCTGCCCCGCTGCGACACTTGAACGAGCGAGCCGCGAAGGGCGATTTGGTGATCTACGTCTCGGACAACGAGTCCTGGCTCGACTCGCCGCACTATGGCCGGTACGGCGGCCAGAGCGCGACCGAGACGATGAAGGAATGGTCGAAGTTCAAAGCCCGGAACCCGAATGCCCGATTGATCTGTCTCGACATCCAACCCTACGCGACGACCCAAGCGAAGGAGCAGTGTGACATCACGAATGTCGGCGGCTTCAGCGACCAAGTCTTCTCGTTGATCGCCGACGTGGCCAACGGCCAAGCCGGAGCCGATCACTGGGTGAAGGTGATCGACGGGATGACGATTTAGTGACGGAGCCTGTCTGGTCCGTGTGTTCGTTAAGCACACGGATCAGCGGGCGACGTGACCGTTTAACCGCGACCCTCTGGGGAGCGCTGAAAAAGTCGCCCCCGGCCTTGTGCCGGGGGTTCAACGGCTTCTGCGCTAGTTCATTTCACTCATTTCCGAATGAATTCGAGTAGCGCAAAAGCCGCCAAGCCCCTGGGACAAGCCCGAGGGGCGTGTTTTTCAGAAGTCTCCCCAGAGGGTCGCGGTTAAACAGTCAAAATGAGTTCGAAACTCCAGCAGCGAATGCTTGTGGAACTACATCGGAACCAGAGGTTGCGGGTTCGAATCCCGCCGCGCAAGGGAACTTTCGCGTAGCTCAATTGGATAGAGCGTTGGTCTCGTTTCACATCCTCTCGTCGCTGCTGGTGTTTGAAAAACATCGCAACGAATGCCGACGGAACTACATCCTTCATACGGACGAAGAGCGGGTTCGATTCCCGTCGCCCCTATTCAGCAATGCCGGGGCGTGGTGTAGAGGCCGCACGCGTAACACGTTTCGTCACCCTCGTCGTTGCGAGGTCTTCACCTTGGAGTGTTTCGGCCTTACGAGTTCTTTGCTCGCGCAGGTCGAACTGCTCGCCGACGGACAGTGCGAGTCGTGGTCGGGAACTGGTTGATGCGCACGTCTCCATTCGGAAAACGAGCGACGACTTCCAGTTCTCCTCCCAACGCCGCGACCAGTTTTTGCAGCGTCGAAATCTGCATGTCACTTTGATTCTCCAGCTTCGACAGGCTGGGTTGTTTGATACCGAGAATCTCAGCGACCTCTTGTTGGCTCTTGCCGGCCATCTGCCGCAGCTCGCTGAGTAACAACTCGCCGAGCAGCTCCTGAGTTCGCTGAGCCGCTTGAGTTCGCACCTTTTTCGTGGTGGTCCGCTTCACCAGATCATCAAAGGATTTGGCCATGTCAGGTCTACTTTCTGCGTTTCTGCAGCTTCAGTTGTGTGAGATGGGCATCGAACAGTTCGTCAGCCTGAGCGATCAATTGCTTGTAGAAGCGACGTTGGCCGACTCCCGCTTTGTTTCCGGCAACGAGCAGCACCGCAGTTCGTTCGGGATCAAACGCAAACGCGATTCGCATCACGGCACTGCTGGTGTCGGCTCGCAACTCTTTCATGTTGGCGTGCTTCGATTCCTTCAACGTGTCGGCATGCGGACGACCAAGCCTCGGTCCAAACAGCTTCAGCAGTTCGACCTTCGCGATGACTTCCGCTTGCGAGTCACCATCGAGCACTGTGAACCATTCATCGAAATTGTTCGTCGTCTCAACGTGCCACTTCATTTCAAACTAGTCTCCCGCCAAAGATGCGGCAATAGCGCATAGGCTATATCCAAAAAGCATCACAGCAAATGCAGATGGGACTACATGGTTAGAGCGCTCGCGAATGCGAGAGGTCCCGAGTTCGAGGCTCGGTGGTCTGGCAACAGGCCATAGCTCAGAAAAACGTCTCGTCGATCCTCGTTGCTGTCTTGTTGTTCGAGTTGATCGCAGGAAGTGATCGCGACAAATGCCTGTGGAACTACATGTCGTGGGTTCGAGTCCCATCAGCTCCATTCTCGGAGCTTCCGCCATCGCGGCGAAGCTCAACGTCGGGGCTGTAGCTCAGTTGGTAGAGCAGTGTTTCACACATCTCGTTGTCGCGGCGGGCCATGCTTCTCAATTCATTCAACCCACAGACCAACGCTCTCGGCTTCCGACGAGAGATTGAGCAGACCGATCCATGAACGAAGGTAATCGCGATCCAAGTCATCTGACTGCTCGCGCAGGATGCCTCGCACGTCTTCGAGATCTTTGGCGCGTGCAGATTGCAGTTTCAGCAGCACCAAATCTTCGGGACTGATCACAAACAATTCGTCTCCCGCAAGCGGTAACAGAATACGGCGATCCAACACGGATGAAGCCAGTGTCGGTGCTACACACAGAAAGTCGACCATGATGACGTCTCTGCCATCATCAGCCAAAAGGTGGGCTCGAACGACCATCAAATTCGAAAGGCGTACTTCTTCCGGCTCGAACACAAACAACTTGGACGAGTCGAGGCAGGCTTTCAGTTGAGCCACTTGTTGTGTGCTCGACGCAACCACGAAATCGATGTCGTACGTCGTTCGAGGCTCGCCCCAGACCGCCACTGCTAGACCACCTGCCAACGCGTAGTCGATGCCGTTGGTTTCCATGAATTGGGTGACATCGCGCAGTCGCTTCATCAACTCAGTATTGATCAGATTCAGTTCGCTCATGTTGGTTCCACTTTTCAGCATGAGACCGCTTCAACCGCTCCTGCCACAGCTCATGCAATTGGTCGTCAGTCGCATTCGGGTGACGGTGCCGCAAACCAGCTAGGGCTAATTGCCGCGAAGTGTCCAGCAGTTCGAAGTACCGCATCAGTTTCCGAGCAGCCGCTTCAGGATTCGGATGACTTCGCATTCGTCGGGACCTCTCTGAGTCTTGAATCACCTGCGTTTGGGCGAGGAACTGGAGTCGTCGAAATTCATTGAGGCAGGAATCCCTTGCTGATGCATCGGGACCGTTATCCAACCAGTAACCGTTCGCTCAAAGTTATCCCATCAGGAGTTCTCATGTCAGAGACTGCATTCATTCCCACCGGCGAAGCAACGGCCATTCTTCCGGCTCGCAATAAGAGCACTAAGCCCATCACGGTGATCGGTACCGAGACCATTCGAAATGGCTTTGATCCGACCTGCATTGAGCAAGCTCTCAATTCACGCGGTGCTCCCGGTGTGACGGAGTTGGTCCTCAATCCTGATGCGCATGGTGGCTACGGGGCTCCGATTGGATGTGTGATGGTCTCGCCCACTCACATTTATCCGGGACCAGTGGGCGTCGACATCAAGTGCTCGATGAGCTTGATTCAGTTCGACGTGCCTGCCGATGCCATCACCGAAAAGCCGCTGCGCCGAGCACTGATCAACGCCATCTGCGAACGCACTCCGACCGGAGCAGGACGAGGTCAGCGCACCGCGAAGAAGTCGCGGCCTGTTGATTTGGAACTCGGCAAACGAGTCGCCATCGAAGGCGCGTCGGCAGGAGTGTGTGAAGCTCTGGGGATCCCGACACATTGGGCAGAGCGTTGCGAGGACTCGTTTCATGTCGGGCATGACGACACCCGCGATGCGCTGGGGAACCGGTTGCAGTTCTTGCTCGATCAAGGTCGGCTCGGGAAGTTTGCGGAGAAGGCGACTCAGCTTGGTTCGTATGGAGGCGGCAACCACTTTGGTGAGTGCGAGGTCGTGCAAGTCGACGACGATGCGCGGGCTCGGCAAGTCGCGGACACGTTCGGTCTGAAGGACGGGCATGTCGCGTTCTTGTCTCACTGTGGATCAAGAGGTCTCGGCCACAACTTGGCGATGGGACAATTCAAAGCTCTGCAAACTCAGTTCGAAACGTGGGGCATCCCGCTGCCGGGCGGTGATAAAGAGTTGGTCTACGCGCCGCTGGGAACACCCGAGGCCGATGCCTACATCAACGACATGTCGCTCGGCTGCAACTTTGCGACGGTGAATCATTTGCTGATCAACGCGCTGGTGTTGGAAGCGTTTCAAGAAGTGCTCGGCCCGCAGGTGAAGGGCGAGTTGATCTACTTCATCAGCCACAACATCGCTCGGAAGGAGATCGTCGATAACCAAGTTGCGTGGGTGCATCGCAAGGGAGCGACGCGCGCATTCCCGGCGGGACATCATGCGTTGCGAGACACTCCCTTCGCCGAGACTGGCCATCCGATCTTGCTGCCGGGAAATCCGGTCGCAGGCTCAGCCGTGATGGTCGCCGACGCCGGAGCCGCCTTGAGTTGCTACAGCGTGAATCACGGAGCGGGCCGCGCCTTAGGCCGAAAGCATGCCACTCGCACTCTGGATCAGGCCACCGTCGACAAGCAGTTTGTGGACGACGACATCCTCACGAACTGTCGGCAGTACCCGAAGGACGAAGCCCCTGCCGCCTACAAGGACTTCAACGAAGTGCTGCACTCCGTGAAGTCCGCCGGCCTAGCCTCCGAAGTCGCACGTCTGAAAGCGCGCTTCGTGATCAAGGACTCGACCACAGCCGACGATTAAAGATCTCGCAGTGCAGACTGACTTGTTTAACGGCAAGCCGAGGGCGTCGGTGTTTGTCTTGATCGCAGGCCGTCCGACGCCGTCGCCTTGCCGTTAAACGAGATCGCCCGCACCGCGCGGTATGAATGCGGCTCATCGGCAGATTCTATGGGGGAAGAATTACAGCAATCGAACCGACCAACATCGCCTTCAGCCATCGTTGTGGTTGATTGCAGGTCACTGCTCATGGTCCCAGACTGCAACTCAAATTCCATCTGGCTCAAGCCAGCACTTCTGAGTCGCAGCACATCAGTGGCCGTCATGCCTTACGACGTTTTCATCAGTCACAGCAGTCACGACAAACATTGGGTCGAGGCTCTCGCTGGCAATCTCCAGCACGCTCAACTGCGAGTGTTCTTCGATAAATGGTCGATCACTCCAGGACTGGCCTGATGAAACTTTTAACTCGGGGCGGAGTTTTTCGTTGCGCGGCGGTGGG
>CAZNMS010000372.1:0-9024 GCA_964573505.1 uncultured Planctomycetaceae bacterium | reverse complement strand
GTCCGTCGTACCAGTGTTCCTCACCCATTGTGCCGGCCCGCCCGGTGAGGAACTCCTGTCGATCCTGACATCCTTGCTGCGAGCGCCGTGCGAGCGTTGACGGCGCGTGATTGCGGTGACTCTACTGACCGCCCTTTGCTTCCGGACTTACTCACGTCCTCTTGAGGTGCTCGTCTCATGCGTCGTTATCTGCTGCTCGTTCTGTTGCTGCTGCTGCCACTTGTCGGGTGCGAGGAAGACAAGTCGGCAATGGCTCTTAAGAACACAGGCGGCGTTGTTTCGCGCGTCGATAACCGCACGACGCTGACGTACGTGCAACTCAAGGACACCGACACGAAGTTGAAACGAATGAACTTCCAGTTGGGCGGAACCTTCATTCGCATTGGGCATATGGAGTTCAACGCGTGCGACGCATCGGATCGCGGCATTGAAGAACTGACGCGCATCAAGGATTTGGAAGTGCTGCACATCATCGAGTGCCCGCACATGACGAACGAATCAATGAAGCTCTTATGGCAAAACCCGAAGCTGCAAGATCTCGTCGTGCTGCATACTCAAGCGGATGACTCCGGCTTCGGCGGCTTAGGCAAGCTTCAAAATCTTGTGACGGTGCAGATCAGCGGCATCGCCGAAAAGACGCTCTATCAGCTCTCGCTGCTGAAGAATCTCGAACGACTCTCAGTCATCGACAGCAAGATCAACGAAGCCGGAGCCCGCAGTTTGATCCGCACGAGAAACCTGCGCGTGCTTGACTTCTATCGCTGCGAAATGTCGGAGAACGTCGAGCAGCAGATCCGCAAAGGCTTGCCTCAAACGCGGATCACGATCGACCGCAAAGCGCGGTAGTTCGCGTCGCATGGACTTCCTGTCCGCGCTTTTCGGCGGCTGTCATGCGGCACGCGGGCTGAACTGCCAAACGGAGCAAGACAGAAGGGGAAGAAGCCAAAAGGAGCACGGACTGGAAGTCCATGCTACGACTTCTCGGCACGACGAACGCGCTACTGCGTGAGCCGTCGGAAGCCTTCAATCGTCAGTCGCGCGGCTTCATAGGAAGTCGGATAAGCGAAGCACTCTGCTGAGAGATAGCCCGCGTAGTTGATGTCGCGCAGAGCCTGCATGATCGGAGCAAAGTCCGTATGCCCGCTGCCGACCGCGCGGCGGTTTGAATCGACGAAGTGAACGTGCCCTATGTAGGCACCGCCCGCTCGTAAGCCGTCCGCGACGTTGACCTCTTCGATGTTCATGTGAAAGAGGTCCGCAAGCAGTTTGACGTTGCTCGTCGGCAACTCTTTTAGGAACGCGACGCCGTCAGCCATCGTTGTGATGAGGTTCGTCTCGTAGCGATTGAGCGGCTCATAAATCAGCGGCACGCCGTGCTTGCTCGCTGCTTCACCGAGTTCAATCACGCTCTCGCCGAGCAACTTGAGTGCGGTCGGCTTATCGATCGAATCGGCCCAGCGCCCCTGCATCGAGCCGATGATGGCCGGTGCTCCGTACTTGCCGCCGGCGTTGATGGTGTCGCGAATGAAGTCGCGCGCTTTGGCGCGAACGGCGGGATCGGGACTCGTCAGCGCGAGTTTATGTTTGACCCATCCGGCGCCCGTCCCGACCGCTGCGAGGCTCAAGCGATACTTCGCGAGCAACGTGCCGATCGACGGATCGTGCAGAACTTCCGGTGCGGGTGCGAAGATCTCGACGGCATCAAAGCCGAGTTCCGCTGCCTGCCGCATGCCGGCTTCAAGATCGTGCCAAAAGACAAACGGTCCTCCGACAGCTTCCTGCACCAAACTGATCGTGACAGCGGATTTCATTTCGAGCGGATCCTCAAAGGTGAGCGAACTTGATGATGGGAGAGCAACGGAACTGAGCAGCAACGAAGAATTCAGCGAGGCTTTGCCTCGGACCGTAAGTCAGCCTCTCCGAGGCTGACACTTCTGCGAGACGAAGCCGGTTACGAAGCGCCCGCTTGAATTCGAAACCGACCCTGATGGAACAAGACCTTTGCCCGATTCGTAGGCGAGGTCGAGTGGGCGTTGTCGGGGAGATCGCGTCTTGCAGAAGCGGCAGCCTCGGAGAGGCTGCCCTACACGGTTGCGACTCGCCGCCGAAATTTGACCCGATGAGACGAGTTCTGATTTCTCAGAATCCGTCTGCGACTCCTCGATCAAAGGGCGAGCGGGGCGACTTGTCTCGGTGCCGATGCCTGAATGCAACCGGCTGCAAACTCATCTTGTGAGTCTTGCGGTGCATCAGGATTATCCGCCCCCGCTACGGGCTCAGTAGTTGAGCCGTATGCCCTCAAGGATGAGGTTTCATGAAGCTCAAGAGCCCTCTACTAACTCGACTCGTCGCACGCTTTCTCGTTGCGTCATTGAGGCTGCTATTCGCAACGCTCAAGAAGGAAGTCGTCGCTGCGAACAACGATCGCACGCTCAGCGCGTACGAGCCGGACATCGAAGCGAGGAATCTTTATTGCACATGGCACGATTCGATCGTCTTCCCGCTCTTCATGGCGAAGCCGTATCACATGGCCGCGCTCGTCAGTCAGCATCAAGACGGTTCGTATTTGGCCGAGACAATGAAGCTGCTCGGCATCACCTGCGTGCGGGGTTCGTCGATGCGCGGCGCCGTGCAAGCTCTGCGCGAGACGCTGACTGTTGCTGAGACCTATCACATCACGATCACTCCCGACGGACCGCGCGGACCTCGTCGCGAGATGAAAGACGGGATTGTGTTCTTGGCCTCGAAGTCCGGCCGGCCGATCGTCCCGATGACGGTCGAATGCCCGCGCGCTTGGCGCATCAAAGGACGATGGACCGATCTCGTCATCCCGAAGCCCTTCAGCCGCGTAAAGCTGATTCTGTGCGAAGCGATCTATGTCCCGAAGAAAGCATCACGCGAAGAGATCGCCGCCTATACCGAGCGCGTGCAGCAAGTGATGGACAACGTCTATGAGGCTGCGGAACAACGTCGCGCGGCATGACGCGAGCGACGGGGAATACAAATTACCCGGACGCTTCTAACGCAGGTCGCGATCCGCCGGGCGGTAGAGCAACGCAATCGGCAGGGTCATCACTGCGAGGAGCCCGAAGATCGCCGACGGCGGCAACTTCAGCGCGTCGTTGCTGATCGAGAGATTGGCGACGGCGATCAGCTTGCCGATCACTCCGACAAAGACCGCTGAGAGCAAGATGCCGATCCAGTTCACGAGATTCATCGTGCCGATCATGCGGCCTTTGAATTCTCCCGGCGGACTCGATTGCAGCACAACTTGCAGGGGCACGACGAAGAGTCCGGCTGCCGCTCCCAGTTCGATCATGGCTAATCGAGCAAAGGCTTCGGGCCATGAACGCGCTCGAAACATCTCGCTAAAGGGTTCGTTGTGTACGACTTCCTTTGTTGTCTCGCGCGCGAAGATGCTGATCATCACAAGTGCCGCGCAGCCGATGACGATGCCCCATGCGCCGGCTCGAACGACTCCGAAGCTGATGCGCTGACTCGAAAGCTTGCCCGCTGCGAGGCACCCCGCCGCGATCCCGATGCTCAAGCACGACAACAGCAAACTCGTCCGTCCGTCAGCAAGTCCCAATTCCACTTTGCCGAGCACGTTGACGGACAAGTTCACGACGCCGCCGAGAAACCAAAAGACGGAAGTCAGCAACAAGACTCCGAACAAGAACCGATCCGCGCGCAGCATGCGCCACGTATCGAGGCTCAGTCCGAGTGCCGACCAATGGAACCGCAGATTCGGCTGAGCGGGCTTTGTCCTTCTCAGCACCGAGACGCACAGCAAACCAATCACAGCGATCACAACCGACGCCATGCTGAGCTTCCATAAGGCGCCGTTGCCCTCAAGTCGCTCTTTGCCGAACCCGGCGGCGGCTTGACCGAAGATGATCGCGAGGAACGTCGTCATCTGAAACATGCCGTTGATCTGCGGCAGGTCATGCTTCTGAAACAACTCGGGCAGCACGCCGTATTTGCACGGACCGAAGAACGTGCTGTGCAGACTCAATAAGAACAGCACGACAAAGACGGGCCATAAGAGAGACGTGCGAAAGGCAATCACTCCCGACAACGTGATGCCGATCTCCAATGCCTTATAGAGCACGATGCCTGACTGCTTGCTGGTGCGGTCCGCGATGAAGCCGGCGAGTCCTGAAAAGAGCACCCATGGCAGCGCAAAAGTCACTTGAGCGAGTGACTGATAAGCATTCGGTTCGAGCCCGCGCGTCACAGCAACGTCGACGCACAACAGCAGCACGAGTTGCTTGAAGAGGTTGTCGTTGAACGCGCCGAGAAACTGCCCGGCAGTGAGTCCCCAAAACGAGCGGTCGCGAAATGCTGACGTGCCTTCCGGCTGAGTAACGGGTACGTCCGACATGAGGCTCCAGTCAGAAGGGCTCGTAGAGGGATCAAGAGGATGCGAGTCAGACGATGATCGTCGCTCGCGGCCATCTTTGCGGGTCGATTGGAGATCGCGAAGGCAGCCTCGTACCTTGATCGCAGTTGTTTCCGTCTCACTGTCTCATTGAGGAGCCACTCATGCGGAGTTGTTTGATCTCGGTCGCGCGGTTGTCGAAGTGCCTATGGGGAGTGCTGCTACTTGTTACCGCGTTGCCGGTACGCGCGGCGGACCCGGTTAAGGTCGGCATTCTCGGCATCGATAACTATGGCTCGGTTGCCTACACCGAATGGCTCAATCGTCCCGACAAAGACAAAGACCCCGTCTTTCACGGCATTCGCGTCGTCGCGGCTTATCCAGTGGGTAGCAACGATTACCCCGAGAGCGCGGCATTGGGAGAACGCTGGCGCAATCAGCTCAGTCAGATGTTCCAAAAGCCGAAAGACCCGAAGGATGCCGTGCCGCCGATCGAGTTCGTCGACTCGGCAGAAGCACTCTTCGAGCGCGTTGACTGCGTCATGATTTTCAGCCTCGACGGACGCCTGCATCGGCAGCAAGCCGAGTCCGTATTGCGAGCGAAGAAGCGGCTCTTCATCGGTCGTCCGATTGCGTCGTCGCTTGCTGACGCGATTGCCATTTTCAAGATCGCTGAAGAGACAAAGACGCCTATGTGGAGCAGCTCTCAGCATCGCTTCAGCGCCGGCTTCAGCGGCATGCGCGATCATCCCGAAGTCGGTCGCGTGATCGGCGTTGATGTCTACGGAGGATGGGACGTCAAAGCACCCGTCGCCGATCAATTCATTCGCCCGCTGCACAGCATCGAGACGCTCTACACCATCATGGGCGGCCCCGGCGTTGTGTCGGTTGCATGCACCTCAACGCCGACTGCCGAATCCATTACCTGCGTTTGGAAAGACGGCCGAGTCGGCACGTATCGCGGCATCAAAGAAGGCGCGGTGAAGTACAGCGCGACGGTCTTCGGTGAGAAAGGCGTTTCGACCGCAGGCATCTACGGGCACGGTGTGCCGGTGATGGGCGTTGTCCCGACAAAGGATCGCTATGTCGGCTATGAGGGCCTCGCGATCGAGATCGCCAAATTCTTCAAAGGCGGCCCGGCGCCAGTGTCTCCCGCTGAGACGCTCGAAATCTTCTCCGTCATTCAAGCGGCAGAAGAGAGCAAGGCGAAGAGTGGAGCAATTGTGACACTCAAGCCGCTTTGAGATGAGACGCACGTCGGGCGGCGCGTTCAACGTGCGCCGCTCGGCTTACTTCAGCGCGATCTTTTCGCGACCGGTCACGCGGATGAAGTAGATCCGCTGATCGGCGTCATCGAGCAAATAGAAGTCGCGCGACTCGCGGCCGGGCATCATGTTTTGCAAGCGGATGTCGCTGAACGTGACCCAGCGATTTTCAACTCCGCCATTGCTCGAAACGAGTCGGTACTCGCCGGGAACAATGCCTGCCGGCAGCTTCACGTTTTTGAAGAGCGATACTTGCTCTTGCTTCACCAGTCGCACCGCAAGCGTCGGCTTGCTCGATGCGAACATCTGCTGCTTCTTCATTTCGCGAGCAGCGACGGCGCGGTGATGGCGTCCGTCTGACTCCCATAATCCGATGAAGATAATCATCACCAGAAAGAGGAGTCCGATTTGAGTGGTGCCGCCTTGCGGCTGCTCGGTCGTTTGCGAGTGGTCCATAATGTTGATGTCTTGTGCGTCAGCGTTGAGTCGGAGCCCGCCGAAGCGTTGCCGGTCTCCCAGTGAGAGCGGCACGGGGCACGATCGCTTCGTGCCCGACGTTGGAGCCGATGAGTTATCGGATCAGAGCGCGACAACGTTTGCTGCATTGATCGTCGATCAAGCTTTCCGCGCAAGCTGCATAGGACCGAATGGTTTGTAACGAGCATGCCGACGCTCGATGCCGCGCTGTTGCGGGCGTTTGACTCGTTTGCCGGAACGTGTTCCGCAAGAGTTGTTGATGCGGCTAGCGCGTAGTGTGGCGCGACGCTCCGAGGCAGTGATTAAATCGCCCCCGACCTTGTGTCGGGGGTTTAGCGGCCTTTGCGCTACTCAAAATCAAGGGCAGTTTGAGTAGCGCAAAGGCCGTTAAACCACTGGGACAAGCCCGAGTGGCGAGTACGCTCCCGACGCGGAGCGTCGGGCCACAATGATTGCGGCGAAGCGCTGTCGGCTTCTGCTCTGCTCAAGACTCAAACTTCCGAATGCTCATGCTCAAAGCTCACTTCTTAATCGCCGTCTGCTTCATGACTTCGCTGACTCTGGCAGCAGAGAGCGATGCGGCGCGTGAGGCTCATTTTCGTAAGGCCATTGAGCCCGTGCTCAAGTCCGAGTGCTATCGCTGTCACTCGTCGAAAGCGGATGACGTCAAAGGCGAACTGAAGCTCGACTCAAAGAACGCGCTGCTTAAAGGCGGTGAGAGTGGAGCGGTCATCGTGCCCGGTCGCGCGAATGAGAGTTCGCTCGTGCAAGCACTCAAGCACGCTGACGGAATGGCGATGCCGCCGAATAAGAAGTTGTCCGATGCGACGATCGCGGACTTCGTGAAGTGGATCGACGACGGCGCGTTCGATCCGCGCAGCGGAGAGGCTCCGACGTTTGAAGAGGAACTCAAAGCCGCTCGGCAACATTGGTCGTTTCAACCGATCAAGAGGCCCGCAGTGCCGAGCGTCAGAGACTCGAAATGGGGCCACTCACCAATTGATGCCTTCGTCTTGCAGAAGCTCGAAGCGAAACAGTGGCGACCGGTAGAAGCGGCTGCGCGAGCTGATCTCATTCGCCGCGTGAGCTTTGATCTCGTCGGACTGCCTCCGACTCTTGAAGAGGTCGCAGCGTTCCTCAGTGACTCGGCGCCGGATGCGTATGCGCGATTGGTTGATCGACTGCTTGCGAGCCGGCACTACGGCGAGAAGTGGGCAACGCATTGGCTCGATGTCGTGCGCTTCGCAGAGTCAGAAGGCTACGAGTACGACCGGCACATACCCGATGCATGGCGCTACCGCGACTTCGTCATCGACGCGCTGAATCGCGATAAGCCGTTCGATCAATTCCTCAGCGAGCAACTTGCCGGCGACGAGTTCGATGATGCTCAAGCAACGTCTGATCCGCGTGCGCGAGAACTGCTGAGTGCCGCCGTCTTTCATCGCCTCGGCCCGGTGCGACGAAACGCGGGCAACCCCGACATTGCACTCAGTCGCAACGAAGTGCTGACCGAGCGAACTGACATCATCGGCTCGGCGCTACTGGGACTGACGGTCGGTTGTGCTCGCTGTCACAACCACAAATTGGAGCCGATCACTCAGAAGGACTACTACCGCTTGCAGGCGTACTTCGCGGCAACGCAGGAGCACAATCTCTCGCTCGTCTCGCCCGGCGAGCAGCAAGCATGGGATGCAGAGACAGCGAAGATCAAAGCGCAGATTGCTGAGTTGCAGAAGCAGGCAAAGGGACTGACGGGACCGCAGAAAGACGCACTCGACGCGCAGATCGAAACGCTGAGCGATCAACTGCCCGAACCGCTCGCGACGATCCCGACCATTCGTAATGAGGCCGAGAAACGGACCGCGATGCACGTCCTCAAGCGCGGCGTTTGGGAACAGAAAGGCGAGTCCGTCGGGCCGCGACCGCCGAGCGTGCTCGTCGCTGATGAGCTAGCCGAACTGCCTCAAGACGTTGCTCGCCCGCGTACCCGATTGGCCGAGTGGATCGTCTCGAAAGACAACCCGCTGACGGCGCGCGTCATCGTCAATCGCATTTGGCAGCAACACTTCGGAACGGGGCTCGTGAAGTCAGCGAATGACTTCGGGCTCAATGGCGAACGTCCCAGTCATCCCGAGCTGCTTGATTGGCTCGCCGCGACCTTCATCGAATCCGGCTGGCGCATAAAGCAACTGCATCGCGCCATCGTGCTGAGTAACACTTATTGCATGAGTTCCGCGAGCCTGCATGCTCCGTCTACCGCTGCGATCGACGATCCCGAGAACCGCTTGCTCTCGCACTTCTCGCGCAGGCGACTGAGTGCGGAAGAGGTTCGCGATGCGATGCTGTTCGTCGCCGGGAACATCAATCTGAAGTCGGGCGGGCCGAGCGTCATTGTTCCGGTTGATCCCGAGCTTGTTGCGCTGCTCTACAAACCCGCGCAATGGTCGGTGACAAAGGACGAACGCGAGCACGCGCGTCGGTCGATCTACTTGATCGCCAAACGGAATCTGCGACTACCGTTCTTTGAGAGTCTCGACGCACCGGCATTGCTCACGAGCTGCGGTCGGCGCGAAGCGAGCACGCATCCGCCGCAAGCACTCGAATTGCTCAACGGTCAGCTCGCGAATGAACTCGCTGTCGTCTTCGCCGCACGGCTCGAACGCGAGTCAGCAGGCGATCGAGAGAAGCTCATCGAGCGTGCCTTTCAGTTAGCAATCGGTCGCAGTGCAACAGCAACAGAAAAGGCACGAGCACTCGACTTCTTGCGCGAGCAACCGGCATCCGAATTCGCACTGGCACTCTTCAACCTCAACGGCTTTTTGTATGTGCCGTA
This sequence comes from uncultured Planctomycetaceae bacterium, assembly GCA_964573505.1. Classification (GTDB taxonomy): domain Bacteria; phylum Planctomycetota; class Planctomycetia; order Planctomycetales; family Planctomycetaceae; genus AM-0621. Next base: position 68 of record CAZNMS010000372.1, on the reverse strand, counting down.
GCGCTGCGGAAAGCCTAGCGCGGCAGTGCCGCAACCAAAATGTACGACGGACTTGTAGTCCGTCGCAG
>CAZNMS010000371.1:4313-9026 GCA_964573505.1 uncultured Planctomycetaceae bacterium | reverse complement strand
TGAAGAGTTGTTTGGCCACAGATCAAACACAGACGAAACACAGATAAAGCCTTCATTGGCAACGCTCTGTCGATGTCGCGCCATCGCGACGAACTTCTGTGTTCAATCCGTGTTTCATCTGTGGCTCAAACCCTTTTTTCTGATGCTGCATTAGACGATGAGTTCCCGAGGCCCCGTTGGGGCGAAGACAGAATGCAATTGTCGTTACACAAGCTCGGAACTGTCCTGCGCCATTTCATCCGCTCCAATCCTCAACGCGCAGCTTGCCTGACGCACTGAGGGCGGCTCACTACGCTTCTGCTTGCCCGTGCGGGCGAATGCTTTTGCCGGTAGCGAGATGCTGCCGATTCGTCGTCTTTGGTCGATCACACATGCAACATCACATTCCGGTCGAACAACTCGGTTCGATCAGCGAGCCGATTGCCGAGAACATTCAAAAGTGCGTGCACTGCGGATTCTGCTTGCCCGTCTGCCCGACCTATTTGGTCATGGGCGAAGAAATGGATTCGCCGCGCGGTCGCATTTTCCTCATGAAGGAAGTGCTCGAAGGCAACGTCGACCTTGAAGAGTCGCTGCCGTATCTCGATCGCTGCTTAGGCTGCGTCGGGTGCGTCACCGCTTGCCCGTCAGGAGTGCAATACGGCGAGATCATCACTCCGTTCCGCGCACGCGCCGAAGGACTGCGGAAGCGGACGATGGTTGATCGGCTCTTGAGATGGTTCGTGCTCGAGACGTTGCCCTATCCCGGTCGCTTTCGATTCGCGGCGCGAATGGGTGCGGTCGGCAAGCTCTTTAAAGACGTCTTGCCGGGTCGGCTGAAGACGATGCTTGATCTGCTGCCGGACAGTTTGCCGGAAGAGCAACCGCTGCCCGAGATCTATCCCGCTGAAGGTCCGCGTCGAGCGCGCGTTGCTCTGCTTGCGGGATGTGCTCAGCAAGTGCTGGCGCCCGACATCAATTGGGCGACGTTGCGCGTGCTGGCGAAGAACGGCGTCGAGACTGTCATTCCGTGGAATCAAGTTTGTTGCGGAGCACTGGCGGCTCATACGGGAGCACTCGATCGCGCGAAGTCTCAGGCGAAGCACAACATGCAAGCCTTTCCGAAAGACGTTGATGCGATCCTCACGAACGCAGCGGGGTGCGGCTCGGGCATGCACGAGTACCCGTTGTGGCTGCACGGCGAACCGGAAGAAGCGGCCGCGCGCGAGTTCTCAGCGCGTCTGCAAGATGTCAGCAAGTTCTTAGCGTCGCTCGGCATCACGCCTCCGCCGGCACTGAGGCAGAAGACGAAGGTCGCGTTTCATGATGCCTGCCATTTGGCGCACGCTCAGAAAGTGAAGTCGCAGCCTCGCCAGTTGCTGACGGCGATTCCGAACCTGCAACTGCTCGAAGTGCCGAACGGCGAGATCTGCTGCGGCTCGGCCGGCACCTACAACATCGAGCAACCCGAGACGGCAGCAGAACTCGGTCGTCAAAAGGCCGAGGCGATTGCATCAACCGGAGCTGTCGCAGTTGCTACAGGTAATATTGGTTGCATGACTCAGATCGAGTCGCACTTGAAGCAGCTCCAACGTCCGATCCCGGTGCTGCACACGATGCAGATTCTGGATCGCGCCTATCGCGGAGCAGAATTGGCATAGCGCACATCTTGGAGTGCTCCGGCTTGACGGAGCCCTCCATCTCAGCGGCAGGTGACTCTCTGCGTCGTGACGATCGTGTCGCCAGTTACGGCTTTCGCAGTCGCCGTCTTTTGAGAGTGCTCGTCGTCTCGCCACTCGTTCCCAAGCTCCGCTTGGGAACGCACGCGCGAGAAGCTCTGCTTCGAGTCCCGTGCCGCAGAGTGCTCGAAGTGCGCGACTCGCTGTTTGCTGATTGTGATTCAGAGTCCGTTGTTTGGACGGGAAGCAGAGCTTCCCGAACTTGCGTTCCCAAGCAGAGCTTGGGAACGAGTGAAACAGGAGATTATTGACGTGCCAATTGGAGTTCATGGTCAGCACGCCTATGAGAGCATTGCTCGTCCGGCGTTGGGGGCGCAGTGGTTGCTCGACTTGTTCGACTGCGATGCGGCGGTGCTCGACGACGCGCCGACACTCGAAGCACTCGTTGCGGAAACCGCGAAGCAAGCTCGGCTCACGCTGCTGCAAGTCGCGACGCATCGGTACGAGCCGCAAGGGATCACGGTGATTGGTCTCGTTGCGGAATCGCATATCTCGATTCACACATGGCCCGAGCACAAGTTTGTGTCGGTCGACCTTTTCACGTGCGGGAGCGACGCGGGCTATCACGAAGTCTGCGATGCACTGACGCGACATTTCAAAGCCGGGCATCACTCGTTGATGGTCCTCAAACGCGGGGATCTGCGCTCGCGCAAAATCAGCCCCTCCTGGATGCCGCCTTCGTGACGTAGAGTCGGCCTCGTTGATCAGTAGCATGGGACTGCTGGGACGACTGGATCTTGTAGTCCCGGTTACATACTTCCTTCGAAACATCGGCACGCGCGCATTCTTGTAGCCGAAGTCGTCAGACTTCGGACGCAGTCACTGCGGCCCCGAAATCTGACGATTTCGGCTACAGACAATGGCAGTCGCGCTGCCTTCGGGGTTGAAGGCACTCACTCGGAAGCTCTGCGAATGAATTTGCTCACGATTGCTTACAAGACTTTGAGGTATCGGTCGCTCGCTTCGTCGCTGACGGCGCTCAGTGTGGCGCTCGGCATCATGATGATGGTCGCGGTGCTCGTGATTCATGGCATTGTTGGCGAGACCTTCAGTCAACGCTCGGTCGGTGTCGGGCTCGTGATTGGGCCGAAGGGCAGCGATCTCGGAATGGTGCTCAGCGCGATCTATCGCGTCGGTAAAGCGGGCGAGCCGCTGCCGTATCGCTTCTACAAAGAAACGTTGCTCGGCAAAGACAACGAGTGGGCCGATTGGATCGAGTCCGCGATCCCGATCACGATGGGCGACGTCACTGAAGAAGGCGCGTTCCCGATCATCGGCACGGTGCCGGAGTTCTTCACGGTCGACTACGCGCCCGATCGTCGCTTCGGCATCAAAGGCACGTTGCCGCAGAAGCCGTTTGATGCGGTCATCGGTGACCGAGTGGCACGCGACAACAATTGGAAGCTCGGCAGCACCTTCAAGATCATTCATGGCGGCGCTGAGAGCGACCATAAGCACGACGAAGTCTTTACGGTCGTCGGCATTCTCGCCCCGACGGGCACCGCCAATGACAAGACGGTGTTCTGCAACATCGAGGGCTTCTTCATGCTGGCCGGGCACGAGAAGCCGCCTCAAGAAGCGATCAAGCGACTGCGCGACTTCGGCTTTGAAGTCACTCCCGAGCAAGAGCGGCGGCTCATCAAAGCGGGCGACCATAGTCATCACGATCACGGTGACGGGCATCACCACTTGCACAAAGTCCCGGACGATCTGAAAGAGGTCTCCTACATCTTCGTGCGGACGAAGAACGGAGCGCAGTCGATCTTCCTCACGAACTTCATCAACGAAGGCAAGATCGCGCAGGCCGTCAATCCGATCCCGGTGATGTCGCGACTGATGAGCGATCTTGTCGGCAACGTGCAGATGGTGTTGCTCGTGCTGACGGCTCTGATCGTGATCGTCGCGACGATCGGCATCTTCGTGAGCATCTACAACTCGATGTCCGATCGGCGGCGAGAGATTGCCATCATGCGTGCTCTCGGTGCTCATCGCGGCACGGTCTTCGGGATCATCCTCAGCGAGTCGTTGTTGCTGTGCGTCGGCGGCGGCATTGTGGGTTTGCTGCTCGGACATTCGCTCGTCGTGATCGCGGCACCGATCGTCGAAGCTCGCGCCGGTTTGATTCTCGATCCATGGAAGTTTGAGCCGCTCGAACTCGTGATCTTCCCGGTGTTAATGGTGCTCGGCGCAGCCGTCGGAGTACTGCCGGGATTGACGGCCTATCGCACCGACGTCGCGCAATCATTGGCGGAGTAGGCTCGAAGGCCGATGCGGGAAATCTTGGAGTGCTCCGGCTTGACGGAGCCCTCCATCTCAGCGGCACGTGATTCCTCATCAATGAAGAAGTCGCCGTCACGATTGGGTGAAGCGTGATCTCTGGCTTCTCGGTCAATGCCAGTCTCAATGGCGAGTGACAGTAAAATTACAGACAAGAAGATCTTCGGTTGGGAGTCGTTTCTGACGGCCTCGCGGACTGGACTGGTCGAACTGTGTGCCGCTGAGTCGGAGGGCTCCGTCAAGCCGGAGCACTCCAAGTTTTTTCGAGGGCGGCCATCCTACGACGCGGCGCGTTGCGCTCTCTGACGATCAATCGACATCTCAGTTCATGCCGCGAGACCTTAATGGCGAACTCTTCTTTGCCCTCTGCACGCTCACAGTGGCTCGTCGTTGCAGCGATTGTTTGGGTCGTCGGTTTTGCGGGCGTCTTCTTTCAGCTTGTGCTGCCGAATGATGCTTCGGGGATGAGTCGCGCCGATGTGTGGCTTTTGTTACCCGACATCATTTCGCTCAACGTCTTCGGGCATGTCGATGCGGGAAATGTTGGCTGGCACAACTTGCCGCAACGGCTGCCGTTGATGGCGGTCGGGTTTTGGATTCTGGCCGGAGCATGGGGCGTCGGCGGTTTGCTGCTTCGTGCAATTTTGCATGAGCGAGTCTCCGTCACTCCGCTTGAGCGATTCGTGTTCGCGATGGGATTGGGACTCTCGGCGGTTTC
>CAZNMS010000371.1:0-4213 GCA_964573505.1 uncultured Planctomycetaceae bacterium | reverse complement strand
TCACTCCGCTTGAGCGATTCGTGTTCGCGATGGGATTGGGACTCTCGGCGGTTTCGTTGCTGGTGCTCGGCTGCGGGCTCGGGGCGCAGCGAGTGCCGGTGCTGATGAGTCGCGGGTCGCTCGGAACGGCGATCTCGTTGCCGCTGTTGGCCGAGTTGTGGCTGCGGTCGCGAGCGCAGACCGCACTGGCCCCATCGGGCTCGTCCCGATGGTTCTCTGCCTTATGGCTACGACGCAGTAGCGACGAGGCAGATAACCATCGGGGCAAGCCCGATGGGGACAGATTCCCGTTTGCGGTGCTCGTTGCTTGTGGGTTGTTTGTGCTCGCGATGCTGCTCGGTTCGCTGCTGCCTTCGATCGACTTTGACGTGAAGGAGTATCACCTCGGAGGTCCGAAGGAATGGTTTCAAACGGGCTCGGTGCATTTTTTATCACACAACGTCTACACGAGCTTTCCGTTTCTCACCGAGATGCTGCTGCTGCTCGGAATGGTGCTCAGCGGCGATTGGTTTTGGGGGGCGAGCGCCGGGCAAATGGTGCTCGCGTCGTTCGGAGTGCTGACGGGACTCGCGGTCTTCGCAGCGGCGCGGCGCTGGTTCGGTGAAAAGCCGGCATGGGCCGCTTTGCTGATTCATCTATCAACGCCATGGACCTATCGCATCTCGGTCATCGCGTATGCCGAAGGCGGGCTGACGTTCTATCTGTTCGCGGCGTTCTTCGCGGTCTTGCGGGCAATGGACTCGGAGAAAGCGGAGTTGATTACGGATGCTTCCGGTGTTTGTGGTCGCCTTTCGCTCCGCGAAAGTGCGTCTTCAAACGCCGGAACTTCAAGCCGACTTCCTTCTCACGAGGACGCCGGAGAAGACGCTCTTTCGCGGAGCGAAAGGCGACCATTTTTGCTGCTGGCGGGGCTGATGGCCGGCAGCGCGATGGCGTGCAAGTACCCCGGCTTGCTGTCGGTTGTGGCGCCGATTGGTGCGGCTGTTGTTTGGGATGCAGTGCCCCGTCGCGGCGATGGGACGAGTGGGACGGACGGGACGAAGGGAAAGACGGCACTGCTGCGAGTCGTGCAGAGTGCGGCGATCTTTGGGGCGGGAGTTTTGATTACCGTCGGAGGATGGCTGCTGAAAAACCTCTGCGAGACCGGCAACCCGGTGTATCCGTTATTGCACCGCGTGTTTGGCTGCATCGACTGGAACGCGGATCTCGAAGCTCATTGGAAGGCCGCGCACTCACCGCCTCATCACGATCCGGCTGACATTCTCGTCAAGCTGTTCGACGTCTCGATGAAGAGTGATTGGCTCAGCCCGCTCTTGTTTGGGCTCGCTCCGTTCGCGGTGTTGATCGCGCTGAGGCAGCGGAACTCGACGGTCGCAAGCGAGCGACGGCAAGCAAACCTCTTGCTCGCGACCGCCGCGTTTGTTGCCTTTCAGTTTGCGAGTTGGTGGCTGCTCACTCATCGCATCGACCGCTTTTGGGTGCCGCTGATTCCACTCGTCTCGTTGCTTGCCGGAGTCGGCGTCTATTGGTCGACGCATCGCGCATGGCGCGTCGTCGCGGGTGCGTTCGTTTGGCTGAGCGTGCTCTTCAATCTGTGCTTCATCACGCTGCCGAACTGCGGGCTCAATGCGTATCTGAGCGACCTCAATGAAGTGGCCGAGCAGACTCAGAACACTGCGAGCGGCATTGCTGCATTGAATCGGCTCAAGCTGCCGGAAGGCTCGAAAGTGCTGCTCGTCGGAGAGGCTCAGATTTTCGATGCACGTTTCCCGCTGATCTACAACACGGTGTTTGATGTCTCGATCTTCGAGCAATGGTGCTCGGCCAATGTGCCCGAGTTGCCCGCCGGTCAGCAGCCATTCAAGCCGATCGTCGACATCAAGCAAAAGCTCGCGGACGAAGGCATCACGCACGTCTTTGTGAACTGGCAAGAGATCGTGCGCTACCGAACGACGGGCTATGGCGGCTCGGACTTCGTCGAGCCCGATCGCTTCCGCGCCTTATGCAGCGCCGGTGTGCTGCGAGTTGTCGATCCGGTCTTCACCGGACTGCGTCCGGCGAGCAGCTTCCGCGATTACGAACTGGCCGAGATCAAACGCTGGGGACCGAGCCTGCTCGTGCAGACTCCGCAAGGAGCGGGCTTCATCAACGGGCAGTTGTTCGCGGTCGAACGCTGAATTGCTGACTGAGGCGACGCGCTTCAGGATCCGCTGCGGGCGTTAGGACGAATAGGACCGATAGGACTCATAGGAACTGGCACGAAACACGTTCTCGACGTGTGACGACTCGTACTACTAGTTCTCAGCTTCTTGTTGGCCTGCGCGCATTCTTCGTAGCCGAAATCGTGAGATTTCGGACTCCGTTGCTGTGGCCCCGAAATCTGACGATTTCGGCTACAGGCGGTTGCGGCCTCACCGTGCGGTTAAACGACCAAAAGCCTCATTCATGACCGCGCCATATAAGGCGTTCGATCCGCTTTGTAAGATTTCTGACACCACTTAAAGGACGCACTGTGACTGCTGCCGCGACTGCTGATTTGATTCTGACTTTGCATGCCTCTGACAACATTGCTGTCGCGAAGCGGCGAGTGCCTGAAGGTGTCGAACTCACTTCGAATGGCCGAGCGATTGTCGCTCGGGAAGCGATCGAGCAGGGGCACAAGATCGCAACGGCACGCATCGAAGACGGGCAGCCCATTCGCAAGTTCGGGCAAGTCATCGGCTATGCCAAAGGGACGATCGAAGCCGGACGATGGGTGCATACTCACAACGTCACGTTGGGCGAACTGACGCTCGACTATGCCTTCAGCACCGCTGTGCCGCCTGATCCGACTCCGATCACCGGACGCACCTTTATGGGCTATCGACGTCCCGATGGCCGCGTCGCGACTCGCAACTACATCGGCATCATCAGCACGGTGAACTGCTCGGCGACGGCGTCGAAGTACGTCGTTGCGAACTTCGAAAAGAAGCTGCTCGAGCAGTACCCGAACATCGACGGAGTGATCGCGCTGACTCACAAAGGCGGATGTGCATTCGACGTCGGCGGCCCCGAGCATCTCCTGCTATCGAGAACGCTCGCAGGCTTTGCGAAGCATCCCAATATCTCGGCTTATGTCGTGCTCGGATTGGGCTGCGAGTCGGGACAAGCATCGTTCCTCGCCGAGAACTACGGGCTCACTCAGTTGCGTCTGCCGGGTGAAGGCGAGCCGCCGCAACCGCTTGTTATGAACATTCAAGATGTCGGCGGAGTGCGTAAGACCGTTGATCGCGCGACGGCGGTGATTCGCGACATGCTGCCGGAAGTCAACAACGTCAAACGCGAGCCGGTGCCGGTGTCAGAAATAATACTCGGCACAAACTGCGGCGGCAGCGACGGCAACAGCGGCATCACTGCAAACCCCGCGCTCGGCATTGCGAGCGATCTGCTCGTCGCTCACGGAGCAACGTCGATCCTCGCTGAGACGCCGGAAGTCTGCGGAGCCGAGCACTTGCTGACTCGCCGCGCGGTTTCGAAAGAGGTCGGTCAGAAGCTCATCGACTTCATTGATTGGTGGAAGGACTACTGCGGCAAGTTCGGAGCGACCGTCGACAACAACCCGTCCGTCGGAAACAAGAAGGGCGGACTGACGACGATCTATGAGAAGTCACTCGGAGCAGTCGCGAAGGGCGGCAGCACGGCGCTGCGAGATGTCGTGCAATATGCCGAACGCTCGAAGGAACGCGGCTTCATCTTCATGGATACGCCGGGCTTTGATGCTGTGAGCGTGACGGGACTCGTTGCCGGCGGTTCGAATGTCATCGTCTTCACGACGGGCCGCGGAAGCTGTCTCGGCATCAAGCCGGTGCCGACGATCAAAGTTGCGACGAACACAACGATGTATGACCGCATGATCGACGATATGGATCTCAATGCTGGGAAGATCCTCGAAGGCGCATCGGTCGAAGAAGTCGGTCACGAGATCTTCGAGAAGATCGTTAGCGTCGCGAGCGGCGAGAAAACAAAGAGCGAAGCGCAGGGCATCGGCGACGAAGAATTCGCGCCATGGAGCATCGGTCCGATGACGTGATCGCGGATTCGGAGTCCAGCGAGGCGTTGCCTCTGACCTATGGTCGCCTTTCGCTCCGCGAAAGAGCGTCTTTAAGGCGTCCTCGTGCGAACGAACTTCGAATGAAGTTCCGGCGTTTGAAGACGCACTTTCGCGGAGCGAAAG
>CAZNMS010000370.1:0-9028 GCA_964573505.1 uncultured Planctomycetaceae bacterium | reverse complement strand
TCGGAGAGGACCGTCTGCAATGTGAAGTGTTCCTTCTCGTGTGAGTCCTTGTTGACGACTTCCCACTCGGAGATCCACTCAACGAGCTTGAGTTCCGACTGAGCCGCGAGCGTGCGTTCGATCCCAATTCGAGTCTCGTTCAACGCGACCCAATGCGCCAGTCGATCCGCACGAGGCAACCGCGTGTTGATGGCGAGAAAGCGATCGTCATCGAACCACGACGCGAGCACTCGACCGCCATCCTTCGTTGGAAAGTAGACCGGTGCCGAACCCTTCGCATCGGGCAGCGTGATCTGAGCCGAGTGCTTGCTGATGAGCCCTGCGTGCAGCAGTTTGTTGAGATGCTTGCGCGTGCTGCGATCCGAAACGTCTTCGCGATCGGTGACGCATTGCAGTTGCTCGCGGGTCAAGACGTAGTACTTCGCAAGAGCAGCGAGCAGTGGGATATCCGATTCCGTCACGGGCATGATTGCCTCTGGTGTTGATCGTTCCAAAAAAGAAACCGAGTAGAGCACCGAAAGGTGGAACTCACTCGGTCGAAACGATCCCGTGAATCGGGATGATCTTTACAACCGGGCAAAAGACCTTCGCAGCTTCGAGCCGCGTGCGGGGCAGTCGTCGACCGGAGGCAACCTCGCGAGCGAGGTCGTGCGAGCAAGTTACTCGACGGTCTGCATCGGTCAAGATGCGACTTGTCTTCGTGCTATCAATTTTGATGGATCAGCATTTTTCTATTGATTGGAAGCACTAAGGGAATATAAAGCCACAGGTTCTCGTGTCCCGGTTCGCACGGATGGTCCGATCTAACTGGTGTCACGCTATACGGCAAAAGGAAAATCATGCCGAAATCAAGTGGATTGAAGCCGGGGCAAACTGCTCCAAAGTCCGGTCAGTACGAAACTGTTGGACCTCGTGGTGGTAAGGGGCCGGAGGTTACAGTGCCTAAAGGGCATGTGATGCCACCAACAACCACTCCAGGATCGACTTACAAATTGGTCGATCCTTCCAAGAATAAATCAGGACGAGGTTGATTGGATTGAGTGCCACTGCAGAAGAAAGCCCGCATTCGGCATGCGGGCTTTTTTTTGTTTGTACGCCAACTTCCTTGCGAAGTTTTCTCCTACGAAGTCGATCGCGTGTAGCTTTCGTTCCACCAAGTTCCGTCACTGTCGAACGACGGAGTCGCGAGCAGACCTTCGTGCGATCAAGCAACACCCACTTGATCCACAGCCATGACCATCGTCCTTTCGTCTTGGGGGGCACCGTTTCGACTCGGCCAAATGGGCCGAGTGGCGACCATCCGAACCACTCCGAAGTCATCGGCAGAATGACCATCGGAAGCTCGGATGGAGCCAGGGTCGCCAGGGCGAAGCCTTGGCTGGATGCGTGGAAGCGTGGCATGTGGACCGACCGACCACGGCGGTAGAACGTCGGAGAGAGTGTAACGAACTCCGACCACCGCCCAGCACCGCAGGCATCCAGCCAAGGGTTGTGAGGCCCCGCCGAACAAGCCTTGGCGACCCCGAAACGGTTGGGGGGGAAACAACATACAAAAACAGTCCCCGACGGGGCTCAGAGTTTCGGCCCGGACCACCGTCGGAACTAGTGCCGGAACCACCAACGGACCACCTCCGGAACCCCTCAGAATTGGTCGTTTGTCAAGTCGATCTGATTGCGCAGCCGCAAGCCGCGCGAGACCATAAGCGCGATGACTTTTGGCGGAATCACCACCGGCCCCGATCCTGATTTGGAGTCGATCGACGAGCGTCGCTTTCAAGCACAACTCGAACTGTGGTACGTGAAGCGACGCGACGAAGTTGTTGAGCGTCATGAGCGACTCGCTGAGCGAACTGATCTCACGTCCGAAAGAATTCGCTTCTGGCAACAAGTTGCACGGACGCAATACGCGCAACTCACCGGCATCGAGATGGAGCAGCGCGACGAGTATCTCGCACAACTCGAAGAGGCTGCTGAATACGGGCACGTCACCGTCGCTGAAATTCGCGACGCGATGCGGTCCGATCACAGAAATCTTTTGCCGCGCGTTTTCGTGCCATCAGGAGCTTGGTCGGGCTTGGGCGTCGGCGAGTCCGTCGCGTCTTCTTGAGAACGCAGCTCGATGCGCGGCTTTTCGAAGAGCCGCAGCCGAAGCATTTCATCCTCGCGTTCGGCGTCTTGCTTGGACCGAAAAAACTCCCCCGAGAAATTCTCTGAGAGCAGTTCATCCAGTCGCTGCTCAAGGCGATCTGTCACGATGAGTGGCGTATGTTCGATGGCGACATCTCGAATGCGCGTGTCGTCACGGAACTTCGCGAAGGCGTGACCGGTCGGCTTCAAGCGAATGCGTTTCGCGAACTCCAAGCGATGCTCGTCGAACGACTGGAAGGTCTTGCTCGCGACTTCGACGAAGTCCTCGTGAATCGGCACCAGCGTTTCACTTCTACCGTGACTCGATCCCGAACTGTGTGCGTTGCGATGTGATCGTCCCTGTGAAACGCCGGAGTCGCGGCCTTCGGATTTCGAACCGTGATCACTCTGGTCGCTGATGGATTTGCCTTCGCGTTCGGTTGAGCTGCGACTCTCTGTCTCGTCATTCGACGTCGATTCGGTCGTCGTCGAGGTCATGCTTTCGAGCCACTCGCGACGATGTCCGACAATGCGTTGCCGCTTCGAGTAGAGCACGTCTTTGAGTTTCATCGGATCGAACGTCAGCGTCGCGAGTTCATTCGCGATGATGTCCGCGTCCTCGGCGTCGTTGGCAAACATGAGCCGCGACCGAGCCTGCCAGATGATGTTGGTGAGATCGAGATCGCCCTTTACGAGCTGCGAAAAACTTTGGTGAGCGAGGATCAGCCTCAAGCCGAGCTGTCTCACGACGGGAATCGCGTCGAACAAATCTGGCCCGACGAAGTGCTGGAACTCGTCGAGCAACAGGTAAGTTGGATCGACCTCGCTCGGCTTCATGTTCATCGCACTCTGCAAGACTTCGTTGACGATGAAACCGCCGATCGCGTCCGCGATGTGCGCGTCGAGTCGACCGAACGATTTCAAATTCACGATCACGATCTTGCGATCGAGGATGAAGCGTCGCACGTCGAAGGAATTCTCGACGGAGCCGAACATCCGTCGGAGAATTCCAGATTCGAAGAACGGAGCGAGACGGTTGCGAGTCGACTCCAACAACTTGATCGCTTCGCTTCCGCGAGCGGTCAAAATCTCAGTCCACATCGCCTGAAGATCACGCGGCAGTCGTTCCATGGGATTCGGCACCCCTAATCAAGACTGCCGCTCGCGAATGTCGGCGTTCAAGCGAATCGAAGTCGATCCTCCCGCCAGTTGTGAGAAGTGGCCTTGATATGCGTCTCAAAAGTCATCGGATCCCGATCGAGTTCGATCGTGATGAGTGACTCAGAGTTATTGGCTGGGCTGAACTCCAAACTGAGGTACTCAAAGAGCGGTCGCTCATGCACGGCAATAACGATTTGCCTGCCGGTCTCTCTCGCAATTGATCGCAGCAATTCGGCGAGATTGACGACGTGCAAGTCGTCCATGTTCTGCACCGGATCATCCAGCACAAGGACTTGTCGGTGATGGCTCGAAGGCGAATTCAGATTGAGAGCCAAGAATAAGCTCAACGCTGCGGTATTGAGGTTCCCGGAACTCAGGACCGATGCCGGGTTCTCGTAATGCTCCGACGAGGTGCTCGATAAATGACCGGCTTCGAATTCCACTTTGAGCTTGCCGCGAATTGGTCGCAGTTCTTTGAGCTTCAATCGAAATGGTTCGGCCTTGGCGAGGCGTTCGAAGAGATCTTGCCAGAGTTCGTTCAAGGACTTGTCGAGCACCTCGTTGATGATGTCTGCCTTGAGAGTGTTTGCCTCTTTGACGAGTGCCCTCGCAGTGGTGATTTGGCCTTCGATGTCATTGCCAGCTTTTGTCAGCCGGGCAATTCGTTGCTGTGTTTGACTGAGTTCTTGACGACGAGCCAGTTCTTGACTGCATGCATGTCGGAGGCTCGTGATTGCGGCTAGCGTCTTGCGGTCTTGATCCGCCGTTTCAACAGTCGAGTCGAGTTTCTCCTGCAACGTCGTGGCGGCCCAGTCGGCCAAGTCTCGATTCGACAAACCATCCGACGGCGAAGCGATGTCGAGTTGGGTGAACTCTGCCAGCAACCTCTTGCGACTTTGCTCTTGTTCCTTGGAGCGGTTCTCGTGAAGCGCCATGTTTGCTCGCTCGTCAGCCTCGGCTTCGAGTTCATCGGCGAATGCGATGACGCTCGGAGACACCTCACGCAGACGCTGTAACAAGACTTCCATTTGCTTGAATCGCTTTTCGACTGCATGGAAACGTTGCTCGGCGGCTTCGCGGCTCTTTGCTTCCCTTGCTTCGACCGCGATTGCTGACTGGAGGCGATGCTGAAGTTCTCGATGCTCACGAATCGCTGCTTCGAGCGAATTGAAGTCGGAAGTGAGACGACGAGCCTCGCCCTCAATGTGAGCGGCCAATGAGCCTTGATTGATCTCCTGAAAGTTACGACCACAGACCGGGCACGCATCGCCTTGAAGATGTGCAATCGCACTGAGTAACAACTGCGACAGTGCTCGGCTTTGAGACAAACTCTTCTCTAGAGCCTGCTCATCTTCGACCTCTTGTAGCTCCTTCCGAAGGATCGCTACGGCAGCAGCGGCAGCATCGCAGTTCGTTCGAATTGCGCTGACTTGAGCCGCTTGAGTCGTGAGTTGCTTCTCTTCCTGAACGACGTGCGCTTCGAATCGCTGCACGAAGTCGCGCAGCGTCGCAGCTTGCGGTTTCAGCTTTTGAAGCGTTTGAGATTGCGAACTTGAAGCAACGTCTCCTGCAATCAACTCCCTCATGCGAGTCATTGAGATCGGCGTGCATAGGGAATTGCTAGCGGGGTCATTGAGTGCGTCACGCAACCAGTCGGTCACGGCAGGACGATGCTCGGCTTGTCGAACGCGGCACGCAGCAATTCTTTCGAGAGTAGCTTCAGAATCGAAATCCGTGATCTCAGCGCGAAGTGTAGGAATTGCGACACGCACCTTCCCCAGTGCAGTCTCAAGGTCACGTCGTCGTCTCGAAGAACGATCAGAGTTTGCTTTGATCTCGGTCTCAAGCAGACTGAGGGCTGTGCCTAATTCGCTCCAACCGGCTTCATCAACGGGATTGATGACAGGAATTCGGAGCGCCAATTGATTGCGGGTGGCGTCGTCGATGTCGGACAGCAGCTTTTCGATCGTCGTTGCGGTGCGACCTTGCTCCCCAAGTTCGTCCACCTGCCTCTTCAATGCATCGAGCTTCGAATCCAGATCTGCGTAATCGCCAATTCGTTTCTTGATCCTCGACTCATGGCCGATGAAAAAAAGCCCCTCTGAAAGTCGTTCGAGTGGCTCCAGCTTTAGCAAATCAAGCAAGTAGGTGACGAGGGCTTGCTCACCGTCATTTTGATACTGCTCGAACAACCGACCGAGCATTGCTTGTGACAGCAGGCAGCGCTCGGCGAAGTAGCGGCGATCGGCAACTGCGATAGCGGATCGCTCAACGGTCATCGATCTCAGCTTCGCGATTGCGTTTGCCTCCGCGGTGACACGCTGTGTCCGCAAAGTGCCTTCGTCGCGCACTATCACCGCTACTGAGCATTTCTCAGCCTTCTTGTTCGCCAAGCACAAAGGGAAGTCGGATTTGAAGCGTTCGAGATCCGAGATTGAACCGGTGACCGCGCATTCCAACGCTGAGATCAAGCTCGTCTTGCCCGTACCGTTGGGGCCATAGATCAACACGATGTCTGCATCGAGCGGAATCGTCTGAGCCTCATTGAAGACGCGAAAACCTTCGACTTGTAGTTCGACCAATCGCTCAATCATGTCGACACCTCGTCGCCCTGCGCGGCATCGAGTTGCTCTTTAATCCACTCGACCATGGCGTCTTCGATCTTTTTCACCGAGTCATCAGAGTCCTTCGCAGCGGCTCGAATGACTTGATCAACGAGTTTGTTCGTCTTGAGCTTCGTGTCGGCTGCGATGCGAGCCTTGAGGCGTTCAATCGGACTTTGCGCCGCGCTGTTCTTGCCCGTCGGAGTCACACGCAAAGGTAGCAACGGTCGCACGAGGCGCTTCAATTCGGCGACTGACAGCGTCGGCAAGTTTGAGTCGATCTCCAGCACCCGGCACAGCGTCGATAACTCGTCGAGCAGTTCTCGAATCTGCTTCGCATTCGTGTTCAGGCCATCGGGCGAAGCGACATCGCCGTCAACAATCGCAATCAGCACCAGTGAGCGGCGCGAGTCCGTACCGCTCAACCATGTGGTCAAAGCGTTGACCTCACATCGCACCGCGTCCGCAGACTCGGCATTGATGATCTGCACCGTCACAAGTCCATCACATGGCTGAGGACCAATCAGCACCGCGTCGAATGCGAACTCGATCTCAGGCCGCTCATCCTCGGGACGAACCACCAACCGCAGTTGTGGACGAAAGCGGTCGTTCTCCGTCAGCAGTGAGACGACATGTTTTTTGACTTCAGCGGAATTCACGACGGCATGCCTTTCACGAGCTTCTTCAGAAGGTCATCAATTCCTTTGGCCTTCTCGAATTCCTGTTCCATCCAAATCTCCGCAATGGGCGAAGTTCCCTTCTTCTTCGATCTCGTCGGCAATCGACTTGCGACTGCAGGACTCGACGGTCGTCGTTTGCTTAATGGGGGCTTATCACCGGTTGGATAGAGCTTAAGTGTTTGCGGCAATGCCGTTGCCGGAGTAAGCCCGAGTTTCTCAATCTTGCATCGCGTGCTTGAGCCACTTTGGAGACAGAACACTGTGACTTGGGCCTTCTTCATTCGCAGCGTGAACTGCCCTGCTTTGAAATCACTTGATGTCGGCGACTCAATAACCCAAAGCCCCTTTTGTTCGCCTACCACGAGCGTTGCCAGAGTCAGCAAGACGAAATGCCGCTTAACGGAAACGCTGTGTCGTCCGTTACGAATATCACGAACGTGCTCATTCCAGACTTCGCGGTATTCAAGGTTGGTGACGGGGAGTTGTAGGGATTCATACATCAGCCAAAAACGAGTGATTGCAGCCGGCAATTCCACGGCCAGTTCTCGCCATCGCTCGGCAGGATCCGTAGCTGGCAACGATTCAAACCATTGCCGAATTCGCTGCTCAAACGCCCCAATTCCCGAAAGCAGCACTTGGTGCCAATCAAACCCGAAGACATTGAGGTCATCCTTACCGACGTCAGCAATGGCCTCAGCCTTCTTGAGCAAGGTCAAGACATAGAAGGCACCTAAGAGCGGCTTCGCGTAGAGACTCAATACCGACACCGCCTCGAAGTGGCTCTGTTGAAACCCATCTCCGTAGACGGACTCCAATACCTTGCGGTGAGGAATTTCGAACTTCGCTGACGAGAATCGAAAACGCGGCGGATCAATCGGGAAGCCACCGATCTGTGATCCAACCTCATCGAAGATCAGTTGCAGATTGAAGTCTTGGCCAGAACTCCCAATGAACACCATCGGCCTCTCTCGCAGGATCGCTTCCAAGTGGCTGCGAATCGTCTGCTGCTCCGGCAACTTCTTGAGCCAGCGGCGAATATCACTCTCAGTCGCGATGAAGAGAGGCTCATGTTCGGCAGGAGATTCGATCGCTCGGCGTGCGCAACCATGAATCTTCGAGAGACGCCTGTCGCGCCGCAGATCTCTCGCAATGTCTCTCGGATGTACTACGCAATGTAGACCAACGGAGCTCGATGGCGGCTGAGTCGCCTGGAATGCTCGCTCAATTAACTCGTCCCAATTCGTGGAGACAATCTCTTCGACGACTCGTTCCAGAATCAGCAATGAAATCAACCGGTGCTCCGCATCCGGTTGTTTCGTTGGATCGGCATAGATCTTCGGGAGTTTAAGCACATCCCAAACGAGAGACTTCACGGGACTCGTCTGCACCTTCACATCGAGCACTTGCGAATAACGGCTCGCGAGACGGTTGGCGATCCGACTGATCTTTTCCTCGCCCTTCCGTTTTCCCCACCTTGAAGGCCGCTTCTTCATGTCGCCCCGGTCGTCGTCAGGCACTTGTCCCACAGCGAATATCTCTTCAATGGCCTTCAGGTAGGGGCAATTGGGGTTCGTGTGATCGATCTCCGAATGCAGGTCATTCAACAGCTTCTCAAGCAGTTCCTTGAGCGGCGGGAAGCGCGCTCCTGACAGCATCGATCCCGCCCAAATCGCCAGTCGGCCTTCTACTAGTTCATCAATCATCCCGCTGAAGTTGGCTCTCAAATGGTCGAGCGCTTCTCCGAGACTCGCGTTGCTGGGATCGGGCATGTGTGACAACTCCATTGAGTCCGACCTAGCTCGTTCCGCCAACACGACTGAATCTGAACTAAGTTGCTCTGTGAGTATCACGCAGATGACTAAGCGATCAAGCAACAGGGGCTATGTCAGTGACATCCCCCAAAGTGAGACATGCATGCGAGCAGTGCGGCATTTGGTCTCTCGTGCATTCAGTCTAATGCTCCGAAATCGCTTCGGGCCATCGTCGGTGTCGACCTCGTTCTGCCAGATCGCAATGCCGATTCCGTTGGCGAAGGGGCCAATCTTCTTTTCAGGCTGTCGGGGGGCGGCGGTTCTCGTGCTCTTCGTCGTCATGTCGTCACTCCTCGATTCTGCAAAGTGAAGGATCGCGCGGCTCTCGGTGAGAATGATGGTTCCAACAAGAACCATCGGGAATGACGGTGCCAGAAAACGACGCATCGCGCAATAGGTTTGGAATGCCGAGCGCCTTGCGTTTCAGGCTCACGCCCTTGAGATTCATGACCGCGAGGGATTGCGACCCAGGTCGAGCACTCGAAGGACAGATCGATGCCCTCGGTTTCGGTGTGATGGGACTCAGCGATTGAGTAAGACGGATTACATCTCAGTCCCGCGCCCCACACAAACTGCGGGGCGCGGGACTGAGAAGCGTCTCATTGCCCGAGAACCCGGCAAAGGAGCGTGAGTTATGCGACCAAGC
>CAZNMS010000369.1:0-9033 GCA_964573505.1 uncultured Planctomycetaceae bacterium | reverse complement strand
AGTGACCGACGACTACGAACGCATGGCCCGCATGGGCTGCGTTGCGATGAGCGAGCCTGCGTTTTGGGCGGGCTTTGATCGCGGTAGCGTCGACAGCTTTCGCGACTACTTCCGGCAACTCACGGAGTTCGAACCGAAGCGCGCCGCCGCCGTCGGCATTCAGCATTACACATGGCTCTGCATCAACGCGAAGGAAGCCGAGAACGTCAGCCTCTCGCGCGAAGTCATCGCCATGATCCCTGAGTTTCTCGATAAGCCGAACGTGCTCGGCATTGGCGAGATTGGGCTCAATAAGAATACGAAGAACGAAGCGCAGATCTTCTGGGAGCACATGGAGCTCGCGTTGAAGACGGACGAGTTGATCCTCATTCACACTCCGCACTTAGCCGACAAGTACAAGGGCACGCGGATGATCGTCGACATGCTCCTCGATGATCCGCGCATCAAGCCCGAGCGAGTGCTGATCGATCACGTTGAAGAGCACACGGTCAAAGTCGCGCGCGATCACGGCTTCTGGTGCGCGATGACGCTGTACCCGGTGACGAAATGCACGCCGTCACGAGCGGTCGACATCATCGAGATGGTCGGCGACGAGAAGATCATGGTGAACTCGGCCGGTGACTGGGGACCGTCGAACCCGACTGCGGTGCCGGACTTCGTGCAGGAGATGCGACGTCGCGGCTACTCGGAAGCGAAGATCAAGAAGATCGTCTACGACAACCCGCTGGAATTTTTCCGACAGAGCAAGCGGTTCAAGTTCCGCGAACCGGTTTAATGGCGATCGAGCGGAGATAGAGAGCAAGCTTTTGTAGCCGATATTACATGTAGGTTTCACGACACAGGTCGACACCAAGAGTGGCTCAGAGCTGCTGCGTTCAAGCACGAATCGGGCGAACGCAGCCTTAAAACTCGCGACCGGGAAATAGAAAAGGCGGCTGGTTTTCACCAGCCGCCTTTTCTCGTTGTTGCACTAATTCGTTGCGTGTTGTTGATGTCCTCGCATAGCAGCGGAGAGGACTACTTCTTCTTCGCAGCGGCCTTCTTAGCTGCGGCCTTCTTCGGTGCTGCTGCCTTCTTCGCTGCTGCTTTCTTCTTTGCCACCTTGCGCTCCTCCTTTGAAAGAGAACCTGCGAGTGACTCGATCGCTCGGCCAACCGGGCATTGAACGTTCTTGTCACTCCGAACCCGAATCCATTCGGCCCATCAACCTTGATGAGCCGCGTGCTGAGTCCTTCGTAAGACGAGTCTTGCAAAGGCTTCATCACTTAAGTCGGGTCTCATAGTTATCGATCAAAAAAGTTTCTGCAACCCATTTCTTTTCAGAATGAAGCGAAAAAATGCTTGTTTCGTAGGCGTTTTTGACTGCTTTCAAGAAAGTTGCGAACGCCAGCTTCATTCAACGCGATGCTAAGTCGCTCAAGATTTTGAGCATGTATTCCATACTACAGCGTGCGATGTGCTCTGCTCCGGGCTTGTAGTCAAAGACTTCCAAAGAGACCCACCCATCATAAGCGACATCCAAAAGTGCCTTGAAAATAGATTGATAATCGGTGTCTCCCATTCCCGGCCCGAGCAAGTTGGTGTCGTTCACATGGAAGTGACCGACGTGCCCTTTGAACTCATGAATGAGTTCGGGGATCGATTTCGTCTCTGATCCCAACATCGCTTTGACGTCTTGATGGAGGACGAAGAGGGGATGATCGACGCGCTGCATCAGCTCCATCGCGTCGGCGCATGTAAGAATAAAATTTGTCTCTTTTGGAGTGAGTGGCTCCATGCAAATCGAGACTCCGCGATCAGCCAGCGCGGGCATCGCACCTTTGAAGACCTCAGTCGCATTGGCCATTGCTTCTTCGCGCGTGACTCCTTCTTCAAGGTTGCGCTGAGCGGGAGACCCAAACACCATCAACGTGCCGCCCATGTCCGCGCAAGCCTTGCCTAACTCGATCACATATTGAGTCGTCGCACGTCGTACTTCGGCGTTGCGAGTCGTGAGATGCAGGCCGGTCGTCTTCGCCAGCAACCAATGCAGACCGATGATCTGCATTCCGTGACGAGCCGCTTGCTCCTTCAACGTGGCGCGTTGCGCGGCGCTGACATCAGTGATGCGCGGGGCGAGCGTGAAGGGCGCGACTTCCATTCCGGTGTAGCCCAAACTCGAAGCGAACTGACATTGCCGCTCCCACTCCCAACCTTCGAATAGTTCTTGGCAGATCGCGAACTTCACGGTGTCACCTTTCTTACAGAGCGTTCTAAGAGAGACGCAAACAGACGCAAAACGCAGGGAAATATCGAGGCCGCAGTGGCTGAGGCTCGCTCGAACGACAACAGCAAACTGTGGAACGATTCGACGACGGAGCCGACTGCTGTCGAACGTAGCTACCTCACTGCTCAAGTCACAGAGTGGGTCGATGTCGTCGCTCGCGCATCCGGTTGCGCGATTACATAGGGCGAGCGGCAGATGGGTTTTAACGGTACGACGGACTTGTAGTCCGTCGAAGACGAGGCCCGACGGACTACAAGTCCGTCGTACAAGAATGCGCTGTTAGGTTTCCAACTGCCGCTGGCCTAGAGTCGCCATCACGTTCACGAGGAGCTTCAGTGACGAAGCTCAATCGACATCTTGCTTCAACTTCAAAGGACTTCGACATGCTCAAACTTCGCATCACTCTGACCGCCGTTGCGATGAGTCTCGCACTCATCAATTCAACTCACGCAGAGCAGACTGGTCCCAAACGAAAGCTGCTTGCTGCTGACGAAGGCAAACGAGTCGCGGCCATTGTCGATGGCGAGGGACAAGTCGTTTGGCAAAGCAAGGCCGGTCCCATTCATGACGCGCAAGTCTTAGAGAACGGCAACGTCTTACTTGCTCTCAAGTATCAGACGATCGCTGAGGTTGATCGCGCGGGCACCGTCGTTTGGAAGTACGACGCGAAGAGCAACGGCAATGCGAATCGTCCGGTTGAAGTGCATGCGTTTCAGCGCCTCAGCAACGGACGCACGATGATCGTCGAGTCCGGTCCCGGTCGAATCATTGAGGTCGATCAAGCAGGCGCGATTCAGCATGAGATCAAGATGAAGATCAATCATCCGCATCCACATCGCGACACACGACTCGCGCGCAAGCTCGATACCGGCAACTACCTCGTTGCTCATGAAGGCGACGGAGTCGTCCGCGAGTATGACCCGAAGGGCGTTGTCGTTTGGGAGTACGAAGTGCCTCTGTTTGGGAAGCAACCGAAAGGCGGTCACGGACCGGAAGGCTTCGGCAACTCGGTGTTCGCGGCAGTGCGACTCGCGAACGGCAACACGCTCATCGCGACGGGCAATGGTCACAGCGTGCTCGAGGTGACGCCGCAGAAAGAGATCGTTTGGAAGCTCGAACAGAACGACCTGCCGAACATCACGCTCGCATGGGTCACGACACTGCAGCCGCTGAGTAATGGAAATGTCATCCTCGGCAACTGTCATGCGGGCGACCAGAACCCGCAGCTCATCGAAGTGACGCGCGATAAGAAAGTCGTTTGGACATTTCGCGACTTCAAAGTCTTCGGCAATGCGACCCCGGTTGCGACGGTGTTCGGCGACGACGGCAAGCCACTCAAGTGAGTCGCGCGGCCTAAAGTCAGGAGCGATCCGCTTCACTACTTATTGCAGTGCCGTACTGCGATCACGCTGCGGCATTTCTGCTTTGCAGTCGGTCATGAGTTGAGGAGCTGACTGCTCGGTTCGAGTTGCGATGACATGCGAACGTTGCCTCGCAGCCTCAGTGTTGCCTGCGTGTTGCCGCGCGAGGCAACACTGAGCGAACTCGTGATGGCAGCAAGACTTCGCGCGTTTCGAGCATGTTGCTGTCGCGAAAGTCAGGTTGCTGCCTGACATCATTCGAGTTCGCACTCGCGGTGCTGCTTTACAGTCGAATGAAAAACTTGCGCCTCGGAAATCGCTGTGAAATAGCCGCGTTTTCGTTGTGGCAGAAGTCGGTGCTAAGAACTTTGACGAGCGTAAAGGCCCTTTGGCATTCAGCCTGCTTTACACCGTCTCACTCAAACGACGAGTCGACAACAACGCCGACAAGTCACGCACGACCTTACTGCCACAAGGATTCGCCAACATGACCAACACCTTCACCAATCTGCTCAATGACGAAAACGGCTTCTTGATCTCCGCCGAGTTGATTCTTGTCGCGACGATCGCCGTGCTCGGACTGGTAGTTGGACTCAGTGAGATTTCGACGAACATCAACAACGAACTGGAAGACGTCGCTTCGGCCTTTGGCTCAGTCAACCAGTCGTTTCATGTGAATGGTCAACGCTCATGCAAGAAGGGCAGCACCGCCGGTAGCTCGTTCGAAGACGAACGCGATGCGTGCGACAGCCAGTTCGACATCAGTGGCAACGGCACTGACAGCGAGAGCTAAGCAGCTTGTCCGCACAGCGAAGGCCGAGTTGCAAGGCAGCTCGGCGACTTCAATCAGTGCCAGTTCCGAAGGCGGGGACGTCTAGGAGAATTTGGATGCATGCGGCGGAGATGGCGAATGCGAAGTTGGCGTCGCCATTCCTTGTGACGCACCTGTCTTCCCAGTATTCCTACACCACACACTCAACACAGGCCGCCCGGATTTATTGCTTCTGTCAACCGGGACAAGGTTGCTTCAAGCCGCCATGTAGTATGGTTGCGAGGCCGGATCGGAACTGGGCCGACTAGACCCGCCTGAGTCATTGGAGATGTTGAGTCAAAAGCCGTTCGGCGAGGTGCTGACGGCAGCCTTCATAAGGAGAGGTTTCATGAGAAAGCTAGCTGCAGTGTTTGGTTTGATGGCTGTTGCAGGCGTCGCGAGCGTCGCGTCTGCTGACCATCACGTTCTCGCTCCGACACCGGAGGGGGGCACGTTGTTTAAGTGCGTCAAGGTCGAAGACTGCGACCACAAGGCTCCATGTGCAGAGTCGAAGATCATCGAGATCGTCGATCCTTGCTGGAAGCCGGACCCATGTAATCCTTGTTGCAAGCCAAAGTGCGTGTTGGTCGAGATTTGCGTTCCGAAGAAGCAATGCTGCGACCCCTGCTCGTGCTGCAAGGATCAAGGCCCGAAAGTGACCTGCTCGAAGGACGGCAAGTACAAGAAGTACGACTACGGCCGTTACCGCATCGAGATCACCTCGAAGAATGGTTGGGTCGTCGTCGATTACGACAACTAGTTTGAGTTCGGGCCGACGTCGCAAGACGGAGGCTTGATCGCGATAAAACTGAAACCGGCTGCGGGCACTCGCCTGCAGCCGGTTTCTTTTTTTGCGCTCGGTTCGATGTGTCGGTTACTGGCAGCGATGCGAGTCGCGGAGCGACTCGCCGACGTTGCTCTGCCGCTCCGCGACTGAGACTCGCACTCGACCTTGCTGGCTGCACGTGACTTATCCGGTCACGAAGACCCCTTCTGTGTTGCCGAGTGTGCTCTGAGTGCAGTCAGTCTTTGCTCGAAGTTTTCGAGCGTTAGTTGGCCCCTCTGGAATAGCGGGGTAGACTTGATCCGAGCAGCACGCGGCAGGATGGCCGCAGTCAAAAGTGCTGAGCTGGCATGAGGTTCTGGCGGCGAGAATGCGTCTTTCGAGAGCGTATTCTCAGCCTGTTTGACGAGCGACGAATGCTGTTCGGCGCGATCTCAGACGGAGCCCTCGAAGCCGTAACCTCGCTCGGAGAAGCGGGCTGAAAGGCAGTCATCGAAGGCACACGCGGTGTGCCGCTGACGGAACGGCGCACCGCGCGTGCCTTCATTCATTGATGGGCTCTATGCAGAGCCGACGGGCACATTCAATCGTGCCGTACGTTGTGAAGAGGGAGTCTTAGGCAATGGCACTTTCGGCAGAGATTAAGGAACTCGTGCGATCACGAACCGACCTCGTCGGGCTGATTGCAGAGTCGCTGACACTCGTGCCGCGCGGGCCGAACTTCGCTGCTCTGTGCCCGTTTCATGACGACCACAATCCGTCGATGATGGTCTATCCCGATCGGCAGTCCTTTCGTTGTTGGTCCTGCAACGAAGGCGGCGACGCTTTCACATGGGTGATGAAGCGCGAGAACCTCGGCTTCTTCGAGGCACTCAAGATTCTCGCCGAGCGGGCGCATATCGAACTGCCGAAGTCCGACTTCAAGGTCAGTGATGAGAGTCGGCAGAAGAACGATCTCTATGAAGTCCTCAAATGGGCCGAGCTGAAGCTACATGAGTACTTCTTGAGGAGTCCCGATGCCGAAGTCGCGCGGCAGTATGTGAAGCAGCAGCGCGGCTACTCCGACGAGACGATCAACACTTTCAAGATTGGGTATCACCCGGCGGACTGGGAATGGTTCTTGAGGCAAGCTCATCGTCAGTTCGATGCGGCGACATTGGCTCAAGCACGGCTCGTGAAGGAGCGCGACGGGTCGTCAGGTTACTACGACTACTTCGTCGACCGCGTCTTGTTTCCGATTCACGACGAACGCTCGCGGACTGTTGCTTTTGGGGGACGCATCATCCCCGGTCGTGCAGCCACTGATGCGCCCAAATATTTCAACAGTCCTGAGTCAGTCGTCTTTCAAAAGAGCCGCATCCTTTATGGACTGCCGCAAGCTCGCGAGACCATCGGCAAAGAGAAGACCGTCATCGTTGTTGAAGGGTATGCCGATTGCGTTGCCTGCCATCAGTACGGAGTGAAGAACGTCGTCGCGACATTGGGCACCGCTTTGACGGAGATTCAATGCACGCGACTGAAGGCGTTCGCTCAGAAGATTGTGCTTGTCTACGACTCGGATGAGCCCGGTCAAAATGCAGCCGCTCGCGCGGTCGGAATGTTGATCGGGCAGAGCGTTGATCTACGCGTCATGAATGTGCCCAATGGCAAAGACCCGGATGAGTTTCTGAAAGCCAATGGGCCAGAACGATTCAAAGAACTTGTCGCGAGCGCACCCGAAGCATGGGAGTTCCGACTCAACTGGGAGATCAAGAAACGCGGCACCGACGCACTCAGTGGTCGCGAGCAGATCCTCACGGAGATGCTCACCTTGATTGCGAAAGTGCCGAAGCTCGAAGGCACGCCGCGCGAAGCACTGATCCTCGGGCGATTGGCTTCGCGGTTTCGCATCTCGGAAAGCGAAGTTCGCAGCCAGTTAGAGCGGTTCCGCAAAACGGGTTCGGTGAAGCCGAACGCAGCGGCACCGGTGAGTAACAACTTCTACAAAGGTAGCAACTCTTACAGCGCGGAAGTGGAACCCTCTGTCGAAGAACTGCACGTCGGCGAGGACATCGTCGCGGAGTTCGGGGGCGATGAGCCGACCGTTACCGCACGCGGGCCGAGAAAGATTGACTTCTACCGCCGAACGCTCGGCAAGGATGACAAGCTCGAAAGCGAGATCATCGAGATGCTGTTTGCGCGGCCTCAGTTGGCCGAACTGTTGCGAATGGAGATTGGGCCTGATGACTTCTTGAATCGCGACCTCAAGGAACTGCTCCTCGTGATTCTCGATGTCTGCGAATTGGGAGAAGAGCCGACCTTCGATCGAGTCATGGTGCAGATTGAAGATCCCGAACTGAAGACGCTCGCCGTCTGGGTCTCGGATCAAGGACGGATGAAAGGAATCGAAGCAAAGCTCAGTGAGATGAAGAATGGAGTGCCGTCGCTGTTCCGCGTGAACATCGACCATATGAAGTGGAGACGTGAAGAACGGACTCATCGCGAAGAGTTGGCGCGGGAAGCGCTGCGAGTCGACGGGCCGAATGCCGACCCGTTCGCACTGCTGAAAAAAGCCAGTGAGTTCCATCAGAAGCGAGCCGGGATTCGCAAGCCAGAGTGATGCGAAGCCTGCTCCGAAGAGACCGACGCATCCTTCGCGGACCTGTCCCGCGCGAGTGCCATATTCGGTCTGCTCAGTCTCAATCCATTCGTAAAAGGGCAGCTCATGCAAGTCGTCGATGAAACTCTCAATGATCTCATCGTTCAGGGCCAATCGCAGGGCTATCTCACGTTCTCTCAGGTCTACGGCTACTTACCCGATGAAGCCACTACGCCTGAGAAGCTCGATGATCTGCTGATGTATGTCGAAGAACTCAGCCTCGAGATCGTTGCTCTCGATTCGGCTGATGATGAATTGCAGACTCGCAAGAAGGCCGCGCGGCTGCGGATTCGGGAAGGCGATTACGACCTTGATAACGATCGCCGCAAAGGCAGCTCCGATCCCGTGAAGATGTATCTCGCGCAGATGGGCGAGATCCCATTGCTGACTCGCGACGAAGAGATCGCGATGTCGAAGCGCATCGAGATCACTCGTCGCCGCTTTCGTCACGAGTTGCTGGAGAGCGACTTCGCGATGCGCGCCACCATTGATGTGCTGGCGAAGGTGCATGCGAATGAGCTGCCTTTCGATCGCACGATCAAGACATCGCAAACCGAAGGGCTTGAGAAGCTGCAGATCCTCGGTCGCATGCCGCACAACTTGCAGACGCTCGAAAAGCTGAGAACCCAATACGTCGTCGAAGCAGAGGCTCTCGTACTCGATGCCTCGATCCCGCAAGAAGAACGGCGCGAGCGAGAACGACAGCTCAAGAGCAAGCGTTTCAAGATGGTCACGCTGGTTGAAGAACTCAGCATCCGCACGCAGCGCTTGCAGCCGATCATGAAGCGATTGGAGCAAATCTCTCAGCGCATGACCGAACTGGAACAACAACTACAGCGTCTGCGGAGCTTTGACTGCAACGCCGAAGAGAAGCACGCGGTGCAATCAGAATTACGCGAGCTGATGATCTCGACGCTCGAAACTCCGGCGTCGTTGCGCGAGCGCGTGAAGCGCGTGCATGCTCGCTTCGCCGAGTACGAGCACGCGATGCGCGATCTATCGGCAGCCAATCTGCGGCTCGTCGTCTCGATCGCGAAGAAGTATCGCAATCGCGGCATGAGCTTTCTGGACCTCATTCAAGAGGGCAACACCGGGCTGATGCGTGCCGTCGAAAAGTTCGAGTACCGACGCGGCTATAAGTTCTCGACTTATGCCACATGGTGGATTCGGCAG
>CAZNMS010000368.1:0-9038 GCA_964573505.1 uncultured Planctomycetaceae bacterium | reverse complement strand
CACACGGATGTGTCTCACACGGATGTGTCTCACACGGATGTGTCTCACACGGATGAAGAACACAGACTCAATCTGCGTTCCCAACTCACACAGGATTGCGGCAGCGAGCCGAGTAACTGAAGGGGCCTCGGATATCAGCCTAGGGCAAGCGACCAAAGGGAGCGTCGCCGTAGGAATACGAACTTTCTCCGCGTCCTTCGGTCCTCTGCGGTTCATTGACCGACATCTTGAACCGCAGAGAAACGAAAGACGCAGAGAAGAAGTATCGAGCAATTCCCTCTCCGTTTTGGTTCGAGTTCCCTAAGAGTTGCTTGGCTCGGCATTGCGATCCTGTGTGAACTGCGAACGCAAACGAAGCCATGAAGAGTTGTTTGGCCACAGATCAAACACAGACGAAACACAGACAAAGCCTTCATTTGCAACGTTGTGTCGATGTCGCGCCGAACTATCTGTGTTCAATCAGTGTTTCATCTGTGGCTCAAACTTTTTTCAGATGCTGCCTTAGGCCATGAATTCCCGAAGAGCGCGCGACGCGCAACGCTCGCATGCAATGCGCATTACACCGGCAACGTCGCTCCGAGTTTTTGCGCGAGTTCTCGAATCTGGCGCCACGTTTCTTCCGGGACAGCAACGCCGTCGGCTCGACGCTGCTTTTCGCGACGCAGTTCGATCTCGCCGGGCATCAAGATCTCAGTCACTCCCGGTGCCTTCTTCGAGGTCTTGAGCGAGTCGACGTACTTCACGAGCAGCGCGTCGAACTCTGCGCGAGATACGAACTGCTCGATGTCGACGAAGTACATCCAAACGCCGTTCGCGCCGCGCGGCAGATCGGTGCGACAAACTCCGCTGCCCGACAGCATGCCGCCGAAGACATCGATCATCACGCTCAGTCCGAAGCCCTTAAATCCCATCATCCCGCCGAGCGGCAGAATCGCTCCTCCGGGATCGCCATAGAACTTCGCCGGGTCAGTCGTCGGAGTGCCTTCCGAGTCGATGATCAGTCCTTCGGGAACTTGCTCGCCCTTCTGAAACGCGACTCGCAGCTTGCCCTCAGCAGTTGCGCTGGTCGTCATGTCGAGCAGCAAAGCCGAGTCGCCCCAGGGTGCGGACATCGAGATCGGATTCGTTCCGAGTTTCTTCTCAATCCCGCCATATGGAGCGACGCCGCCGGGACCGGGAGCGTTGACCGACATCATGCTCGCGAAGCCGCGTCCCGCTGCCTTCTGCGCATACGAGCCCAGTCGTCCGACGTGATTGCAATTGCGAATCATCACCGTCGCCGTGCCGACGTTTTTTGCCTGAGTGAGCCCGAGTTCCAATCCCTTCATCGCCGCGACTTGACCGAAGTTGAAGTGCGCATCGAGCACTGCAAACGAACCGCCCTGCTTGACGATCTCAATCGGCTGACCGGGACGAATGAAGTTCTTCTGAATGCCGTCGACATACTGCATCAACCGCATGACTCCGTGACTGTCATGCCCGACGGCGTTGGCATCGGCGAGTTCTTGAGCAACGACATTCGCTTCCTCAGCAGAAGCCCCCGCAGCAGTGAGCACCGTCATCGCGACTGAGTGCAGTTGATCGATCGTAAGAGTCGGCATTCGGACGATTCCTTTGAGAGTGAGAGAAGCATGAGCCCGTGCATGAACCGAGCGGCAAAGTTCGCTCGGTGAATCAGCAATCGGAGCACGTCATTCGTCCGATTTGTAATGCCCTGCAACCGTCGCGCAGCCTGAGAGGCTGTCGAAGAACATTGTGGCTCGACGCTCCGCGTCGAGAATCCCCGTCGTTCTACGGGAGTTCATCCTCGGGACTCACGACGCGGAGCGTCGTGCCACACTTTTTCGACGGCCTCTGACAACAGTCGCTACGTCGCGATCCAGTCGGCAATGCGAATGAAGGCAAGCCGGACAGCGCGGACTCCAAAGCGCGGCGCGCATCCATCAAGCTCAGCCGCCTCATCGAGTTCGAGTTCATGAAAGGTGTGCCGCATGCTTGCGCGAGTGCTGCTGATCCTCTGCTGGCTGACGTCATTCGCGGTTGCGGCTGATGAGTCGCTGCGTCCGGCATTGAGGCGACCGGTCGCAATGGTTCGGCACAACGAGCGTCTCTTCATCGCCAATCGCGACACAAGCTCGCTGTCGGTTGTCGATCTCGCTCAAGGTCGAGTGCTCGCCGAGCACAAAGTCGGAGAGGAACTCGCGGACCTCATCGCCGTGCGTGATGACGGACTGCTGCTCGCGGTTGATCGCGCCGCGCATCGCGTGCTGCTCGTGAAGCCGACTCACGAACGACCGGAAATCATCAGTCAGCACGAGACGGCGAAGTATCCAGTCGGCGCGGTGATGAGCGCGGACGGCAAGTCGATCTGCGTTGCGGGCTACTGGTCGAGACGACTCACGTTGCTGAGCGTCTCGAATTCGAACCCGCCGAAACTCGAACTGGCAGCAACGCTCGATCTGCCCTTTGTCCCGCTCAAGCAACTGGCAATCGACGATCGGCATGTGCTCGTCGCCGATGCGTTTGCTGGGCAACTGGCTGTCGTTGATGTGCCCGCGCGGAAGCTTCGGTCCGTGCAAACATTCTTCGGTCACAACATTCGAGGACTCGCGCTGAACGCTGATCGGCGCGAGGTCCTGCTGACGCATCAGTTGCTCAACGCGATCGGTGCGACGACTGCCAGCAACATCTCATGGGGCGGAGTGATCTCGAACACGCTGCACTCAATTCCGATCTCGCTGCTGCTGAAGTCGGAATGTCTCGACTTCGAAACTCCCGAACGCATTCATGGCAGCCGCGTCCCGCTCGGCGAGCAAGGCCGTGCGGCCGGGGATCCGAGCGCTGTTGTCACGAGTCCGCAGGGTGAAATTTTTGTGACACTCTCGGGAGTGCATGACGTCGGAGTCTTTCGTCCGCGCGAGCTACAACTGCAACGCGCCAACGTCGGACGTCGCCCGATCGCGTTGGAGTTGGACGCCGAGCAGTCTCGATTGCTCGTGCTGAATCAGTTCGACGATTCGATCAGCGTGCTCGATCCTCGAACGCTCGGCACGCGCCGCACGATCTCGCTCGGACCGCAGGCGACTCGCAGTCCGCAGCAACGCGGTGAGGAACTCTTTGCCGATGCGCGGCTCGCGCTCGATGGTTGGTATAGCTGCCATAGCTGCCATTCCGACGGGCATTCAAACGGCTTGCTCAACGACAACTTCGGCGACAACACCTTTGGAACTCCGAAGCACATCCTCACGCTGCTCGGCACGGGGCTGACGGAACCGTGGGGTTGGACCGGAACGCAGCCGGATCTCAAAACGCAGATCGCACGCTCGATCGAGTTCTCGATGGCAGGACCGGGCAAAGGCGCACCGAAGATCGACGATGCGGCCCTTGAAGCACTGACGACCTATACCGCTCTGCTGCCGCCGGCTCCGGGTTTGAAAGCGGCCCGAGGCACGCTCGACGCCGAGAAAGCCCGGCGGGGTCAACGACACTTCGATCGCATGTTCTGCTTCAAGTGTCATCAACCGCCGCACTACGCCTCGCCGCTGAAGTTCTCTGTCGGGCTGAAAGACGAAGCCGGACATGACGACTTCAATCCGCCGTCACTGCGCGGAGTGAGTCAACGCGGTCCGTACTTTCACGACAACCGCGCCAAGCGACTGCGAGATGTGTTCGAGCAATTCGATCACGCCGGCGCAGCGAGCCTCGAAGCAACGGAACTCGAAGAACTGCTCGAGTTCTTGTCGAGCATCTGAGGCTCAACTTCTGCCATCGTTTTGGAGTGCGGTAATTCATTACCGCTTTCTATTTCGCCGGAGGCGTCTTTTTTGAACGACGACACCTGCAAGTCATGACCGAAAAAGTGCAACTCAGGCTGGCGCGAATCGCAGGCGTCGATAAATCGACGCACTACGAACGGCAAAAGTGGAGCTGAAGCTGATCGCGCAGAAGCAGACGCCCTCTCAGAAACTGCATTTGCTCGATGTGCTCACACTCGCTGGCTGACGGCAAAAGTTGAGCTGAGGCTCAGACGCTCATCCGCGTCCCAAATACAACTGCTGAGCCGGCAGCACGATGGCTTCGAGGAAGTTGACGTCCGGCGGCACCGTGAGCATCGCGATCGCAGCATTCGCAATGGTCTCCATCGACATCATCGGCTCGTCGTCCGAGCGCAGTCCCGATTCCTGTCGCCGTTCGACAAGCACGTTGCCGGGGTGCAAACAACTGCAAACGATGCCGTGAGGCCGACCGTCAATCGCCGTCGCTTGAGTGAGTCCCCAAACGCCGAACTTCGCGGCGGCATAAGGCGTATTGCCCTCGCGCGGGCGCTGAGCGGAGATCGATCCGATATTGAGAATCCGTCCGCCACCGTGCGTCTTCATCACGCGGAATGCTTCGCGGCTACAGAGGAACGCACCGGTCAGACACGCGCCGATGACGTTGTCCCATGCTTGCTTGCTGACTTGATCAATCGGGCCGCCATCAAAGTTGCCCGCGTTGTTGACGAGAATGTCGACGCGCCCGAATCGCTGCTCGACCTGCTGAAAAAAGCTCACAACAACTTGCTCGTCCCCGACATCGACTCGACCGCTCAGCACTTCAACACCGGCACTTTGAAACTCAGCAACAGTCGCGGCGAGTTTCTCAGCATTCCGCGCACACAGGGCGAGCTTGCAGCCTTCGTTCGCGAGTGCCTGAGCGATCGCGCGTCCGATTCCCTGATTGGCTCCTGTGACGACCGCAATCTTGCCCTCTAACCGCTTCATGGTGGAGTTCCTTTGTTGTTCCGTTTGATCCGCTGCTTTTCGGTGCTGCGGAAAGTGTCTCGGGCGACTCTGGCCGAATCGTCGGAAGGCAGCAATTGAGCGATTCGAACCTGCTCATTGGAGCGAGGCAATCGCGCGGAGCATTCCTAAGCGCGACTTCTGCCCTCGTTTTGGAGTGCGGTAATTCATTACCGCTTTCTATTTCGCCGGATGCGTCTTTTTTGAACGACGACACCTGCAAGTCATATTCGAAAAAGTGCAACTTAGGCTTGCGCGAATCGCAGGCGTCGATAAATCGACAAATCGACGCACTACGAACGGCAAAAGTCGAGCTAAGCATTCGCCCCTCCCTCGCGTTTGCGGGGACAGCGACCTGAGCGGCGTGCCGACCCGGCAATCCGCGACTACGATCCGCTTTCGCCCTTTCGAATGGGCAAATTCGCGAGGCTGCTCGCGACCTCATCCTTCAACCGTTCCTCATTGGTGTGCTGATTCTCGCATGCGTCCGATCAATGCTCCCGCAGATATGCGTCCGTGGTTCACGTCGATCAACGATCTTCCCGGCCCGATCACATGGTCCGAGTTCTGGGGCAACGCGCAGCCCGTCGAACTCGACGTCGGTTGCGGCCGAGGTCTCTTCGTAGAGACTGCCAGTCTCGCGCGTCCCGACACCAATTTTCTGGGCCTCGAACTCGACTTCAAAGAAGCTCGCCGCGCCGGTGCTCGCGTCTGGAAGCGGCAAGTTCCGAACGGCCGCATCATCGCCGGAGACGCGACGATGATTCTGAAGAATCAAATCGCCCCGCAGTCAGTCGCAGCGGTGCATGTCTACTTTCCCGACCCGTGGTGGAAACCGAGACATCGCAAACGGCGAATTTTCACCGACGAATTCGCCGACCTGTGTGCAACGCTGCTAATACCCGGCGGCTACCTACACTCATGGACCGACGTCGGAGAGTATTTTGAAGTGATTTCCGCCCTGATGAATCATCACTCCGAATACACCGCACTCCCGACTCCACTCGAAAAATCCCCCGAGCACGACATGGACTACCGCACGAGTTTCGAGCGTAAAAAACGAAAACTCGGCCTGCCGATTTACCGAGGTTTATGGCAACGCAAGTTCGAATAGCATTATTGGTATGATTCACTGTGAGGTTGCAGAGCCTCGCCCGTCAGGAAGCGGAATCCGTTACGAAATAGCCGAAGATTTCGCCTTCTAACGGGCGCGGCTCTGCGACCTAATGCGAGACCGAAATGACCTCGCCGCATTATTCAAGAATGCCGAACCTCTACTGTGTAAATTCAGGGCGTAGCCAACTAAACCAAAAGGTGGAGAATTGCGAAATTCGACCTGCATTCCCTCGCTCTGGCGAGCGTGGCTACCGGAATTCGAAGCTTGAAGGCCCACTACGCTCGACTGCGTCTGAAAAACCAAAATATCAGGCAGGCAGGAAGCAGGAGAAGAAAGGTCGCCGCAACTAATCGATCGACCGAAAACAATTGCTTGAAGAATCTCAGATGATTCCATGGATTGTTGCGGTACCGCCCTGACCGAACAGCATCGAGCCAGGAGCGAGCATATCTAAAAGCGCCGCGCCGAATTGATGCAGAGGGGATCTCCATTTGAGACCGAACCCACTCTTGCACCTTCATAGTTTCCGTTTCCATGCGGCCATTGCAGCCATTTGTATGTCGCTGATTACGCGCATGAGTACGGCTATAACTCAAAGGCTGAGCAACAAATCCGAAATCCGACTGCATCAGCATTTTGATCCACTGCAGTAAGTCGCCCCCAATGACAAACTCGGTATTAGCCCAGCCGGCATTTACATACACGTCGCGCCGAAAAACGACCGCACTTGCACTCGCAATCGAGTTACCCTGATACAGCGACTTCGTAACAAATGCCCGGCCACTCATCACAAAATCTCGCGACCATGCTTCCGCCGATTCGCCAACAAAGGCTCGATCCATCTTCCGCAGAGGAGCACTCAATTCATTGATGGCGATGGAATCGCAGCAGACGACTCCGACTTGCGGATTACGATCGAGGCATTCGACGAGGGTCTCTAAGAAATTCGGCTCGGCAACATCATCTGACTCGGCCAACCAAACATATTCGCCCCGCGCCTGACTGACCCCTAAATTCCACTGAGCGAACGGGGTTCCTGAATTCTTCTCGTTGATAATGAGGCGAGCCCCCAATCGCTCCTGATACTCACGCAAGATCTCAACGCTTCCGTCCGTTGACGCATCATCGAGCAGTAAGCATTCAAAATCTCGATACGTTTGCCGCTGGATACTATCAAGTCGCTCCCGCAGAAAGCGGCTATGATTATAGTTCGGCACAATAATGGAGACGCGCGGTGAAGCGGGCATGAGTATCTAACCCCTATCGTGAACCGTCGGTGAAGCAAGGGAAAGATGAAAGGCAGCACGTCCGGCCCGCCCTGACTGCTGATCTTCAAGCGCCAGACGCTCGAAGTCGGCACATTCCGAGGCAGAGAATACCTCGCGCCACTCCCGAAATCGCCCTGCATCATCATCAAAGAGGGGACGCCCGCTGCGATATAACTCACTCATCGCATACGCAAATGGTTCAGCCTCGTACTCAACCCGGTCAACTTGAAATCCGTGGGCTGCCGCCAATTGTCCGAGACTCTCTTCGGTATGCAAAAGGAAGTGCCGAGGAGCGTCCAGTTCAACCCAATCGGTCTGATATCTCTGCCATGGCCCCATTGAGGCCAGAGGAATTCGAATCAGGCAACGGCCAGTTGGCGAAACGAGGCGTCGAAGCAATTGAAAAACACCGTGCTGATCCGGCATGTGTTCGAGCGAATGATGAAGCATGATCCAATCAAACACTTGCCCGTCGAGAGACGACAGCGGTTGCTTGACTAACTTCACGACACCTTCGGTACGATCGCTCTGAAGAAATGGATCAACGCCGACTAACGATGTGAATCCCAACAATGCCAACTCACGCAAGATCTGCCCTTCGCCGCAACCGAGGTCAAGGATTCGAGTATCAAACGAAGTAATCTCAGCGTCCCGCAACCAGCGACTAATCCGAGACGCCATCGGATTTGGCCGCCATCGGGCCAGCCATGCAAATAACCCTTTTTGCTGAAAGCAAATTGCCGCGTTCCGTCGCTTCCGCAGCCATAGCCGAAACTGGTCATAGATCTGAAGCACGCCTCGTCGCATTGTCGACGTTCCCCCGCGAAATGAGTAGTACTTATCATGCGGGTAATACTTAGCGAGATCCAGCGGCGGATTGATCAACTGTAGGCAGCCACAAGATTTGCATTCCCAGTAATTAAAGGCTTCCTGCGTGCCAAACATCATTTCCCGAACAACATGAGTGCATCCGGATGCGCGGCCGCAAATATGGCACGAGTAGGGCGTCATGCGTTTTCTCACTATCTTACTGCGAAATGCGTTGAACGGGACGACGATCGAGGTCAGCGTGTCGGTGCTGCTCCATTTTTCGTGTTTCCCTCAACCGTCCATTTTCCGGGCATGAGGATTCC
This sequence comes from uncultured Planctomycetaceae bacterium, assembly GCA_964573505.1. Lineage (GTDB taxonomy): Bacteria > Planctomycetota > Planctomycetia > Planctomycetales > Planctomycetaceae > AM-0621. Next base: position 739 of record CAZNMS010000368.1, on the reverse strand, counting down.
GGCATTTGAGTGCAATTGCACCCAATGATGCTGTGATGGTTCGGCCGCAATCTCCAGTAGAGTGGCGTCAAACACCATGTCCAACATTGTGGATGTGTGGCTGGTTGCTCCTAGGTTAATGGTGTATCGCCCCGGAGACAGTCGAGACTGCGGAACTCGAACCGTCAACAGGCCACACTCACCTGAAGCGCAATTCAATAAGCAGTCATCTTCGCTGCTGAGAAGATTCGCGACCGTTGCCCCATCGTAATTATTAATGCCAATACCAATGAGAATGCCGTCGAGGCGCTGTCGAGACTCGAAGCCGATTTCAAACACCAATTCATCATAGGAGGTCGGCCGACTCGCAGAATGCTTCATCTCAATGGATGTGAATCGCCAGTCAATCCCAACTCCAGGCTGACGCGAAATGTTATTTAGGTCACGTATCTCGCACGGGGCCGGCGCTAGTTCTTCGAAGTACTGCGCAATGACTTGTTCCGTAGGGCCGTCTGCAATCTTTCGGCCTTGCTTAAGTAGCAAGCACCGACTGGTAAGACTGCTTACCGCTCCCATATTGTGGCTGACAAAGAGAATTGTCTGGCCACTGTTGGCAATTTCTCGCATCTTGGCGAGGCACTTCTTTTGAAATGCGACATCTCCGACGGCGAGAACTTCGTCAATAATGAGAATTTCCGGCTCGAGAAAGGCGGCGACAGAGAACGCCAGACGGACTGCCATTCCGGTTGAATAATGTTTG
>CAZNMS010000367.1:0-9044 GCA_964573505.1 uncultured Planctomycetaceae bacterium | reverse complement strand
CGTCAGAGAGTTCATTGCACTTCTTCCGCTTGTTCGACCTCGCCTTCTTCGCCCCCGGCGCCACCGTCTGCGGTGCGTTGTGGTTCATGGGGGTCATCACTCCGGAGAAGTTGTTGATTTCCAGAATCAATGGCGACGCAGCACAGGGAGCAGCACTGCTTCTGATGGGAGCGTTGGGGAGTTACCTGAGCGGCCTGCTGTGCCACAGCATTCACTGTCGCCTTCGTGAGTCCGCAAGAAAGCGTTTGGAGAAATACTTCGCAGAACATCCAGCTGAACGTGAGCCTGAGCCCGACCCATCCAAGTTCTGGTTTAGCAGTCTCGACGCCGCCTCGTGCCGCGAGCTGGGGATCTATTTTTGGTACACGCGCAGCACCTGTTGGAACATGGCAATTGCCGTCGCAGCGATCGGCGGAATTTACGTCGGCGTGATCGTATGCCCTCTGAAATCATGCTCGCTTTGCGGCTTGTGTGAGTCCATTGGCAAACACTTCTTACCGATCTTCGGCGCGGTTGTTCCGTCTCTCGTGTTGGCGAAGGGCTTTGATTACCTCGGCTGTGACTTAGACATCGCATTTCGCGCCGCAGTGAAGCTGAGTAACAGGAACGAACGCGGGCTCGATTCATGCCCGGTTCCGCCTCGGATAGCTCCGACGCTTCGGCCGAGAACGAGGCCGAACAGACGAGGCGTCCGAGCAACGCCCTCGCAATCGAGCGGCGCTGCTCCCAAAGAGTGATCGACCAACGGCCTCAAACATCGCCTCAAACATCGCCCCGAGCAGCGACGCGTCAAATCAACAGACGGCTCCGAGAGCCGATACGTTCTTCGCACTGAGTACTTTTCAATACATGGGCTACCCGCATGAGCGAGACCTCTAAGAACAACTCTTCTCAATCGAACGAAGCGAGCAAGTCCTATCTGCGTCCCGAGCCGAATTCGTTGTCATGGGAAGCGCTCAGCGACAGTCAGCGAGTGGCCTTCAAGCAGATCGTGCGATCGCTGGGGCAAGTTTGGGCGCGTCGCGATGACAAGTCAGTCACAGCGTTTTACGAGCAGAGCAACTCGGCACTGAAACGCGTGCTGTGGATCGACGGCGGTCGCGGCATGGGCAAGTCGACGCTCTTGAAGTCGGTCGCACGCGCCATTGCGACGCGACGCGATTGGAATGACGAGATTGCCGCACTGAAGTTCAATCGAGCCGACTGCGTTCCGGCCTACGAAGACATCGAGCACGACATAGTCGAACTTCAAGGGCGCGTAGTTTGGTTAGATCCACTCGAACTTGAGCTCTTACCAGGGCCCACCAATCTGCTAGCAGCAATTCTGGCTCGCTTAGAGGGCACTTGGTCGCGGATCTGTGGGGGTAAGGACGGCGAGGATCGCGTTCGCGGACTCCTAGAACCTCGTGAGTCCCGTATTGATCCCATTCAGTCTCTATCAACGCTCATGGCAAATGTGTCGCTCTCGTGGGATGGCAACGCGAAAGAACGTGCTGCCCGCGTCGATCCAGACATCTTCAGTCGTGAGGTCAATCGAGCGGAAAAGACACGAATGAGTGTGCCAACCGAATTTCGCACGGTGATCAACACGATCGCGATGACTCCGGAATGGCGGCGGCATGCCGCCATTCGAGACAACCCGATTTTTGTCGTCTCGATCGATGACTGCGACCTCAGCCCGGAACGCTGTTTGGAGATTCTGCGACTACTGCGAATGATCGACTCACCGAGGCTCATGACGATCGTGTTGGGCGACTTCAAGAACGCGAGTGAGATTGCGCAAGTCAAATTTGCAGGTGACCGGGCGCAAGTCGCGAATATCCGTCTCGACCAAGACGTGCAGAAATCCGACTTCTTCAAACAGCAACGGCACCTCGCGTTTGAGGCCATGCGCAAGCTGGTGCCGCCGAATCAGCGCATCGCCTTGATGCCGATGTCGTCAGTCGAAGTCCTGCTCTACCGCCCGGATCGAAATGAGCGGTCGATCGCGGAGATACTCGATGAGATTCCGATCTCGATTCCCACGACTGGAATCCGTTATCCGAACCCAACCACTCATGCGACGCTATTCAGCTTCTTAACCACTTTCCCGTTGTCGCAAGGCAGTGCCACAACGGCAACTCCAAAGGAAATCGCCTACGGCGGACTTTCGGGCTATCAGGTTCCGGTGCGAGTCGTTGCGGACTTGTGGTTTAAGCTAGTGCGATTGAGGGACTCGATCCGTTTGCAAGGATGCGCCGATCCACATGCGGTCTTCAAGGTTGCCTACTCGTTGCTCGAAGACGGTGTGATCTCCGACAGCAATCTCTCGGATAACGAACAGCAATGTATTTTAAGTTCCTTTGAAGCACGCGAGAGCGAACAGCCGAGTTGGCGCATCTCGCCGTCTCAAACCTTGGTTTCATGGACCGGCGGAGTGTCTGAAGTCACCACAAGCGAGGGCTCACTCGTTTCACAATTGAGTTTTGAAGTGAGCTTCGACGGGCACTGGAGCGTACGACCGAATTTGCCCAGATCAGAGAATGAGTTTGAGGTTGATGGATCGGCGAAGGCCATGTTCCTTCTAACGCACGACATGATTCACCTGATGCAGCGGAATCATGCGGAGCCGTCCTGTGTAAGCGGCGCAAAGTTCGATCAACTGGCGGCGACGATCCATGATTTCAACCCGCTTGACCCGAACGGCAAGAGTAGCCGCATTGTGATCGACTGGCCCAAGCCGGACTTCGCGACCTTTATGGATTGGAATCACTTTCTCGGAGTGTGGAAGGAAGCGATTCGTCGTGTCGATGAGGTGCGCCAGGATGCTTACAACCCTGCGTCGACGAGAATCACAAGACTGGCCTATTGGTGGATAGTCGCCGCGGTGGCGATCTACGACGGCCATGGAGTCGAACTGAGTGGCAATGAGTCCGAGCGGGACATTCCCGGTGACTGGCTGAAGCTGGGAATGCGCGTTGAGGCGCTTGCTTCGCAAATGGCTGCCGGTGCTTGGATCGATTTGGCACCGACTGCCACAGAGCGTTCCTTTTACTCGCGAGTCCGAAATTGGCTTGAGCGAATGGCTTTACTGTTGGCGCCTGAGTCAGAGGTATCGAGAGAGGTCGTGCAGCAATTCTTCAACGGCGTCGTCGAACAGGCTCTCTGGGCGAAGGCGAACGCGAAACGCTCAACGATCACGGAAGAAGAAAAGTTGGCCGCATTGCCGAAGACTGCGTTGTATGAGTTCTGGGCGGCAGAAGGACGCAGTCGCCGAATTCGTAAGCAACGCGCCGCATTTGTGACGAGCTATCGGAAGATCGTTACTCAGTCTCACGCCACACAGGCTGGTGAGCAGAAAGGCCAACAACAAACGGTGGGCAATCAGGCTCGGAATGCGCCGGCTCAACATCACGAATCTCAGATTGTGAAGTTGGTAGAACTCATCGACTCACCAACGGACGCTGAGAAAGCGCTGGCGGAAGCGACAGAGGCACTGAGAGCATTTGTGGAACTCTGCGGACCAACGAATGCGGGATACGTTCCCGGTGGCCGCGAAATGACTGTTAAACGCTTGGGATGGATCGCTGACTTTCAAACCCTCAGAGACACGCCCGTGCCGCTCACAATCAATGAAATTGAGCGAATGACTGGCCATCTCGCGAATCACTATTGGGCACTCGAAGGTCGCGCAGCCGAATCGAAGCATGCCGCACTTGACGAGTTACTGACGAAAGCAACGAACGCGCTCAAGGTCGCGAAGCACGCAGAGTCGGGCCATCACCGCCAATCGATGAATCCTTTCGAGCGAGGCGGTGTACTTTGTCCTACAGCGGAGGATGAAGAGGGCCGTCCTAAAGGCACGGGGACTGGAACCAATTCTTGACGGCAATGCTGAGTCTTCGAATGCCGGCGCAGAAACGAAGCGGACGCCGCCGGTAAGCGGGCCGTGATCGGGTTCTCTGCTTCAGTCGCGCTTCCGAGTTTTGACGGCGAGATGCCATTCGTCGTTTTTGGGTATGTTGCTCTTCTTACATCTTCAGTTGCTTCGCGGAAGCAAGCTCACGGGAAAAGAGCGGAGTACCGCTCAAAGCGGGGATGAATCACCGCACTCCAAGAGGAAATGGGCGGGCTCATGACTCAGATTCGTATGGCGGGTATTCCGATTGACCATCTCGCGTCTGAGATGGCGGCGGCTCCGATTGCTTCGGCGGCGGCTTTGAAGCTGGCTGTCATTGAATTGAGTCCGTGGCTGACGAGCTCAACAACCAGAGAATTGGACGGGCCGACCGTTCGGTTGTGGCGCGAGACGGAACGGTCTTTGGTGGCTCAAGCTCCCAATGTTTCGGTCGATGAACTGATTGCGATGCGCGACCAAATCTGGTTCGCGAAGAGTCATGGGCGCGATCAGCGCGAGTCTGAAACCTTCCCGTTGCATCGAGTCGTCAAAGAACTCGCGAAACGCCATATCCGCAGTCGCGGAGCAGTGGCTGCTCCGTGCTTGTTGTTCGATCAATTGAGTCAGGGACTCGATAGCGATGCGCTCGACAAGATTCGCTCGCGCGATGCTTGGCGCTGGATGACGTTTGCCTTGCCGCCGGACCTGCTGCTCGCCGCATTGGCAGAGGACGACAACATCCCCGTGCGCGTCGAAACGCTGTCTCCTCAGTTGCAAGAGTCGCTGTATCGGCACGGCTTCGCGGAGTCTCATCTTCACCTTGGAGCCGGGCTTGAGTTCCCGTTGTTGTGGGTCTCGACCATGTTGAGACTGCGCGAGACAACGCTCGCTGCGGATGCGTTTAAGAGTCCGGGTGCAGAACTCAATGAAGCCAAAGAACTCGGCGGCTGGCTGCTGCGGGCGGCGATCGCTCGGTATGTGTTGGCGGCGTTCTTGTCTCAGCGCAAGGCGCGGTTAAGGAAGCCGTTGCCCGGCACGCAGTCGAAGGAAATGACGTGTCTTGCTGACTTCATCGTCGATCGGGATGACGAACTGTTGGACGAGCTCGGCGTTGCTGATTGCGGAGCGCTCTCGAACGCTCTGTTCGATCTGAAGAACGGAGCTTTTGTCAGTAAGGCAGTCTATGCCGATCTTGTTTCGTGCTATCGCCGATTGACTCCGCCGAATGATCCATCAGGTCAGACGAGTTCGACTTTCAGTGGTCTTGAGAGCTTCGTCGCCAAAGATCCGATCAATGGTTTCTTCCCATTGGGACCGGACGGCGAGCTGACCTCGGAGATGCAGTTTCTGAAAGCTGGATTTGATTACGCCGAAGAGTGTTATCGAAAGCCTCGCAAGGAACTGGATGAGTTGTTCTTGTCGCTGTTCTGGCAAGTCGTGCGAGTCCGCAATCTCTTCTATCGCCATGTTGTTCAACGCCCGATGACTCCGGGCCTGCAATGGTTCGTCCGGGTCTATGGTCGCATCAGTCCCGGTCGGAAGTCGCTTTCGTCAGAGATGCAACTTCAGAGCGCTGCCTTCACGAGCGGCTTTGGACGCGGCCTCCGAGCATTGGAAGTTCGAACTTGCGCGGAGTCTCAAAGCAGCGAGTTGTTCTCGTGGGTCGAGAAGCTCTACGACCATTTCAGCGAACTCAATCAACATTGGTTTGAAGGCAAGTTGGATGGGGTTTCGCACTTTGATCAACCCGACGACGGGCAACGCAAACGCTGTGAGTTCGGCATCGTCTTGCACATCGCAAAGGACCGGGGGGCGGGAAATCTCGAGGGACGTCCCAATGGCTTTTGGATGGGTTCGAATGCTGATCCGTCATGTCGACTTGAGACATCGAAAGGACCCGAATCGGGAGTCAACACAACGGGCTATCGCTATGCCCATTACTACCGCGAGACAGTCCGCAATCACGCTCAATCGATCGGAACTGTGCTGCTCACTTATCCCGTCTCGTTGGAAGTGATTCGCGGCCTTGATGTCTGCACTGACGAAGTCGGCGTGCCGAGTTGGGTGATGGCTCCGGCGTTTCGTTATCTGCGCGATGTATCTCGGGAAGTCTCTGCTTGCCTGTCGGGAGTTCGACACAAAGTTCCGCCGCTGCGCGTGTCAGTGCATGCGGGCGAAGACTACGTTCATCTGCTGACGGGACTGCGAAATATCGACTGGGCGATTCGGTACCTCGGTTTGCGAGAAGGAGATCGCATTGGTCACGGCGTTGCCTTAGGCGTCGATGCCACTGCATGGGCTGAGTCAGCCGGGCGGGTCTCGGTCATGCGCGAGGATCGACTGTTCGATCTCCTCTTTGAGTGGCACTGCTATGCGACCCGTCAACTTGCGGTGCCCGAGAAGCGACGAACTTATCTGGATCGCGAGATTGCGAGACTGTCTCAAGCTGTCTTCGGCAAGTCGCATTCGCCCTTTGTTTTGGAGACGTTTATCGAACTCTTGCATGACGAAAATGTGCTTGAACATCTCGGCTTCCCTGACGGTATCGAGAAGCCGCTTTTGGCACTGACTCGCAATCTCTCGTTTAGCGAGTCGCTCGATGATGCATTGGAGTTGGTCAGGAAATACTTGCGCGACCCGGATGTGTTTCATCGCAGTCGGGTGTTGGAGTGGCTCGATCCTGCTCCCGAAGCTGAAGCATTAGAGGGGCTGCAAGACTACTTGCGGATGCGCATCGGCACGTTGGGATTGGCAGTCGAAGTCAACGTCAGCAGCAATCTCTTGATCGCCAATCTAGGCTCGATCGAGTCGCATCCACTCTTTCGCCTTTCGCCGCCGCGTCCCAATTCGAAGCTGCGTCCGGTCAATTTGGTCTTCGGTAGCGATGACCCGATCACGTTTGCTTCGACGCTCCCGAACGAGTTCATGCTGGTGCACGACGCGCTGCTCAGTCGCGGGCAACTCTCTGATGTCGAAGCCAATGCATGGCTGCAACGCGTTCAAGAGAACTCATTGCAGTTCCGGTTCACGTTGCCGCGCTCAAGTGGGCGGAAGTTGAAAGACCTGAGTGCGCTCACTCCGAGTTCGCAACTGAAGCCGCTGCTCTGAACGCCGGACTCAGATTGGCAATCGGACAACGGCTGTTGCGGCGGTTTTGAACGTGTGAGACATCTGAAATTGCAGCACTCGGGAAGTTTGATTTACGAGTGCCCGACGATGCCCGGCGAGCAATCCTCATCACGTTGGGAAGAACGGGTAAACCTCTCGAAGTTACTCAACAAGAAATTCACCTGCCGTACCCAATCAAGTCGCACCTCAATACTTGTAAAACCGATACGACAACACCACATTCCTGCTATAAATTAGCCGCTATCAACCGGTTTGATGGATCCGAACTGCGAACATCGGCAGGTCCACAGGACTACTTCAAACCATGTTTCGGCACGATCAAACATCGCCCTGCACCGCAGCCCTCTAACAGTAACTCTTCATTCAAATGCCTCTTTCATTGATTCAAGCTTCCGCCGTTCTTGGACGAGCCAAGACGCTCGCACGCGGACTTTGTTTGGGAATTCAAAGAGAGTTTGAGTACGTGCGAGCCATTGGAGATTGGCATCGCAAGCTGCGAGTCATGAGAGCGGCTTGTTGGTCACTGCACACGGCGATTTGCGAAGAGACTCCGAGTTGGGTTTCGAGTGCGCCGTACGATGATCCTGAAAGCTCCGATGCTGCGGCGATTTGTCGTCCCTGGATTCAGCGCAGCATGGCGCGGATCGATCGGGAGTTGGACGACATCCAAAGTTGGCTTTCGCCGGGCTTTGAACAACGCGCGACGCGGTATTCGGCGGAGCGAGCCATCAAAGCGACGTTCTCCATTCTGCGAGTCATGACGGACGTCGCGAATTGGCTTGAGAGCGCGCAGATCGAAACGGGCGTTGATACCTCAACCGAGCAGTTCAAGTCGGTCGTCGCTGAATGGGCTTTGCCCACTCCATTGGGGGCAGATCCGTTCGAACTCATTGAACGAGATTTCGCGGACGCAGATGCGGTGTTGACGCTGCAGACTCCGCTCGAACTGTGCATGGTGATGCGAAGTTTGTGGTGCCACTACCAGTTTGCGATGGCGATCCGCCCCGGGCTTGCTCAGTCCAAACGCCTCAACGAACGGGCTCGCGAGCTGCATCAAAAGGCGATTGAGCGAACGAACGAAATTAGCGAACTGCAGCAATTGGGAAGGCCGATCTACACCAGCTTCTTCGCTGAGATTCCGAATGCGGCAGCGATGATTGAAGCCTGCCTAGAAGCCAATCATGTCCGCGAACGCGAACTGGGAGAAAAGTTGTGCTCCGGCGAGTTTTTGAAACTCGCTGGGTTGCCTGACTGCCTTTCATTAATTGACCGAACGAGTCGACCGTTGGCGAACACCGCCGCAATTCGGATCTTGGTCATAGATCTCCCGAAGCTACGGCTGGAGCCAACTTGGGGTGAGCAGTTCGAACTGCAACACAGATCATGGAAAGACCCGAGTCAGTTCGGTCTCTGCGATTTGGCAATCGTCAACGCAGAATGCTTGCCGTCTGACGAGAGACAGCTCGAACAACTTCGATCGCACGCAGCCCGAATGGTGTGCATTGGAAAAACTCATACATGCTCTGCGGCGGACTCAGTGGATGAGCACCATCTGCGGCACTTCACCGGAAGCATCGACGCGATTGATCGCCATTTCATTCACGTCTATCTGACCGACAACGCGTCGCCCGAGTGGTGTCGAAAGGCGCTCGCGACTCGGCAGGCAATGGCTTTGGGCAATTTGAGCGACGAGTGGATCGTCTTGTCGTATTTGTTACCCGAGTTTCCATTGAGTCCGGGTGAACCGACTGAGTTCAAGAACCTCAAACTTGCCGACGCCATTCGCAAAGACTTGCTGACCGAGCCGTTCAATGGCGCGCCGCCGAAATCGTTCTCGCAAATCACTCGTCGAAAACTGAGTCGTATCAAAGGTGCGGCTTTTCTGGACGTCGTCACGTCCATTGAGAATGCATTTAAGAAGCCGCCGGTCATTGCCGCCGCATGGCGGCCGCTTGTCGCCGAGTATGGTCTGACCGAGGGCTCACTCGCGGAGCGAGTTCCGTCGTTGCTGAGTTAGGATCCGCGCCAAAATAAATTG
>CAZNMS010000366.1:0-9064 GCA_964573505.1 uncultured Planctomycetaceae bacterium | reverse complement strand
GCCCGACGCTCCGCGTCGGGAGTCGCGACGCGGAGCGTCGCGCCACACTGCACGCAAACCGGCAAGCACTCAGCAATCGAGCCCCCCCCCTCAGCGGAACAACTCCATATAAGCCAGCAGCCAACTTGAAAGTGGCTCGATCTTGTTCTTCGCGACCCACACCAGCGGAGCGAAAGCCACTTCAATCGCTGTCTGCAACGGCTTGAACTTCACAGTTCGATGCAACGCCGACATCGGCCCCGACAGAGCGACATACAGCAGGAAGCACGATGTCGCCGACAGCAGTAACGCAACCCGCTTCTGCCGTTTGGTTCGCGGCGGCTCCAGCAGTGCTTTGTCGATCGTCAGTTGTGAGTCGAGCGGCTCAGTCATTGGAGTTCATCCATCACTCAGAATTCGCGACATGCGGTTGAGGTATCTCGGTCTGCCAATAGATTACCGCCCGCTTTGCAGGCCGCCCTGCTCCTTCGGGAGCGCTGTGATTCGTCACCAATAGGAGCGGCATGCGACTGGCGTGATGAAACTTCGCCCCCGGCCTTGTGCCGGGGGCTTGACGGCCTTTGCGCAAGTTCGAGTCAGTTCGAATTCGACTTGCGCAGAGGCCGTTAAACCCCCGCGACCCAGAGGGTGCCTCAACTCGGGGGCGAAGTTTTCATCAGGGCGGCATGCGGCCCTCTTTTTCCGCTCAGCAACATTGGTCGGCAAGCATCTCTACGGAAGACAGAGAGAGCCGACGCTACTCGTTACTCACCGCTGATGTCGTCAACGCTCAGCGACCGCAAGAAGGATTTTCTCGATGATCGTCAGTTGGGACTGGCTGCAGCAGTACGTAAAGCTCCCCGTGACCGCCGATGAGTTCGGAAAGCGGGTCATGATGGCCGGTCTGAATTTGGAGTCGGTCGAAGCAAAGGGCAAAGACTTCGCTGTCGATCTTGAGGTCACGAGCAACCGCGTCGACTGTCTCGGTCATCTCGGAGTCGCGCGTGAGGCCGCCGTTTGCTTCGACGTGCCGCTGACGATCCCCCCTGCTCTGCCGCCGACATCCGCGACCGCAACATCCAGCGTGACGAGCGTCGTCATCGAGAACCCTGATCAATGCCCGCGCTACATCGCTCGCGTGATCAAGGGCGTGAAGGTCGGCCCGAGCCCTGCATGGCTGCGTGATCGCCTTGAGACCGTCGGTATCGCGTCGATCAATAACGTTGTCGACATCACGAACTATGTCTTGATGGAGTGCGGGCAACCTCTGCACGCGTTCGACTTCGACAAACTGGCCGAGAAGCGCATCGTTGTCCGTCGCGGTCGAGCGAATGAGACCATTCAGGCCATTGATCACAAGGAATACAAACTCACTCCCGACATGTGCGTCATCGCCGATGCGCAGCGGCCGGTAGCTATCGCCGGAGTAATGGGCGGCGCCGCGACCGAGATCAGCACGTCGACAACGAACGTCCTCATTGAAGTTGCTGACTTCGCACCGCGTTCCATTCGAGTGACCGCTCGGGAGTTAAAACTACACAGCGATTCATCATACCGCTTCGAGCGAGGCGTTGATCCCTATCAAATGGACTGGGCCAGTCGTCGCTGCTGCGAGCTGATCCTGCAAATTGCTGGCGGCGAATTGCTGGCAGGCTCCGTCGATGTCGGTGCCGCCGTTCCGCCCGAGCCCGATCCGATCGCTCTGCGCTTCGCTCAATTGCCGCGCGTGCTCGGCATCGATGTGCCGCGTCCTGAGGTTGTCAGAATTCTGACAGAGCTCGGCTGCAAGCTCGTGAAAGAAGACGCCGACCGCGCCCTATTCATCATTCCGAGCTGGCGCCGCCGCGACGTCACGCGGGAGATCGACCTCATCGAAGAAGTCGCGCGCATCTACGGCTACGACAAGATTCCCGAAGACGCGATCGTCCCGCTGACCGTCAGCCAAAAGTCGCTGCGTGATCGCGTCATTGATCGAGTGACCGAAGTCCTCACCGGGAACGGCTTCTTCGAGTCCGTCACCCTCTCACTGGTCGACGACAAACTCGCAACGCTCTTCAACCCGCGTCCGGTCGGCAAGCTGCTGCACATCGAGCACGACAAGTTCTCGCAGTTGAAGTCACTGCGTCAGAGCTTGATTCCGAGCTTGCTGCAAGCGCGCCGCCACAACGAGCGACAAGGCAGCTTCAACGCGCGGCTCTTTGAGATCGCTTCGGTCTTCCTCGGAGCCGATCCGGGCAACGTCGACGCCGAACCCAAAACGATCAGCTTCGTCACCGGGCAGTCATTCGCCGAAGCAAAGGGCTTGCTATTGGCGGTCGCTCAGCGAGTGAATCCCTCGTCGACGATCAGCGTCCGTCCGAGCAGCGCCGCCGGCTTTGTCGAAGGACGAGGAGCCGAAGTCTTGCTCAACGGCACCTTCTGGGGATGGCTCGGCGAGCTTGATCGCAGCGTGACTGATCAACTCGATCTGCGCGACTCGGTCGTCTGTGCCGAGATCATTCTGCCTGTATTGGAAGCTACCGCGAACTTGCGTCCGAAGTTCGAAGACTTGCCGACGCATCCGACAGTCAGCCGCGATTTGAACTTTGTGCTCGACCAAGAAATCACATGGGAGCAACTCGAGACGATCGTGCTCGCCGCCGCCGGCCCGCACTTGCAGTCGTTGACCTTCAGCGGCCAATACCGAGGCCCGCAACTGGGCGCCGACAAGAAGTCGTACTTGCTGACCCTGCACTACCGAGCCGCCGACCGCACGCTGACTCACGAAGAAGTCGAAGCCGCTCAGCAAGCCGTCATCAAGTCCTGCGAAGAAAAGGCCGGCGCCAAACTGCGTTAACGCTGTGAGCAATCACCGCACGCGGAAGATCTTCACGTCGTCGATCCAGACGGTCGAACCGGCCAAGAAACTGAGCCAGCGCTTTGTCGGATGCGCGAAGCCTGCTGAGCGATGAGCGGCGACCAACTTGCCATCGAGGCTCAAACGCAATTCATCGCTCTCGGTGACGAGCACGAGTTCATGCCATTCCCTGTCGGACTTCCATGAAACGTTGAGTTGCTTCGTTTTCAGCAGCGCATCGAGGTCCGGCGGCAACGGCTCTTTGCGATCGAGATACGGCTGCCGACGTTTGCGAATCTCAAGGTCCATCACGCCGGTCTTGTGATCGATCAGCAGGATGTTCGACTGCGAGAGCGTGCCGTAACACAAATGCCCGGCATGAATGCCCTTTGTCTCGCGATCGACATAGCCCACTTGCAGCCATTCGTCCTTATTCAATCCGGGTAACTTGAATTGCACGATCGCACCGCCATCGGCAAAGCCTGCGTCGTGATGAATATGAGCCGCATGCCCCGCTTCCTTTGACGCACTCGCGATCTTGAGGATGCCTTCATCGAGATCCGCCTGCTTGATCTGCGGAACGCGGTCCGCCGTCGCGCTCTCCCAACCGTTGCCGATCGCCTTCAACCCCGTGCCCGTTTCGTCTCGTTCGAACGCATCGTGAAAGAGCAACGTCCCGCGTTCCCGCAGCCATGCAGCATCGTCTTTCACCCGAGCAGCCTTCGGCTTCGGCGACTGCAGCTCATCGTTCCCAGAAACAAACCCCGGCAGCACCGTCAGCTTCTTCGCCGGTCCGTCGCCTGCAACGCACGCGAGTAACGGGCAGAGCAACAATCCAAACGCGAAAACAAAGCGAGCCGTCATACGAACCAATCTCCAAGAAGACTTCGGCACAATATGTAATACGAGTTCCACAACCAGGAAGCGGCGATAACGAGTCTGCATCAATTCCGCGCGGATGATGGCACCCCTCAACCGGCTTCCTCCCGGCAATCCGTCATCGCGGCCTGCTGAATTGTCGACAAACACCATTACGACGGACTTGTGGTCCGTCGCACGTCAACGTCGTGAGAAGCGACGGACTGCAAGTCCGTCGTACATCCAAAATGGATGTATCTTTCAGCAGCCTCATCTTTACTTCGATGCGGCAGGCGCAGCCGAGACTTCGACGGTTTGTCCGTCGCGATAGGCCGCGAGGTTCGCGCCGAGCACGGGTTCGGTCTCCGACAGTCCGGAAGTGATCTCGATCTCGGTGCCGGTGCGCAGTCCCGTTGTCACGGGCGACTTCTTCAGCACTCCTTCGGCAGAGACTTTCATCACGAACGCCTGACCGTCTTGAGTCAGCACGGCGGACTTCGGGACGGCTAAGGCGTCGGGACGTTGTGCGATCAAGAGATCCACTTGAGCCGACATGCCGGGACGCAGACGGCCGTCGGAGTTCGGGAGATCAATCTGCACTCGCAACGTGCGCGTGCCGGCGTGCAGCACCCAACTCGTGCGGGCGATCTGCCCTTCAAGGACCGCACCGCCGAGAGCACTCAGTTTCACTTTCGCTTCGCGCTGAGTTTGCACCGATGCCGCATCGGCTTCGGGCACGTCGGCGTAGAGTCGCACCGTGTTGGCCGCAACAACCGTGAGCAACGACTTGCCGCCAGTCGCGCTGTTCGTCACGAGATGCCCGGTGTCGATCTGACGCGCACTGACGATGCCGTCGAACGGAGCGCGGATTTGTGTGTAGCTCCACAAAGCTTGCGTCTTGTCGGCATCGGCTTGAGCGACCAGCAAATCGGCTTTCGACTTCTCGATCCCCGCAGCGGACTCGGCGAGCTTCGCCATTGCCGATTTGATTCTCGACGCCGTCTCGCGTCGCGCGGCATCGGCCGCTTTGAATTGCTGCTCGGTCTCATCGGCAACCTTCTGAGTCACCGCATTCGACTCTGCCAACATGCGAACGCGCGCGTACTCGGTATCCCAACGCCGAAACATGGCCTCGGCGCGATCGACGCTCGCTTGAGCTTCCGCAACGAGCGCCTCTGCCGATGTCTTTGCGGCTTCCGCCACTTTCACAGCGGCAGCCGCTTGCTGCACGACGGCAGCGCGCTGCTTGACGTCTTCAGCGAGTTCCGGCACGTCGATCTCAGCCAACAACTGCCCCTCTTGCAGCAACTTGCCGTCAGCATCCCACTTCGGTCCCGTCACCGGGTCGCCGATATCAACGAGCACTCGCCGAACATAACCCGAGACCTTCGCCATCAACGGAGCGGTCTCGAACGCTTCGATCTCGCCCGGTTGCTCGGTGCGCCGCGTCAACGTCTTCCGCTCGGCTTTGATCGGAGTGACCTTCATCGCCAGTTCTTTTGCGGGGGATGTTGCGGTCTCTGAATGCTGCTGACACCCGACGATCAACGTGAGCAGTGCGCAGCAAACAAGACTTCGCGCCGTCACTTGCGGCTCGATCGATCGTTTAACCGCGAGCCTCAGGCGAGCGCGTGCTCGGCGGAAACGCGCTCCCCAGAGAGTCGCGGTTAATCGTCGAACTATCGGCATCGAAATGAGTAAGAAGAATTTCATCATGCAGTCTCAGGACTCGAATAGTGCGCACTCTCAGGATCCGTCGGATCGAGCGACCCTGAATTGTGCGAGGCTCGGGATTGTAACAATGCATACACAGCCGGCAGCACGAAGAGCGTGCTGAGTGTTGCGGCACTGAGTCCTCCAATGACCGCTCGCCCCAGTGGCGCGGTTTGATCGCCGGACTCTCCGAACGCCAATGCCAGTGGCAGCATGCCGGCCAACATGGCGCAGCTCGTCATCGCGATCGCTCGGAAGCGACTGCTCGCAGCGAGCTGAGCGGCTTCGAGTGACGACAGTCCCGATCGACGCGATGTCTCGGCAAAGGTCAGCAGCAAGATCGCGTTCGCCATCGCCACTCCGATCGCCATGATCGAGCCGATGAAGCTTTGAATGTTGAGCGTCGTCCCCGTCAGCCACAGCATCAAAGCCACTCCCGTAACAACCGCCGGAGCTGTTGAGACCGCTGCCAATGCCAGCTTGAACGACTGGAAGTTCGCTGACAGCAGCAAGAACACCGTCAGCACGGCGAGCAGCAAGCCGACTCCCAATCCGCTCGTGATCTGCCGCAGCGGCGGGATTTGACCGCGTAACTCATGAGTGACTCGTCCCGGCTTCTGCCCGGCTTTGACGAGTTCATCTTTCGCCGCATCGTCCGCTCGCTTCACGCGTCCGAGAATGTGAGTGATCTCGCGTGCGACTCGACCGAGATCCGAGCCGGAGATGTTCGCGGTCATCGTCAGCTCGCGCTTCATGTTGTACCGGTCGAACTGTCCGGGAGCGGAACCGCTCTGCAATTGAGCGACATCGCGCAACAGCAGCGGCTGCGAATGATCCTTTTGTAAAGTCAGCGGCACCGCGCCTAAGTCTTCGATTGATTTGATGCGCGGCTGCGGGATCTCGACCTGCACTTGATACCCAATGCCCGACTTCGGATCGGGCCAATAGTTCGGCACGACAAAGCGGCTCGATGAAGTCGCGGCAACGACCGACCGCGTGATCTGACCGACCGTCGTTCCGCTCAAGCCCGCGCGCTCGCGATCGACTTTGATTTCAACTGTCGGGTAGTCGAGTGCTTGCGAGATCTGAATGTCGCGCAGCGCCGGCAATTGAGACAGCTCCGCTTCGACGCGTCTGAGATAGTCGCGATTCTCAGCCAATGAGCCGCCGCGTGCCGCGATCTCAATCGGGGTCGCCGAGCCGAAGCTCATGACCTCACTCACGATGTCTGCCGGTTCAAACGAGACTCGCAGTTGAGGAAACGCCGCCGCCAGCGCGTGTCGTAATTCTTCCTTGTTCGATTCGGTGCGAATGCCGCTGCCGCGTTTCAACGCGACGCGCAAGATCACCTCTTCGGGACCGCGCGAAAATTGATAGACCGAATTGATCGGGAAGCTCGGCGGGACAGTGCCGACATAGCCCAATGTGAGCGCGATGTTGTTCGCTCCCACTTTGTCTTTCACGA
Source organism: uncultured Planctomycetaceae bacterium (assembly GCA_964573505.1). Taxonomy (GTDB): domain Bacteria; phylum Planctomycetota; class Planctomycetia; order Planctomycetales; family Planctomycetaceae; genus AM-0621. The sequence continues at coordinate 2,213 of CAZNMS010000366.1, read as the reverse complement.
GGTCCAACACATCGAGCGCGTACTTCTCCGTGCGGTCAATGTGCGTGCCGTCAGGAGCTCGCAGACGAATGCGGAACTCGTTCGCGTTCGTGACCGGGAAGATCTCTAAGCCCAATCGTGAACCGATCAGCCAACTGCCGACGAGCGTCAAACAGAGATAGCCCGGCACGACGATCCAGCGCGCGGCCAAACAACGAGCGACGGTGCTTCGATAGATCGACGGCGAGTGTTGACCTGCCGGATGTAACAATTCCGACTTCGGTTCTGAATCAGAGTTCTTCGTCGCTGAGAGGCTCATCTCTCGCGAGCCGTGCTCTCTCATCAGCCACACACAAACGACGGGCACAAAGGTGCTCGACAACACATACGACGCGATCATCGAGAACCCGACCGCCAGTGACAGCGGGACGAAGAGTTCGCGAGCGGCACCTTCCATAAAGAACGACGGCACAAACACCGCCAATGTGCAGAGCATCGCCAACAGTCGCGGCACTGCCGTTTGAGCGTTCCCGTTTCTCACGGCCCATGCGATCGACTGACCGCGCGCGAGTTGCGAGTGAATGTTCTCAATCTCGACCGTCGCCTCGTCGACCAAAATGCCGACGGCGAGCGCGAGTCCTCCGAGCGTCATCAAGTTGACCGTTTGCCCGCACAGCCACAGTCCGACGACCGCGATCAAGATCGCGAGCGGAATGTTGAGCACCACAACGATCACGCTCCGCCAATCGCGCAGGAACAACAACACCATCAAGCCGGTGAGGATCGCTCCGAGCACGCCTTCGCTCAGCAAGCTGCGAATGGCTCCGGTGACATACGGCGATTGATCGAACTCAAAGCTGACTTTGATGTCGTCGGGTAATTCTTTTTGCATCGCCGGAAGCGCGGATTTGATCTCGTCAATGACGCTCATCGTCGACGCTTCAGCGCGTTTGGTCGCGAGGATGTAGACAGCGCGGCGACCGTTCACGAGCGAGTAACCCGTCGTCAAATCCGACGAGTCCTCAATCACACCGAGATCGCGGAGATAAACGTTCGGAGGCTTCCCCGTCCGCACCGGGATGCTCCCGAGATCCTTGATGTCTTTGACCATCGCGTTCGAAGGCACGATCGGAAAGCTGTCGTTCAATCTCAGATTGCCTGACGGGCTCACGGTGTTGCCACTGGTGAGAGCGCTCACCACTTCATCCGGCGAGACACCGTAAGCACGCAGTCGATCGGGATCGACTCGCAGCACGATCGCTCGCGCGCTGCCGCCAAACGGCGGCGGTGCCGACACTCCGGGCAACGCAGCGAACATCGGACGAACTTTGAAGAGCCCGATGTCGGTGATCTCAGCAGCGGTTCGCGTCTCGCTCGACAACACCAAATACCCGACGGGCACGCTGCCAGTATCAAACCGCATGACGAACGGGGGCACTGTTCCGGGCGGCATCATCGCGCGAGAACGATTCACATAGTTGATGGTCTCGGCCATCGCCTGAGCCATGTTGGTGCCCGGATGAAACTGCAACTTCATCAAGGCCGTGCCCTGCACGTTCTTACTTTCAACGTGATGAATGCCGTTGATGTAGAGGAAGTGGTACTCGTAGTAATTCGTCAGCAGCCCCTCCATCTGCGCCGGATCCATTCCCCCGTAAGGCTGACACACATAGATCGTCGGCAGATTCAGCGCCGGGAAGATGTCGACCGGCATGCGTTTCAGAGGCAGATCAATGCCGACTGAATTCAGCCATTGATCAACCTGCTTCGGACGGATCGCGACGAACGACGTCAGCACAACGGCCAACAAAGCCACCATCACCGTAATGGGTCGTCGCAGTGCGAAATTGATGGGATTCATGCCGATCCGGTGTCCTTCAATGCCATTCATTGCTTCTCAGCGGGATGTTGTCGCCGAGACTTTGCCCAATTGCTGACGATGCCGCCACAAGCGAATGACCGGCAATAAGCTCTCTCGACGAAGAACTCGCAATCTGGTCGATGCCATCTGGCACTGAGACCCGAGCGTACTCGCAAGCCCGCAAGCCTTGCGCAATCGGCACTTTCGCTGCATTCGGACTTATCAAGCGGTCGATACAGACGGGTTGATAGGCGACGCGTTTTGAGCGGCGGGATCAGGCATGAAGTGAGAAGTGCAGAGATCGTCGCCTTTCGCGGAGAGGCTGTGATGAAATTCGTACGACGGACTTGCAGTCCGTCGCTGCCGAACGAAA
>CAZNMS010000365.1:0-9071 GCA_964573505.1 uncultured Planctomycetaceae bacterium | reverse complement strand
CAAGTAGCCGACCAGTCGTTCGTCCCGTCCGGGCGAGCCGGACGGAGACGACTCAAATTCAGCGCCGGAATGCCGGTCGCACCCTAATCGTTGTGCTGATTGATGACGCGCGATGAGTTGAGGCTCTGGTTGTTTAACCGCGCGGGATAAGCCGGTCGGCACCGTGAGGCATTCCGAACTCGTCCGTGAAGGGACTGGGCAACATGCATCGCAAGACAATGCTCGCGAATGGCGTGCAGGTCGTGACTGAGACCGTTCCGAACTCCCGCGCGATCTCGTTGGGAGTGATGGTCAACGCGAATCCTCAGCACGATCCCGTCGGTCAAAGTGGGCTCGCGCATTTGACGGAGCATGCTCTGTTTCAAGGCACGAGTTGCCGCGATGCGTCTGCGATCTCTCGTCTGATGGATGCAGCGGGCGGGCAAATGGGAGCCTTCACCAGTCGCGACTACACCTGCTTCTACGCGAACGTGCTCGACGAGTACGCGACCTACGCGATGGACTTGCTGGGCGACGTGCTCGTGAATTCGATCTTTCCTGTCGACAACATCGAGCGTGAAAAGGCCGCGATCCTCAATGAGATCGAAGGCTGCCGAGATAACCCGTCTGATCGAGTGCATGCCCTGTTGAAGAAGGCCGTGTGGCCGCATCACTCATTGGGCTGCTCGATTCATGGCAACCCGAATCATGTCAAACATCTGACGCGCGATGACGTCATTGAATTCGTGCGCGAGAACTATGTGCCCGAAGGCATCACGCTCGCAGCGGCAGGCAATCTCGATCACGACGTCATTGTCGAGCAGGCTCAAGATGCGTTGTGGTCGCTGAGCGGTAGTCGCATTGATCCGCCGCGACGCGAATGCGGTTTCGAACGAGCGGTCGTCGTCGAAGAGTCTCCGTATCGGCAGGCGTACTTCGCGATCGGCATTCGCTCGAACCCTTATGCGCATCCCGATCGTTATCGGCAGTTCGTGCTGAACTCGATCCTCGGCAGCGGCATGAGTTCGCGACTGTTCCGCGAACTGCGTGAGTCTCGCGGTTTGGTCTACGGCATTCAGTCTGAGTATCACGGCTACCGCGATGGCGGCCTGCTCGTGATTGAGGGCAGCACGTCTCCTGAGCAACTCATGCAAGTGCTCGCGCTGACGATGATGGAGCTTTATCAGCTCGACAGTTCGGAGAAGCCGATCGACGAAGAAGAGTTGTGGACCGCACGCATGCAGATTCGCGGTCAGCATCAACTCGCCGCCGAGAACACTCACACGCGCATGAGTCGGCTCGCGACTCAGCACTTCTATTTCGATCGGCAGGTCTCGGAGAACGAAGTGCTCGACGAGATCAGCGCGATCGACCTCGCGAACATTCAGGACTACGTCGACCGGTCCTTCATTCCGCTGTTGGGAGATGTCTCAGTGGCGGTCGTGGGGCCCGAAGCGGACTGCTACAGCGAGGCGAGCGTTCGCGAGTTGATGGCAGAGTTTCAAGGAGCACCGGCTTGAGGAGCGATCACAGGGTTGTGCCTGCTCTCCACCGACCCTGTGTCGGTGGAGAGCGAGAGGCACGGGGGCGGATTGGGACTGCTAGCTGACCAGTCGTGCTTCCACCGACACGGGGTCGGTGGAGAGCGAGAGGCACGGGGCGGATTGGGACTGCTAGCCCACCAGTCGTGCTTCCACTGACGCGGGGTCAGCGGAGAGCTAACCGCATGCAGTTCGGTTAGGTCAGAAAAACTACAGCCTCGGCGGCATGTAATAACGAATTCACTGACGGCTCGGAGTGCTCGTCATGTCTGTGTCACGGACGGACTGTGTTCGAGTATCGAAGTCGCTCAAGGGGGCGGCTGTTATTCCTGAGGCGCAGTTCTCAAGAAAGGAACCGCAATGGCTTTGCCAGAACACGTGAAGAAGTCTTGGGTCGAGATTCAGAAGAAGTACGACGTGCCGGTCAATGCGATCGGTGTGAAGATCGACACCAAAGACGCCGCCACATTGAAAGTGTGGAAGGACGAGGGGCTCGACAAGTTCGTCAAGCACTAAGCAGCCGACTTCAAGAAAGCGGCAACACAGTCTTCAGCAACAAGGCCGCATGGACGACTCGTCCATGCGGCCTTGTCATTTGAAGGAAGGCTTTCTTGGGTTAGCGGCGAGTCGCGGCTAACTCGGGCTATAAGACTCTACTCCGTTGGAGTTGGGACAAGAGCTAAACGGGCATTGAAAGCTCTTTACGACAACAATGCTTTCTTCGTCTCGGTGCCAATTGGCGAGCTTAAGTCGTCGTGCAATTTGTATTACCTCTCAAGAAAGGTCAGTGATGAGCATTCCCGAAGTCGGCAAGGCAGCTCCGGCATTCAGCCTGCAGGCTTACCCCGAAGGTCAGATCAAGCTGAGTCAGTTCAAGGGGCAGAAGAATGTCGTGCTCTACTTCTATCCGCGCGATGACACGCCGGGTTGCACCACTGAAGCGTGCGGGTTTCGAGACAACCTCGCCGCACTCGAATCCGCTGAGACTGTCGTGCTCGGAGTGAGCGCGGACTCGGTCGCGTCACATCAGAAGTTCGCGGCGAAGTTCAATCTCACGTTCCCGCTGCTTGCCGATGAAGATCATTCGATCTGCGAGAAGTACGGCGTTTGGGTCGAGAAGAACATGTACGGCAAAAAGAGCATGGGCATTCAACGCGCGACGTTCTTGATTGGGAAAGACGGCAAGATCGCTCGCGTTTGGCCGAAGGTGAAAGTCGAAGGGCACGTTGCTGAAGTTGCTCAAGCGGTTGCGGAACTCGCGTCGGAGTGATGCGGCAGCGACGAACTGATCTCGCTGAGTTTGAAACTGGTGCGTGATACTTCTGCTCCAATCACGCTTTCTGTGCCGCACTTCAATCGCAGTTAGGACGACTCGATGCGCACCGTCTCTTGCTTACTCATTGCCGTTGTCGTTGCTCTTGTCGGAGCCAATTGCCTTGCACAGCAAGCACGCAAAGAGGAACCGCAGCGAGTCGTTGATCAGGCACTGGAACCCGACATGAAGCATCCCAATATCCCCATCAAGACGCTCGGCGGACGTCAGTTCTGGGGCGATGTGCTCTTCTTTCACGACTATCACATTCAGCGGAATGTCTTCACCGGGCACTACCGATTGCTGGATGGCAATGACGTGCGGCACGCATGGGGCACGCTCGACGAATGCCGCGAGAAGTTGGCCGAGATTCGCAGGGAGAAGAACCTGCCGCCGATGCAGGGCAAAGCCGTCATCTTGTTGCACGGCATCACGCGGTCGTCGAAGCACATGGCGCGATTCAAAGAGCCGTTTGAGAAAGCCGGCTATGTCGTCTTCCCAATGGACTACCCGAGCACGCGCGGGACCATTCAAGAATCGACCGAGTACTTGCAGCAGGTCATCAAAGGTCTCGACGGGATCAGTGAGATCAACTTCGTCGTACACAGCATGGGCGGGCTCGTCGTGAGGACTTATCTCAAGGAGTACGCGCCGCGCGATCCGCGCATCAAGCGACTCGTCATGATCGGTAGTCCGAACAACGGTGCGAATCTCGCCAACTTGCTGAGCGAGAATCTGAATGCCGTCTTCAAACCGATCTTCGGACCGGCGGGACAGCAATTGGTCGTCGATGCTGAGGGCTACATCGCCAACTTGCCAAAGCCCGATTTTGAGTTCGCTGTCATCGCCGGCGGACGCGGCATTGAGCAAGGCTTCAACCCACTCATCCCCGGTGACGACGACGGCATCGTGAGCGTTGCGAGCACTCAGCTTCCCGGTGCGACGGACTCGTTAGTGGTGACCGACGGCATCTCAGCGACGCATACGTTCTTGCCGTCAAACACTGAGGTTATCGAGTCCGCAGTGCGGTTCGTCTCGACTGGCGCACTGCGAGCGAACGGAATGAAGACGCCGATCGCGGAAGCGGATTAAGGCAAGCGGCAGTCGAAGATCTACCGGCGAATTCTTGTACGACGGACTTGTAGTCCGTCGGGTTTCGTCTTCGACGGACTACAAGTCCGTCGTACCGGCATCAACTCATCTGCCGCTCGCCTAAGGCAACGTCGCGCCGCGTCAGGCCAGAAGTTCGCTGACGACGTCTCCGGTTGGGACGAGGCGGTGCGGGCGTTCGATTGGGTCGTAGATCAGGCGATCGTGACGTAGGCCGAGACAGTGATAGATCGTCGAAACGATGTCGGCAGGAGTGAGCGGACTGAGTGCCGGGAATGCTCCCGTTTTGTCGCTCGATCCGTAGATCAGTCCCTGCTTCAAGCCGCCGCCGACGAGCATCAGGCTGTAGCAGAAATTCCAGTGGTCGCGTCCGGCGTTGTTGCCATTGATCTTCGGTGTGCGTCCGAAGTCGCCCATGATCGCGATCAACGTGCGATCAAGCATTCCGCGTTGAGCGAAGTCCTCAATCAAGCTCGAGCAGGCGGCATCGAGTTGCGGCAGCAGCGGGTCTTTGAGCTTCTGAAAGTTGCTGCCGTGCGTGTCCCATGTGGCGTTCGCGTCGGGAGCCCATGAGATCGTGACCAGTCGCGTTCCGGCTTCGATGAGTCGCCGCGCGAGCAGCACGCTCTGACCGTAGATGTTGCGACCGTAAGCATCGCGCACTTTCTCGGGTTCGACAGAGAGTCGCAGCGCTTCTTGCGCGGATCGCGAAGTGAGCAAGTCGAAGGCGCGCTGCTGCAAGCCGGTCATGCCACTGGCTTTGTCGAACTGCGCCATGCGTTGATCGAGCACTCCCATCAGCGAGCGCCGCGCGTCGAGTCGTTGATCACTGACTCCGACTTGCAAGCTCATCTCAGGCACTGCGAAGTCAGCGGCGTTCGGATCCTTGAGTACAAAGAGCGGATCGTGCTGCCGCCCAAGAAAGCCCGCGAAGAAGCCCGGTTGAGGCGGTCCGCCTGCTCCTTCTTTCGTGATGTAAGGCAAGCAGACATGCGAGACCGCATTGACTGTCGGCGGCCTCAGCTTGTCGAGCACTGCTCCCGGCGTCGGATAGTCGGTCGGTCGAGTACCGCCGCCGATCTCTCCGCGATCATGCCCGGTCATCGCGGCATAGACCGCTGCGGCATGTGCGTTGTTGACTCCGTGATGCATGGACCTCACGACAACCGAACGATGCATCTGCCGCGCGAGCTTCGGCATGTGCTCACCGACAAAGTATCCGGGCACGGAAGTGGGAATGGCTTTGAACTCACCGCGAATGCCGTCGGGTGCATCAGTTTTTACATCCCACATATCTAAATGGGACGGTCCTCCGTTTAAAAACACGATCACGGCTGAGTCCGCCGTCGGTTTGAGATCGGCCATTGGCGACGACTCTTGAGCCGCCAGCAAGCGAGGCAGAGTGACTCCCATCAAGCCGAGCCCGCCCACTTGCAGCAGCTTGCGGCGAGAGAATGAAGCAGCGGAAGTTTGATCGCGTTGAGTCACTGGCATGAGTCCGGCTCCGGTTCGGGTGATGGCGACGGAGCGAGTGATGACAACTTCGAAACGCGGGGGTCAAGTCGTTGTCGGTTGCCTTCAGGATCGGTCGCGCCTCGCATCAACGAGTTGCCGAGACGCGACGATCGGACACGCGACTGACTCGCTTCGACAACGCTGACGACGACGTATCTTTGACCTCGATGTTGGAGGGCGAAGAGAGGCTCTCGACACGTTGCCGATGCGGGTTGCGAATTGCTCTAAGCACATCAGTAGCAGGGGCTTATGCCGGGCTCCTTACGGGCGTTGACCGACCTTGTCGGGGTAGAGAGGCACCGCAATAATCCCGCCCCTTTTCGGGCCTTGCTGCCTCGCGCGGGTTTGCTCGGCCGCGCGTTTTTGTGCTGAGATCAGGCGATAAATGACGGCTCGTACTGGGCTCGAATCGTCGCTCTTAGCTCTCTCATTTCGCGTTCTGGCGAACGCGTCTAAGGTCGGAACTGAGTCCTCGCTGTGCTCAGTTCGGACAGATGCCCTGCCTCGCGTTTCCCTAGCAATCAGAGTCCATAATGTCTGAGTCCTCTCCCGTAGATGCCGGTTTCGATCCCTCAGAACTCGACGAATGGTTTGATTCAATTGATGACTTGCTGCACCGCTTCGGACGCGAGCGAGTTCAAAAGCTCTTAGCTCTGCTGCAAGAGCGTGCTTATCAACGCGGCGTGCATATCCCTTTCACCGCCAATACGCCTTACATCAACTCGATCCCCGTGCCCGATCAGGTGCGATTCCCAGGCGATCGAGATCTCGAACGACGCATCAAAAGCATCATTCGCTGGAACGCGATGGCAATGGTCGTCCGAGCCAACCGCGACTACGACGGAGTCGGCGGGCATATCTCGACGTTCGCGTCGTGCGCCACTCTGTACGAAGTCGGCTTCAATCACTTCTTTCATGCTCGCTCGGACGATCACCCCGGCGACATGGTCTACTTTCAAGGTCACTCGTCGCCCGGCGTTTACTCGCGAGCGTTCGTCGAAGGCCGACTGACCGAAGACAACCTCTTGCACTTCCGCAGAGAACTGCCGCGCGGCGTCGGTTTGTCGTCGTACCCGCATCCGTGGCTGATGCCGGATTTCTGGCAGTTCCCGACGGTCTCAATGGGACTGGGCCCGATCACCGCGATCTATCACGCGCGGTTCTTGCGGTATCTGCATAACCGCAATCTCGTTGATACGAGCAAGTCCCGCGTTTGGGCTTATCTCGGTGACGGTGAGATCGACGAACCCGAGTCGCTCGGTGCGCTGACGCTCGCTTCGCGCGAGAGCCTCGACAATCTGACCTTCATCGTGAACTGCAACTTGCAGCGGCTTGATGGTCCGGTTCGCGGCAATGGCAAGATCATTCAAGAGCTTGAAGCGGCGTTTCGCGGAGCCGGTTGGAACGTCATCAAGGTTGTGTGGGGCGGCGATTGGGATGCGCTCCTTGAGAAGGATCATGACGGCGAACTCGTACGACGCATGGGTGAAGTGGTCGACGGCCAGTATCAAAAGTACTCGGTCGAAAGCGGTGCTTATATCCGCGAGCACTTCTTCAATACGCCGAAGCTCAAGGCGATGGTCGAGCATCTTTCGGACACTCAGTTGCAGCGGCTCAATCGCGGCGGACATGACCCCGAGAAGGTCTATGCCGCCTATCACGCAGCCGTGAATCACAAAGGCTCGCCGACCGTCATCCTCGCAAAGACGATCAAGGGTTACGGGCTCGGTGAAGCGGGCGAAGGTCGCAACGTTGCTCACAACACTAAGAAGGTGAACGAGCAAGAGATGTTCGAATTCCGCAATCGCTTCGGCATCCCCGTGAGCGATGACGCGGTCGAAGAGATCGACTTCTATCGGCCCGCTGACGACAGCGCTGAGATGAAGTACCTGCAAGAGAGTCGCAAGAAGCTCGGCGGTTATGTGCCGGCACGAAAGCCGACTTCAGAGCGTTTGCAGATCCCGTCGCTCGCGGCGTTTGGCAAGTTCTTGACGGGGACCGAGGGCAAAGAAGCCTCGACGACGCAAGCTTTCGGGCAGTTCATTTCGGAACTGCTGAAGGACAAGAACATCGGCTCGCGAGTGGTGCCAATTATCCCCGACGAGGCACGCACCTTCGGTATGGAAGGGCTCTTCCGACAGTGCGGTATCTATGCGAGCAACGGTCAGCTTTATGAGCCCGTCGATCGCAAGCAGGTCATGTATTACCGCGAGGCGAAGGACGGTCAGATCCTCGAAGAAGGCATCAACGAAGCGGGTGCGATGTCGTCGTTCGTCGCGGCGGGTACGGCTTACTCGAACCTCGGGATCAACATGATCCCGTTCTATATCTACTACTCGATGTTCGGTTTTCAGCGCGTCGGCGATTTGATTTGGCTCGCGGCTGACTCGCGCGTGAAAGGCTTTTTGGTTGGCGGAACGTCGGGACGCACGACGCTCAACGGCGAAGGTTTGCAGCACGAAGACGGACACAGTCAGCTCATGGCGACAACCGTGCCGACGATCGTCGCTTACGACCCGGCCTATGCCTACGAGCTGATCACGATCATTCAAGACGGCATGCGTCGGATGTATCAAAACGACGAGCCGGTGATGTACTACCTGAGCGTCTACAACGAGAACTACGCAATGCCCGCAATGCCTGCCGGTTGCGAAGAAGGCATCATCAAGGGGCTCTACAAGTACAAAGCCGGAGCGGACGCAAAGGCGAAAGTCCGACCGCAACTCTTTGGCAGCGGCACGATCTTCAACGAGGTCTTGCGGGCTCAAGAGATTCTGCAAACGAAGTACGGAGTCAGCGCCGACGTTTGGAGCGTGACGAGCTACTCCGAATTGGGTCGCGACGCGCGGACGGTCGAACGTCGGAACCGCCTGCATCCGACGGAAGCTCCCGAGAAGAGTTATTTGGAGAAGACGCTCGAAGGCATCAGCGGCCCGTTCATCGCGACGAGCGACAACGTGCGATTGGTGCCCGATCAAATCCGTCAATGGATGCCCGGCGAATTCGTCGTGCTGGGCACCGACGGCTTCGGTCGCAGCGACACTCGACCGGCTTTGCGACGTCACTTCGAGATCGACGCCGAGAACGTCGCCTACACAACATTGGTGGCGCTCGCGAAGCAAGGTGCGTTCGACAAGAAGCGTCTGCCGAAGGTCTTGAAGGAACTGGACATTGATCCTGAGAAGGTGAATCCGCAGTTCGCATAGCGGCCGGCAGATTCGCGCACTCGTTCCCAAGCTCTGCTTGGGAACGAGTGCAAAATCAGGCTGATGTTGGTTGTGAATTCAGCGACCCGTGTAGCTGAAATCGTCAGATTTCAGGCATTTCAGCGATCCGAAATCTGACGATTTCGGCTACGGAAACGCGAAGGTGCGCTGTCGAATGAGGAGTGCCTTATGACCGAATCCGATTTGATGCGTCGCATCACCATCAACCCTGCCATCTTCGGCGGGAAGCCGATCATTAGAGGTCGACGACTCGCAGTGGAGCATGTTCTGGGGATGCTGTCGGTCGGCGATTCGCCGGAAACAATCTTGGAGGGCTATCCGTAGCTTGAAGCTGAAGACATTCAGGCGTGTCGTGTTTTTGCCTCGGGTAGTGCGAATTGAATTTGT
>CAZNMS010000364.1:0-9098 GCA_964573505.1 uncultured Planctomycetaceae bacterium | reverse complement strand
TGTTGGAAGAGCACCTGCAAGCGAACACCTTGCGGCATAAAGCCGAAACCGCCCAACGCTGGCTGATGCGAAACGAACTCGCCCGCGCGGCCTACTACAAAGCCCGCAACCTCTTGCCGCCCAAGAGGAAACCGCCGAAGACCTGAAGCGGACAGTCGAAGTATTCGAAGTAGCGCAAAAGCCGTTGAACCCCCGACGCAAGGTCGGGGGCGTTTCAATTACAGCCTCGGAGCGAAAGGCGACGATCGCTGCTCGCTCATCGCTATCGGCTGAGTTCGTCGGCGATGCGGATGGGGTCGGAGCCTTCTGTCACCAGCAGGGACGACGTCACTCCCGCGCCTTGCCATAAGGTGCGGAGCGGGGCATAGGCCGCGTCGAGTTCTGACTGACTCAAGCTCTTGCCGCCGCCGCTGACTCCGCCGGCAATCACGAGACGCTGCGGCTGACTGATTGCGGCGACGTGCGCGATGTCTCCGAGTTCTCGCAGGATCGCCGGGACCATCAGGCCCAGTCGCTGACCTTGATACGGCACGTCGCTGACATAGCTCGCTAATGAGCCAACCGTTGCGACGTGCGTGATGCGCGCGTCCGTCACGGCCGAGCACAACGCAACGAGTCCGGCGGTCGTTTGTCCGACGACGGCCACTTGCGGCGGCAGTTTGCTATCCGCAGTCGCGATTGCATCGAGCAGACGACGCACGTCATGAGTCCATTGCCCGAGCAACGGACGACCGAGCCACAATGACCACTCTGCCGAGTTATGGTCGGGAGCGCGGCCGATCGAGTCGCGCTCGTATGCCAGCTTGCCGGTCGCTCGCAGGTCGAGTGTCACAACGTTCCATCCGCGCGCCAGCAACTGCTCTGCTTGCGCGGACTTCGATGCTCCTTCGCCATCATCGAGATTCAACACAACGGCGAGTCGCTGCTTGCTCATGGCCGACTTCTTGTGAGTGGCGAGCAACGTCAGGCCGGGTTCGGGGGAGAACTTCAGAGTGCGCGTTCCCTCGGCATTGAACGGCGTCGCTTCGAGTTGCAGCGGGCTCGGCTGAGGAATGCCGCCGAGCAAGTTTGTGAGCGTGCTCTTGAGCTTGCTGTGCTCGTCGCGCCGCTGAGCCTGCGCTGCGGGACCGTCTTTGTTGATCAGCAATTGGCGAGCTTCGCGCGCCGCGAACTTCGGCAACGTCAGCCAATCGTCGGGACGAGTATCGCCGGGGAAGCAGCGAATGGATTCGGGATCAGCCGGCTTGAGTTCGGGTTCTTTGATCGGCCCGCTGTCGCCTTCGTCCTTGAGGTAGCGCGTCATCCATCCATACATCGCTTCGCGCATCGGCTGACTGTAATCGTGCCTCCACTCAAAGACGGTGTGCTTCAAAGCCGACGGTCGTTGATGCAGATCGAAGATCGGTTGAGCCGCCCCGAGCGACTTCTTTGCTTCACCGACTGAAAACTGAAACGCATCTTGCGTCGCGCTGTTGACCATCAATCCGCGCGGCGCCGTGAGTGCGAGCACTCCCGATTCCTCAGTGAATCGCAATGCTCCCGGAACGACTTCGCACATGCAGCAGGCTGCTCCGAGATAAGCCTGATAGTTGCCGACCGAGCATGTCGGCACCGACGCGCTGAGCCGCTCGTCCCATGCGCCGGCATACATCGACTGATTGCCGCCGCCGCTCGCGCCCGTAACTCCGATGCGCGCGCCGTCGACTTCAGGCCGCGTCAGCAAGTAGTCAACGGCCCGCATGTTTTCATGAACTTGAATGCCCGACAGAGGCATGCCGAGCGGGAAGAGCATCGCTCCGACCATTTCGCCGTGATACTCGCCGAGCGCCTTATTGAGCCCGCGCTCTCCCGCGCCGAACGCATCAACCGCAAGCACAAAGAAGCCGAGCTTTGCGGCTCCGATGCAGCGCGATTGCACGGTCGGTGCTTGCTTCGCTTCTTTCCAATGGCCATGAACTTGCAGGATCGCCGGGAGCTTGCCGGGTTTGTCCGGCACATAAGCATGAGCGGTCATCCAAACACCGGGCCGCGTCTGAAAGATGAGCTTCTCAAGCCGATAGCCATCGAACTGCATCTCGCCGAGCTTCTTCGCTTCGAGCGGACAGTTCTGCTCCGGGAAGACTCGCCACACATCAGCCAGTTGCTTCCGCAGCGTTTCGCGTTGCTGCTTCCACTCGTCGATCGTTGTCGGCGGTTTGTCGTTCGCTCGCAGTGCGGCGGCTTGCGTCTTGATGAATGTCAAGAACTCAGCGCGTCGATTCGGCTCGTCCGCAGCTCGGGCAACAGTGCCGAGCGAAAGGCCAATCAACACCGACAACACAACGCCCCATCGCTGCAACCTCATGTTGAGTCTCCTTTGAATGACTGCATTTCGTTTGTTGATCGTCCGGTTGAGTCCTGCGCGTAGGATGGCCGCCCTCGGCCGTCTTGTCTTTTTCGAAGAGAACGACGGCATGCTTCATCAGTGGTTAGCAAGGCTCTGCCTCTGATTGACGAGTCTCAGAAGAGCAGCGTCGAATGACCGGTTGAGGGGAGTCGTCTTCATCCGCAGCCGGGCTTTGCCATCCGTAGGAAGCCGCCTTTCTTCAGCCGCGATTTCCTGCGGATAGCAAAGCCAAACTGCGGATGTGCCCATGTAAGTCGAATTGCATGCCAATGGCTTCCAACAACTTCTCAACTCAAGTGACCTAGCAATGCATCGGGACTGTGTCGTTGCAAGTCGTCTCATGTGGGGAAGTGCTCCGCAACTCGCTCGCCGAGCGACTCGGCCACAAATCTGAACGATTCACAGAAAGAAGACGGCCGAGGGCGGCCATCCTACGACGCGATCAAATACTCGCTGAACCGACTGCATTTTGTCTTACATCATTCCCTTCAGCTCGGCTTCGAGCTGTCCGCGCAGTCGCAACACTTGCTCGACCTCAAGACCGGCGGGTTTCTTCTGCAGCATCCAGTCGATGTCGCTGATCGCGTCTTTGAACCGCTTGCTGCGAATGTTGAGGTCGATGCGAAACGCTCGCGCTTCGAGATGCTCGATGTCGATCGCCAAAATTGTGTCGATGTACCGCCGCAAGGCGTCGGTATCGCGCTCCTTCTCGGCGACGCCGCGCAGGTTCGAAAGCATCCGCAGCACGATCGCCTTTGAGGTTGCTGCTTCGAGCATCTGCTCGGTGAGCGCGGTCAATTCTTCCGGCGTCAGTGAGCCGCGCTGATTCTCTTGAATGATCTTCTTGGCTTCGTCGAGCGTCATCGTGCGACCGTTCTCGAAGACGTCGATCAACTCGGCATCGGCCTTCTTCGGGATGAACCGCACAACGAAGTGGCCGGGCAAGCCGACTCCGACAACCTTCAACTCCAATCGTCGCGCCATCTCCATATGCAGCAGAGAGAGTGTGATCGGCAGCCCCTCGCGGTCGTCGAGCACCTCGTTGAGATAGCTGTTCGACCGGCTGTAATAGTTAGTACGGCTGCCATGAAACCCGCGCTGCTCGAAGAGATAACGATTGAGTGCCGCAAGCTTCGCGCGTTCGTCTGCATCCGCCGGCAGCCCGCGCTTGATCTCGTCGATCATGCCCTCAACCTCGCGCACATAGCCGTCGACGTCGAGCTCTTCGTTGTCGAGCTTGCTGACAAGCAATGCTGCTCGCAGCAGATCAAAGGACTCGGGCGACTTACCGATCAACTCGCCGAGTTCCTTCTGCACGCGCTGCGCATGCACGGCATGAGCAAGCTCCTTCAACCGCTCAGCGCGTTGTTCGAGTTGCTTCGCTTCTCGTCTCAGCACCTCCATTGCCGCGCCGTCATCCGATGAGAGTTGCTGAATGAGGTCACTTGAACCGGCAACGTTATGAGTGACAGCGTTCGCTGCATCGCGAATGCGCTTCACGACCTCATCGCCGGGACCGTCTTGATACGGCAGCGACTTGCCGACAGCGAACTGCTTGAACTCGCCGTGCGTGTCCCGGAACTTCGCGAGCCCGACGGAGCCGGACTTGAAGCCCGAGTCATCCGACTCGATCACCAGTTGCCCATTGATGAAGCACGAGAGCTTGCCCTCTTCGACTCGCACCTTCAGGTGATTCCAATCACCGGGGCGATAGGCCGCATGCGGAACATCGGCGAGCACCTTCCATGAATAGACGTCGGCTCCGTTGAAACGACTGAGCCGCAAGCGACCGTTGCTCGGATAGAAGCCGTAATGCTTTTGCTCGCCGTCCGAATGAAAGACGAGTCCCGCTGCTCCTTCTTCCGGTGAGAACTTCACGCGCACGGCGACTTCAAACGGCAACTCAGGCGGAGCTTGCTTCGAGAGACAGAGCGATCGGCCGCCGAAGCCGCGACCCGGTTCATCGACGATGATGCGGCCCGCATGCTGGCGCCATCGCGCACCAAACAGAGGCTGCCAATTGCGTTCGTCGAGTGCTCCGATCGTGACCCACTGCGCCATCGGAATCGGGTTCGGCTTATCGAGCAGCGGCTTCAGCGAACTCGATAGGACTGCAAAGCCGAGATCGTCTTTGACCTGCGACTTCAAAGTGATGATGCCCTGCACTCGGCCAAAAAGATCGAGCAACGGCCCGCCGCTATTGCCTTTCTCAATCGGCATCGCGACCTGAATCATCGAGCGGCCTTCGATCTCGGGCTTCGCCGAGACAACGCCGCTCACAACGCTATGTCTGAGTCCGAGCGGATTGCCGATCGCGACAACCGGCTGTCCTTCTTTGAGCAACTCGGGCTCACCGATCTCGATTGGCTTTAAGCCCTTTGCGTCAATCTTCAGCAGCGCGAGATCCATCTTCTTGTCAGTCGCATGCACTGAAGAGACATCGTGCTTCTTGCCGTCAGCGAATGTCACCGCGATCGGCCGCGCTTCGCCGATGACATGCAGGTTTGTGGCGATGAGCCCATCCGGCGAAACGACAAAGCCCGTCCCGAGACCGAGCTGCTGCCCATTGCGATCCGCGATCGTGACAACAACGACCGAGCTTTTCGTCGCGGCAACGACCTCTTCGACCGTCATCGCTTTCGGAGACGCTGCCGCATCCTTTTCCGCTGCGCGACTCACTCCGACAAGCAGCAGGAAGCAACACAAACTCGCGTTGAAGAACACTCGCATGAGAGAGCCTTTCACTGAAGCTGCTTGAGGTGAGAACTCGGTCGAGGCGGGCGATAGGACGAATGGGACTTATCGGACGAATGAAATTAGCCGGGCCGCAACTCCGCAGTCCTATTCGTCCTATCGGTCCTATTCGTCCTATTCCCGGAGCGCATGTCGCAAAACCTACAGCATCGCCAACGCGTTCTCTTTATTTGCCAGCGGGAACGTCACCGGCTTGCCGACTCGATGCGAGTCAAAGATGGCGAGAATCATCTCGGTGCAAGTTCGAGCTTCATACATCCCGCAGATCGGCTGCCGGTCTTTTGCAATCGCGTCACGCAGGTCTTGTACGCAAACGGGCAACGCTCCTTCGTAGTCGGTCGCGGTCAGCGTCTCCGGTTGATCGACACCGTTTGAGGAGATCGTCTGCCACTTTGCCGGAGTCTTTGCCGAACCCCATAACGGGTCTTTGAGCATCATGATCGGACGCCCGTAGCCGGACGGGATATCGATCAAACCTTTGCTGCCGAAGACTCGCACGCCGAAGCGGTTCTGACTTCCACCCGCTCCCTTTTGCGAACCGAAGAAGCCCGTCACTCCGTTCTTGAAGCGATACATCGCATCAACGCGATCGCCCGCCAGTGGACCGAGTCCTTCATTGCCCGACTTCACATGCTCCTTCGTGACGCGTTGTCCTCGTTCATGCAGAGTCGCAAAGCACGACTCAAGCTCGCCGCCTAAGAAGTGCATGACGTTGAGCGCATGCGATCCGAGCACCCATAAGTCTTCTGCGCCGCCGCGTGCGTCCTCTTTGCCGCGAGCGCGAATCTCAAGCAGCTCACCAATCTCTCCGCCTTGAATCAGCTTCTTCGCGATTGCTAATTGCGGCGAGTATCGAGCGATGTGCGCGACGGCCAATTTCAGATGCCGCATCTCGCAGGCTTTCACGATGTCGTCAGCCTCAGCCATCGTCCGACAGAGCGGCTTCTCCATAAACATGTGGCAGCCGAACTCAGCGCAAGCCAGCGCCATCTCGCGATGCTGATCAACCCAGCGCGGACAGACGGCAACGATCTCGGGCTTCTCCTTTTCAAGCATCTCGCGATAGCTCGCATAGCCGCGCTGCGCCGTCGTGCGTTTCATCGCCGCGTTCCGACCCGCTTCATCGGGATCGGCAACTGCAACGACCTCAATGTCTTCGAACTGCTTCCAAACTGAATCAAGCCCGTGCCCATAATTGCCCCGGCCCGTATGACCGATGATCGCGACTCGAGTTTTTGGCATGCGTGAAAGCTCCTGCTGTGAGGTGACGGTCGGAACTCAACGAGTGGCCGGAGCGTAGCGGAACACAGCGGAACTCAAGCGCTCCAATCAAACGACCGGCAGTACGTGCAAATGCTCGACTGCTTGCTCGCGCTTCAAACGCAGTTGCCCACAAGCAGCGTCGATGTCGGCGCCTTTGCGTTTGCGCACGGTCGCGATGACGCCGTAGCCCGCGAGGATCTCAACAAAGCCCGCCGTTCTCGGAGCAGTCGGCTCGACGAACGGCAGCGTCTCGACGTTGTTCATTGGGATGAGATTCACATGCGCCGTCCGTCGCTCCAGCAAGCGACCGAGTTGATGTGCATGCTCGGGCAAGTCATTGAGTCCGCTGAGCAACACATACTCGTAAGTGACGCGGCGCCCCGTGACCTCGAAGTAGTCGTCAGCCGCCGCGAGCACTTCATCAATGCCAATCTTCTCATTGACCGGCACAAGTTGACTGCGGACTTCGTCATTCGGGGCATGTAATGAAACTGCCAGATTGTAAGGCTTCCCGGTGCGAGCCAGTTCGCGAATCTTGTTCGGCAAGCCGACGGTCGAAATCGTGATGCGGCGCGGGCTCAATCCCAGTCCGTCTTCGGCAGTGACTTCATCCAATGCGGCGAGCAACTCCGTGAGGTTATGCAGCGGCTCGCCGATCCCCATCACAACGATGTTCGTCAGCCGCTCGTCTCGATCGAGTTGCCGATCCATTCGCAGAATCTCTTCGAGGATCTCGGCCTTTGTGAGATTGCGTTTGAGTCCCAGTAAGCCGCTCGCACAAAAGACGCAGCCCATTGCACAACCGACTTGAGTGCTAATGCAGATCGTGCGGCGATCGGGCTCACGCATCAGAACGCATTCGATCGTCTCGCCGTCGCGAAGTTCGAGCAGCAACTTCTCCGTGCGATCCTTTGCCACTTGATGCCCGACGACATTGCTCGTGAAGAGAGCGAACTCGGCCGCGAGCTTCTCTCGCAGTGCCTTCGGCAAGTCGCGCATATCGTCGATCGAGGCAGCTCGATTGGTATAGATCCAGCGCCGAATTTGAGCGGCTCGAAACTTCGGAACTTCAGCCGCTTCGCACCATTGTTGAAGCTGCTCTTGAGTAAGTTCCAATACACAGCGCGCCATGCAACGAGTTCCTGAGAGAGTGCGATCCGACAAGTGATGATTGAGTTTGTTGTGCCGCGCGCGACAGTCAGTGAGACGAGCAGCATCGTCGTAGCATGGACATCCAGTCCGTGCTCTTCATGCCGACGCCGAGATCTCGTTACCGCTGAAATCGCGCTCTCCGCCGAGCGAGCGCACCCCGATGGGGATGCGGCTAAACGACGCAGCGAAGCTGCAACCAGTGTGGTCCGACGCTCCGCGTCGGCAGTCGCGACGCGGAGCGTCGCGCCACACTGTGCGCGAACATTAACGACAAGAGGGCGAGTCTCGACCGAGCCGCAGTCGCAGTGATCGGCACTACGACAGTACGGCTCGGCAGAGGCTTCGCCCTCTCATTGATGGGACTTCGATTCGATCAAACCAATTGCTCAATCGATCGATCGACTACAGCTTCGGCAGCACGGGTTTTGGCGGCGGAACGGGCTTCGGCTGCGGCTTCTTTGGCTTCTCGGGCTCAGGCGCAAAGAGCACTTGCTTGCCCGGCGGAGTTGCTGCTCGCGGCGGCGGAGGAGGCGGCGGCGGAATGAATTTCTGATCGATCTTCACTCCGAACCCGTCCTTCAGTTCTCGCTGCGCCAGCACCGCCCATGGAGTGCCGGGAGCTTCGCGCACGACCCGTTGCAGATAGTCCTCTGCCTTCGCGGCTGTCTTTCGCAGGTTGCCGGCATAGTTGACCGTTCGGTCCGGGCGGACGATCCAATGATTCGACTTCTTCTGCACATCGTCGCCAGTCAGCTCATTCTTGATCCATGCAAACGCGAGGTTGTATTCGAGGCAGCGCACCTTATGAGCAAGCAGCCGACCATAAGTCAGGCAGTAGTTCATGCGCCATCGCCCCGACGGCTCGCGATCAAGCTGCTTCTCCAATGAGTCCGGCATCGCTTGCAGAATGAGGTCGACCATCAACTGACTCTCGGCGACTGACTTCTGAGCGTCGGCGGCTGCATTCTTGAAGTTTGCCGTAGTCACCTTCAGATCGAGCGTCGGAGTTCCCTTCGCCGTGAACTTGCGGCTGAGCTGCGCCGCTTGAACAACAGCCGCTCGCAGAGGGTGCTTCCGCAAGTCCTTCTCATACTCTTCGGGAGAACCGAACGAGTAATCGGGTTCGAACGGCTTCAAGGCCGCGAGGTCATAAGTCCCGATCGGCGTAAGGCCACTCATCGTCGTCATGTTCGTGAGGAAGTAGACGCCGCCCGTTTCATGCACCAATCGCGCGAGGGCATACGGAGCAAAGCCCGACGAGAGGTATTCGAACTGCGCGCCATCGAACCAGAAGGGCAAGTCGAGCGTATCGAAGACCGGCACTTCGGGACCGATCGCGATTGGCAACTTGTAGTTCTTGCCATCTTCCGGCGCGGTATAGGGCATGAAGCCATCGCGCCTGCCGAAGACCGCTGCCGGGCCGATGACATAAGCCTTCGCTCCGAACCGCTGACACATGAGGATCGACTTTTCGAGCCACTCACCGAAGTCATCGCCCGCTTCGTCGGTCAGCGTGACCAACATGATGCGCCGCTGCTGAGTC
>CAZNMS010000363.1:0-9103 GCA_964573505.1 uncultured Planctomycetaceae bacterium | reverse complement strand
CGTCTGACCGGCGGCTCTCTTTCAGTCGTCGATGTCTTCACCGGCGCAAGCAGTTCTTCGCCGACGAGCTTCGCCGTCTTCAACAACCGTCTCTTCTTCGCAGCTCAGACGGCGAACGGCATCGAGCTGATGTCGTTCGACGGTTCGACGCTGCGACAGGAAGCGGACATCGTCGCAGGCGCAGGTTCGTCGTCACCGAGTGATCTCGTCGTCTTCAACAACCGTCTCTATTTCGCGGCCTCGAATGGAGTGCAACGCGAGATCTATGCCTTCGACGGCTCGTCAGCGCAGAAGGTCACGAGCATTAGTGGTTCGGGTAATGCGGACCCGCGAAGTCTGACCGTCTTCGGGTCGCAGCTTGCCTTCTCGGCGACGTCACCGACGATCGGCAGGGAGTTGTTCTTACTCAGCGCAACGTCCGCACTGACTCCTATCGACATCAATCTCGGAGCAAGCAGCTCCGCACCGGATTCACTCACGGCTCTCGGCACTTCGCTTTATTACGCATCGGGAACCGGCGCAGACGGCATGACCGATCGCGAGCCGGGACGAGTTATCGGAACAACCGCGTCGCGCATCATCATCAACTCAAGTAGCGCGGCGACGTCGAGCCCCTCAAATTTTGCCGTGCTCAACGGTCGCGTTTATCTCGCCGCAAAGTCGTCGAGCAACAACATCGAGCTATGGCAGATCAACGGTGCAACGCCGTCACTCGTGCGCGACATCCGAGCGGGAATTTTGCCCTCAATGCCTTCCAGTATGGTCGCGATCAACGGCTCGTTGTTCTTCGGTGCTCTTGAAGATCTAGCTGTCGGCAACGAGCCCTATGTCTTCACTCCCAATGCATCGCTTCGCTACTTGTGGGATGTCGACGGCGTTGAGATGCCGAGCGTCACGACGGGTACGTTCAATTACACTCCGCCGAACGAAGGACGCGACGACGTCTCGGTGACGGTCACTGTGCCGAATACTCCGTTGACGTTCCGCGACACTGTGAGCCTCTTCGTCGATCCGGTCCTGCCGACTGTCAGCGGCGGAATCGATCGCACATCCGGCGAGGGCATCTTCAGTCTGCCGATCTCAATCACCGATCCGGGAGCCGACCAATGGACGCTGACGATCGATTGGGGTGACGGTTCGGCGCCGCAAGAAGTTGTTCGCACTGCGGCGCAAGGTCGCGTCTTTACGGTCGAGCACATCTATCCCGACCCCGATCAGTTCACGATCGGAATCTTGCTGACGAATAGCGAACTCTCTGCACCAGTCACCGATGTCGTGAATCTTACAGTCACCGCAGTTGCACCGAATGCGGCAGCAACAACATCGACGGCATCGCGGGCAGAAGGTCAGTCTGCCGACTTGCGGGTCGACATCATCGACACCACCCAAAAGTTGCAGAGCGATCCGTCGTCATGGAGTTTCAGTGTCGATTGGGGCGACGGCAGCAGCGAGACCTTTGCAGACTTTGAATCGCTCAGTCCGTCACTCAATCGCCGCACCTTGAATCACATCTACGCCGACAACGGCAGCTATACCGCAACCGTCAGCATTACCGACGACGATCAGCAGACGGTTACTCGGAGCGTGAGTTTCACGGTGACGAACGCCGTACCGGTACTCGGTGCGAGCAACGTCCCCGCAGCAATCGCCGAAGGAGCGATCGGCCTCTTCAGCCAATCCGCATCTGATCCCGGCACTGACACATTGTCGTACCAATGGAACTTCGGCGACGGCACTCCGGTCGTCATGGGTTCGTCGGTCGAGCACGCATTCCCGGACAACGGCAACTTCACTGTGACAGTGACCGTGACGGACGATGACGGCGGCTCGACTTCAAACACTTTCAACGTCGCTGTCACAAATATTGCACCCACTCTCAGCGTGCTGGCGCAACAGTCCGTGACTGAGGGACAATTCGTCGTCTTCACCGACATCGGCAGCTTCAGCGATCCGGCCTTCGGAGCGAGCGAGACCTTTACGGCATCCGTCAATTGGGGTGACGGAACGGCGAACTCGTCGCCGGTCGTCACGATTGATCGAGTCGGTACTCAAGGCATCACAAAACTCGGCTCGTTCAACGCGTCGCATTTCTTTGCAACGTCGGGCACGTTCCCGGTGACAGTCTCCGTAACTGACGACAACGGCGGGACGCAGTCGCAGTCCTTCAACGTCGTCGTCAGCGGAGCGGCTCCCGTGCTGACTCCGCGAGGTGCGCAGACAATTGCCGAAGGCTCGCTGCTGAGCTTGACCGACATCGTGAGCTTCACGGATGCGGGTTTCGGGGCGTCGTCAGCTTTCAACTTCGAGATCGACTGGGGCGACGGTACATCAACGAGCATCGGCAACGCGACGATCGACGTCGCCGGTAGCGCGGGCAACCTGACGCGCGGCAGCTTCGACGGCAGTCACACATATGCCGACAGCGGTTTGTTCGAGATCACATTGCGAGTTACCGACGATGACGGCCTCTCGTCGACGGCGACCATTCCCGTGTCGGTGACAAACGTTGCGCCGGTGCTCTCAGTGAACGACGTCCCGCCGGGAACGGCGAAGATTGGGGATGTCACACAAATTACCGGGCAGATCACTGACGCCGGAGCAGACTCACTGCGAGCGGTGTTGCTCGTTGCTGATGAGGCGCCGCGGTTCGCTTCGCTCGACGAACTCGGCAAGTTCAGCTTCACGCATCTCTTCACGCGGCGCGGGACATACGACGTTGTCGTGAGAGCAGAAGACGACGATGGCGGGCAAACTTCGCAAACCTTCTCCGTGACCGTCACTGCGCCGCAGCTTGATCTCAGTCGCGCCTTCGCGAACGAGAACAAGATTGAGTTCGACTACACACTCAGCGGAGATGCGGCTTCCGAAGTACGGATTGCAGTTCTGCGTTCGCGCGACGGTAACGCGTCTTACACCGACGACTTAGTCGACGAGATCGTGCTTACCGATGCGGTCTCACTGACGCCGGGCTTCCATCAGATCTCGCTCGATATCGGTGCACTCGATAGCGAGCTTGCCTTACCCGGTCGCGGTGCGGTCGAGACCGACGACGACTACGCCTTACTGCTCAGCGCTGTCGCAATTAGCACACCGGGCACAGAAGGCTTCCCGCCACTCAGCAGCCAATTACTCGGCGGCTCGTATGTCTCGGGTAATACGCGTTACCTGCAAGGCACGTTCGAAGACGACGTCGTCAAGCACGATGGCGCAGGCGGACTCACTCTCAATGGAGTGGCTTACCCGCTCGATGCCGACATTGATGCCGTCCGTCTGCGTCTGCTCGGCGGCGACGACTCCGCCGACATGACGTCGATCGAAGCCGATCACGCCATCTGGGGCGGCGACGGAGACGACGAACTCATCGGCTTCGACGGTATTGACTCGCTGTTCGGCAACGGCGGCTTCGACGCGCTCGACGGACGAGGCGGGGAAGACGATCTCGATGGCGGACCGGACGAAGACACTCTCGTGCATTCGGCGTCAACGACCTCCGTCAGTTCGCTCGTGCTGACGACGACATTCCTCGTTGAGACGCGCAACGTCTCGCTCGTCGTCACCGATCGCTTAACGAACATCGAACGCGCGAGTCTGACGGGCTCTAGTAGCAGCGAGCGGATCGACGCGAGCGGCTTCGTCAGCCCGCTCGGTCGCGGAGTTGTCATCAACGGACTCGGCGGCGCAGACAAGTTGATCGGTTCACCGGGGAACGACGAAATCTCGAACGTCGGCACCGGAGCGGACTCCATCGAAGGCGGCGCCGGTAACGACGTCATCAACTCCGGCGGTGGCAACGACCTCGTCGATGCTGGACCGGGTAACGATTCTGTCATGTCAGGAGCAGGCAGTGACACACTGCGCGGCGGCCCCGGTAACGACCGACTCGACGGCAGCACCGACAACGATGTCCTCGAAGGCGGAGCTGACGACGACACGCTGCTGGGCTCGGGCGGCAGCGACGTGCTACGCGGCAACGACGGGGACGACGTGCTGATCGGCGGAGCCGGCAACGACGATCTGAATGGCAGCAGTGGCTTCGACTACTTCTACGAGCGAACCGACACGAACGTGACAATCACCGGCGGTCGAGTGGTCTCTGCGACTACGGGCGACGAAACACCGACAGACATCGAACGCATCGCGCTCATCGGCGGCGCGGGTAATAATAATTTCAACGCGACCGCCGCGACGATCGGTGTCGTGCTGGTCGGCGGAGCGGGCAAAGACACGTTGCTCGGTGGCAGCGAGGCTGACGTGCTGATCGGTGGCAATCGTCTGCTCGCTCCGGCGAGTGATGGCAGCGATTCGCTCAATGGAGGTGCCGGAGTTGACCGATTCGACAATTCTCCCGGTGACACTCGCATCACGACACCGGAAGACATTGTGCAATCTCTTGCGGAGGTCTTCGCAACACTGCCGAGTTGGCTTGATGTGATCTAACGCGATTCGCGTTTGAGTACCTATCAGTGCGATAGGTCGGAAGTCCGTCGTATCGAGCTTCACTGGGCCGTTTCTCTGTTGCCGAACGCGATCGGCAACGGGGACCGGCGCGTCTGGCATGCCCCCGAACCGGTTGCTCGTTAATGCTGGATGTCGACAGTCAACGGCAGCGCGGGGGCCGCTGGCGTTAGGCCGGAATGCTGCCAGTCGAGGCCAAGATCCCTGAGTTCGGAGCGGATTGTGCGCAAGTTCCAGAGTTCGATGGCTTGATAGCGGAACGCTGTGGCCATCCAACCGCCGTCACGGGAAAACGCAATGCCTTCGCCGCGTTCTGGTCGCGGTGTGCGTTCAAAAGTGGCGAGTTCTTCGCCAGTTTCAGTAAGCACCAAACGCACCAGATGATTTCTGGTGCCATAGGCCAAGATGCTGCCATCGCGGTTGAATGCGACTTGTCCGGCGAGATCGGATTCATGACGTGCCAACTCTAGACGGGGTTGCCAGTCGTGGAGATTGAGGAATCGCACGTTATCGCGTCCGGCAACGACGAGCTCATCGCGCTGCGGATGAAACGCGACTCGCACTGCTCGATCAGGGAGTTCGCGGAGTAATTTGAATGACACCGCATCACGGATCTGTAGGGCAGGGCCGTCACCGCTGCGCGAGGCGATGGCGATCAGGTCGCCCTGCGGCGAGACCGCCACACTGGCATCAATGGGCAAAGCCGGATGGTCCGTGCCGGGGAAGTCATTGCCACGCTGGACTCGGATGAGCCCCGAAGTGGCCGAACGCATCGCGACAGCTCTGACTTGCCTGTCGCTGTTTTGTCCCGTGGTTGTGATCCAATAGCCCGCCACCGCCGACGAGCGTGTGGGCGGACCGAAGCGCAACCGCAGTCGCTCCGAATCACGGGTCGTCGTTAGTGGCCATTCGGAGACAACTCGCCGTTCGGCAACGATCAAGGTCTGCCGTGCCTCGTCGAACTCAATGCCCGCGATCCAGCCGTTGACAAGCATGCCGAGCGGTTCGCCCGTCGCAACATCCCAGAGTCGGACGCCGTCGCTGCCATAGCTCACTAGCACCCGATCGTCAGCGACAAAGAGTGCGCCCAGCACTTCCGGCTTGGTTTGTTGCGGAACAAAGAGCGAACGCGATGGAGTGAGATGTTGCATGTCCCAGAGTGTCAGTTTCACTCCACTGCGACTGACGAAACGACGGCCATCTCGTGAGAACTTCGAGTCTGCGCCGCGCAGGTCGAGCACTCGTTCTCGCGACGCAAAGTCCCAAACCGCCGACGAGCCACCCCAGGAATAACTGGTGAGCAACCCCATCTCGGGATGCATGGTCATTGCATGCACGTTGCTGGCATGAGCCCGCATCGTGTCAGTCGGTTTGCCAGACTCGAAGTCCCAAATGGCGATCGAACCATCGCGACTGCCAAACAACAACTCACGATTGTTGGGGCTCCAGGCGAGCGCCGTGACCCAACTCAAAGACTTCAATCGCTTCACCCGCTCACGAGTCGTGACATCCCAGATTTCAACATCACCACTAAATCGCACCGGCACCGCCAGCAGCCGAGAATCGTGACTGAAGATGCACTCCCACACGGTCGCTTTTGGAATCGTTTGACGATCGAGCTTCAGCCTCAGTGGCTCGTTGGACGGCGAGAGGATGTCATACAGCACGATATCGCCGGTCGATGTTCCACGGGCACACCAGCGTCCGTCGGGACTGAAGCTCATGGGATGATCTGCCGCGGTTTGATCGTCACGTTCGATCTCACGACGTTCGGCAACATTCCACAAGATGAAGATGCGCTGGCGGTCTTTGGTGGCGCGATAAACAGCGGCGAGTGTCCGCCCATCGGGACTGAGCTTGAGCATCGAGACGACCACCGCGCTGCCAGCAACTTGCGGTGCAGGCAAGCGGACCTCTTCTTCGGCATCGTCAGTACGTCGAATGGAGATCGTGCCTTCTCCTGTCTCCTCGGCATAACGGCTGAGATCCGCTGTGAAGTCCACCGAGTGAAGATTGGCCGCGACCTGTGCGTCCCAATGTTTGATGGGCTCGAACTGCCAACGGCTCATGGAAGCGATGGCTTCGTTCCGCAGATCAACACCCGGTCGAATCTTCGCGGCATCGATCAATGCCTGACGCGCCGCAGCTTTGAGTTCCGAATGGCTTCCCAGACGCACACTGCGAGCCAAGAGCAAGCCAGACTTGCGAGATGCTTCTTGGGCAGTCTCTGTGGCAAGACGAGCTTGGTTCGCTTTCTCTTGCAACGCGATGGCATTGAGCGCCATCAGCACGGTCACGCTGACCAGCAGCACAACGCCTGAGACTGCCCCGACGGTGACCACGCTCCGATGCCGGCGGACCCACTTGCCAATCTGCTCGAATACGGTCGGGCGGCGCGCCATGAGAGGGCGATCGTCTAGGAAGCGTTGCAGGTCATCGGCAAGTTCGAGAGCCGACTGATAACGTGATTCCGGTTCGTGCGTGAGTCCTTTCAACAAGATCGTCTCAAGCTCGATAGGCACTTCGGGATTCAGACGCCGCGGCGGAATGATTTCGCCGGAGAGCACAGCCTGCACCACGGTTGCTCGATCACCGCTGGCAACGACTGGTTGCTGAGTGGCGAGTTCATACAGCGATGAGCACAACGAGAAGACATCCGAGCGATGATCGATGACGCGACGACCTGCCGCTTGTTCGGGGCTCATGTAACGCAAAGTACCGACCACATCGCCAGTCATGGTCATGCCCGGAACATTTCGCATCTGAGCTAGTCCGAAATCCGCGACCCACAACTTGCCTTGCTCGTCGAGCAGCAGATTTGACGGCTTGATGTCTCGGTGGACGATGCCGCGGAGATGTGCGTGTTCCAGTGCCTGCGCGGCTTGGATGCCGAGCCTCACGACGCAACGAAAGAATTCCCGTCCGGTTGAGTGTTGCAGCCTAGTGACGAAGTCGCAGGCATCGTCGGGAGTATTCATGGATCGAGCCGCCTCCGCATTCTTACTGGAGGCAACAGTCCGCGCGTCGCTCGCATCATTGACGGAATCTTCTCTCGTCAGGGGCAGCGTTGCTGCGCTGTCGCGATCGCGCGAAAGTGTGTGAATCACTTGCGCCAAGGTGCGGCCTGAGATCAACGGCATCGAGTAATAATGCACTCCGCGATCGGTCCCGACCCCATAGATGGGCACGATGTGAGGATGATGCAACTGCGCAGCCGCACGAGCCTCATTGCGGAATCGCTCAATCATCGTCGTGTCGAGCAACGCCGCGAGCGGTAAGAGTTTGAGAGCCACACGTCGCTTGAGAAGCAATTCTTCTGCTTCATAGACGACGCCCATGCCACCGCGACCGATCTCGCGAATGAGCCGGTAATCGCCGATCACATTCGAGTCCGAGCCGTCAAACCAGTCATGTGCTGCCACAACTTCAGCATCCTTGCGCGCCGCAGATTGCTTATTGATCCACAAGCAGCGCAACGTCTCCAACGCGTCGCGTAGTTCGTCCGCCAGATCAGGATGTTCGAGCAAGAGGGGTTCGATCGGGGGAGCCATACCCTGCTTAAGCGCACGCTCATAACGATCGAGCACATCCACCAATCGCATGTCGCGGCTGTCGGAGTCTGTCGGCGGAGAGAGTTCAGTGGTCATGGCGGAAATGGGTCGCTGCGAAGTTCTGGTCTCTGAGAAGCTCCGTCGCCAAATGGTCCGCGAAGCCGGTTATTGGTGACCTTCGAGAAATGGACGGAGTTGTTTAAGAGCCCGAGCCCACAACATGCGGACGCTGCCAACAGTGCGCTGCATTCGGGCGGCGACTTCGGGCCAATCTAACTCTTCCAAACTATGCAGCCGCAAGACGCGTCGATAGTCATCGGGCAGTTGGTCCAACGCAGCCGAGATCGCGCGCGTCAGCTCGTGACGATGCGTTGGTGAGCTGGGCGTCGACCAATCGCTGACAATGCGGTCGGCAAGCGCTGGACCGCTCGTCGAGTCGGCGACATCCAGACTGCGTTCCCGTGTGACGTCGCGCGCGGCGGCATGTCGAAAACGACGGACAGCCGCTGTCACCCGACTCTGCAAGATTTGGTTGAGCCATGCTCGCAGCTCCGCGACGGTGCGGCCGCGAAAGTCACTCCAGTTTTCGGTCGCTGTTGAAAGCGTCTCTTGCACGAGATCTTGTGCGTCGAACTTCGCCCGCAACTGAGCCGACAAATTGACCGATGCCGCGATACTGAGCTCGCCGCGAAATTGATCGAGCTGGGCGATGCCAAAGGCCACATCACCAGCAGCGGACTGGGGGGCGAGTACTGTTGGATCTGCGTTCTCTGTCACAGGATTTGTCTCGGATTGGGATGCGTCAGGCTTTGAAATGTGAGCCTGCCCGAGTTGCAATCACCCGTGGATATGGCACCACAGCTTATGAAAAATGAGACTTCAGAAGCCTGAGCGTGTGATCGTGCTCGCTGCATCGTTAAGGCGTTTGTCCCTCATCTTCGACCATCGCAAGGAGTCGCAGTGTGGGGTTCCAATGACGATGAGTCACTTTACTGGAAAGGTCAGAACGTTCATCGAACTCGGACGATATCCAGAAACTGGCAAGGTTGATTTTGGTGTCGCATTGGGTCGCAGAGCCGCGCCCGTAAGGAAGCGGT
>CAZNMS010000362.1:0-9107 GCA_964573505.1 uncultured Planctomycetaceae bacterium | reverse complement strand
CATCGAAACAATCATGACGATCGTAGAAACCTGCCGTCAGCAAGGCCGCGACGTGTTGGTCTTCCTCACGACCGCCCTGAAGTCCGCCCGCAGCGGCCAGCCATTACCGTCATTAATACCGACTGCCTAACCGGCCTGCGAAAACATGTATGACCGCCAGCAATCCCTAATTCTCCGCCTCCCGCCCCGTGAACGGTTACGGATGATTGCCTGCGGAAGAAGAACTCCAGCGCCGCACTCAATATCCCCAGCTCACGCGCGCCGCAAGATGGGAGCTACACACTGCTGGTGAGTCGCGGCTTTGAAATTTTCATAACTCTTCCAACCATCGTGGATCAGATGACCTTTGAAGTGCGCGTAACATCGCTGCCGAGACCTCGAAGCCGCGCCCCTCGTCGATCTCGTAAAGCGTTGCCCGCGTGCCGACCATCACTTGCAACCAAGCGTTTTGGCCGTTGACTCGCCAACCCGTTTCATCGGGCGTAGCTCGCTGTGGGTCCCGCACGCTGCCGGATGACGCTATGCTTTGGATGGCAACGAGCAGACGTTTGGAGAGTCGAACGCACCGACTTACTGCGGCGGATCGTGATTCCGAAGAGTTCCTTCAAGAGCTGCGCGACCTTGCCATGAGACAGTCCCAGCGACTTATTCAGCCACTCCATCGTCGCTTGGGCGACCGGCCCCAGTTGGACAGCGGCAGCTCTGAGAGCATCTGGAGTTTGCATTACATGCCGGCCTTGCAGTCGCTCGCCGCACTCTCTGCCGCGGCCGACATGCACGTCCAAACGCCGCTGAATCGGCTTCTGCGGAAGCTCGAATTGATACTGCCCAGCGAGGTGCGACTCGCCGACATCGTGTGACTGGCAATGCGGGCAACGCACTGTCAAAGGAGTGTCGATGATCTCATCGAGTTGCTCTTGTGTTGGTGCAGCGCGTCGCACGTACTTGCCGTAGTCATCCCTGACTTGGCTCTGACACCGGCGGCCCCTTCCGAAACGGAGCCGCCTGCCGCTTCCCCGCCCGCTGAGCTTCTTCGAATTTGGCGGTCAACTCCGCCAGTTGAGCCCGCAATTCAGCAACCTCCACTTGCAAGCGGAGACATCCCGGACGCGTTGATGGCTGCAATTGATCTTCCATGATCAACGCACCCTAATCGCTCATTCCAGCGAGCGCCAGAGCAGAATCAGAGTAATCAATCACTCAAGAACGTGGGAGTTGATTGACGTCGTCGTGCAACTGCCGGTCCAAGACTATGGACATCGAGACCGCACCGCCAGTGGCTTACTACCGGAATAAGATAGATTCCGTACGTGGAGTCCTTAGCCTCGACGATTGTTCCAGAAAACGAATCTGATTCTTCGAACGGCAGATCGTCCTTATACACACGCATCCACACAGACCGACTGCGGATTGAGAACTCAAATCGACGCCGCTCCTAGGCAGGAGCGTTCACTTCGTCGGGGCTCAATCCCAGCGATGTGTGCTTACGCCGGTGACTCGAAGGTCTGCCCTGTGCTCCTCTATTGCGACGCCATATTTGCCGGCTGACCCCAAGCCTCAGTCACCGGACGTGCCGCAAACGTCACGAAAGTTGTGACAAGAATCTCGCCCAACGTTACGGCAACTCTACGCATTTGTCGCTGTTATTCGCCTTCGTCGCCTGCGGGGTGCGGGCGACTCCAACACGAAGGAGACGCAAAATGGCAACAGATGAAACCGAGGAACTGCTGCCGCTGGCAGCGGCAGCTAAGCACATCCCGGGGCGACCACACCGAGCAACGATCTGGCGGTGGGCACAGACTGGCATTGTGCGGAACGGACACACGATCAGGCTCGCGACGGTGATATGCGGCCGGCGCCGCTACACGACCCGCGCAGCAGTCGCCGCGTTTATCGAGGCTTGTAGCCGTGATACCGGGGTCATGACCACTGCTGCTACCCGGTCGAATGACCGGATCGCCGCAGATCTCACCGCGCGGGGTATCTAGCTGGAGCCAATGTCACAGTCAGGCGTGTGTTCGAGCACACGCCCGACCGCTATCCCTTATTGCCCTCGTTCAAAGGACTTCTCGCATGGTAATTAGCTCAGATACTGGCTGCAATGTGAGTTGCAGCGATAATCGAGAAACATTGTGCAACGCCCGTATTACTGGACATGCACAAATTATACAGTACAAGCTGGAAGAAATTGTCGAACTACGCGGTGTGATGGTAGATGTCGATCCTCAATACTTATCGACGACGCTCCCATGGGGTCACGCCCTTGGCGATCCTCGCAGTTTGTGGATCGAGCATATCCAGAAAGGCCTCGCTGCGATCGGCTTGGTCGAGTTCATCGAGGCTCGCATGAGCGGCACGGGGCTGCATCTCGTCATTTGGTTCGACATGCCTGTTCCGCTCGCGTCACAGCGAGACCGAGAGATCTGGGATGCACGCATCCGATTGCTCCAATCACTGCTGCTGGGCGATCCGCAGAGCCCCGGTATCACAGCATTGACTCGGCCAGTCGGATCGAGGAACTCAAAAAGCCAGGTGGAGGTTGAGACGATACATGCCGGGCGGCCGATTACAGCGGAGCAATTCGCAATCATTGTCGATCAACTCGCGGCAGAACCTGCGCGGACAGTCATTAGATACGTATATGGCAGCGACCGCGTCACACCATGCCCGTACTGCGGCGTCGTTGATACGACATGTTCTGCGTTATATCGCAATACGACGTCGTACAACTGCTGCGGCAAGCGAGATTTGTTAAATCTATTTCAACGGATGCATGCTGCCGACGCTGCGTGCGGAGATCTCTCGAATGCTCAGCTTAAGCGCTTTATGGATGCGTCACGTGTTGTGCGTGATCGGCAGTATGGCGTCGGCCTAGAGCCTCACTACCTCACTGGGATCCTCGCGTCCGGCCAATACGTTCGAGATCGGGATGGTGCCATCGGTGAGGTCGTATCTGTGTTGGCAGATTCCGGGCGAGTATACCGGTATGGTGACGACGTAGTTGTCGACGAGACTTCGAATGGTGACTTCTGCCTTCGCACAATCTGCATCGGCGATCGAGTCGCGCCTGGCGCGAGTATCTGCGTATCCCGTTGGGTCATGTGTCGGATCGGGGGCGGGGAAACCAAACGGCAGTACGAGGTGCCGACTTCGGTTTTGGCGGCGGCGCTGACCATCCCAGAGTACCGCAACCAACTTCCCGAAATCTGCCACTATTCAAAACGGCCAATTTTTGCGGCGGACTTCTCGTTCCTTAGCGGCGGTTATCACCCTGAGCATCGAATCCTAATTCATTCGAATTGGCAAGATGGAATCGAGGCAGATGAAGCGCCGGAAGGGGCGTTGCTAAGCGAGATTGCACCATGTTTGCACCGTGTGCTTAGCACGTTCTGCTTCGCCACTGTTGATGATATGCATATGACGGTGGCAATCCTGATTACCGGCATATTGTCAAACCACTTTATCGGCGATCCAAAGCCACTCATAGTTCTCGAAGGCAATCGCCCCGGGATCGGTAAGACACTGCTGGCGCAGGTCATTGGAGTCATTCTCGACGGGTCGGTGCCGAGTACTATCCCGTATAGTGGCAGCGAAGAAGAAGTGGCAAAGACGATTGCCGCCCACGTCGACGGAAATCATCAGAGCGTGTTGATTCTTGATAACTGTCGGAACGGAAATAACAAGCCGATTCAGAGTCCGATGCTAGAATCAATGTGCGTTAGTGCGTATGTAACGTTACGACGCCTTGGCCATACCGAACTGATTAGGCGACCTAATCACTATCAATGGTTGCTAACGATGAACGACCCGCGATTGAATGCGGACTTAGCATCGCGATCAGTCCTAGTCCGCCTCTCGCACGATGGAGATCCCGGACAGCGAAGCTTTGAGATTTCCAGGATTCTAGCCTTCGTCGAAGAGCATCGTAACGAGATCCTTGGCGAGTTGATTCGACTTATCCGTATCTGGATCGCTAGGCAATGTCCACGTTCTCATCACCGACATCGATGTGCAGAGTGGGCACAGGTCGTCGGTGGGGTCATGAGTGCGATCGGTGCCGGTACATTATTCCAGAATCATGATTCTCGAATCGGCGAAGTGGATCAGCAACGCCAACAGATCCAGGAACTCGCGCAGAGAGTGTTTCAGCAGACCGGGCCACTCAATGGGTGGTATCTCGATGTGACCGATACGACCTGTGCAGCCACAGTCGGCCATCTGCCGTCTGAGTGGGCGCTATATCTCTCCATGACGTCGGACGTTGCGGGTGAAACGCATTACACGGCGTCTGCAGCAGGCACCAAGCTCGCGGCCATGGTGGGAATCACGTGCGATGTCGAGATTGGGGGGACCGACTACAGAGTAACACTCCGCCGACGCGACCAGAGATCTCGCCAGAAGCTGTATTACTTCGAGCGCGCGGTTGTCGCTGCTCACCCTCCTGCCGAGGTGGAGAGCACGAGCGGCGGTGAGGGTGGTGAGCAGTAACTACACCCTTCACCACAAGCTTCATCACTCTTAACGCGTTGAATACCAACATGTTAAGACGGGATGGTGAAGGTGGTGAATGCTAACCCAAGACCCCAGAAGAGTCGTAAAGCACCTGCAACTAGGTAACAGCGCAATGGTAGCGGGATTGGGTACCGCGGTGGTGCCCAATCCTTCACCGTCTTCACCATCATTCCACAACTTCTTACACCGCAATGCCTTAACTGCGGTGATCTGCACAAAAGGAATCAAATCATGGCCCTCACCAAGACTGCAACGCTTCATCATCCGAAGTCCGTCTACTTTTACACTCTCACACAAAGACCAACTCCTATGAATACAACCATCCATCTCGTCGGTGTCCACCCCCTCTACACAGCTCTTGACTCTAATCGTCCCGAGCATACCCCCGTCCTCGTTGGCTGGGC
Organism: uncultured Planctomycetaceae bacterium; assembly: GCA_964573505.1. Lineage (GTDB taxonomy): Bacteria > Planctomycetota > Planctomycetia > Planctomycetales > Planctomycetaceae > AM-0621. Next base: position 4,191 of record CAZNMS010000362.1, on the reverse strand, counting down.
CGTGTACGACGGAGAGAATGGCATACTTTTAAACAAAGACGAAGTTGAGTCCTTCATCCAGCGCAATCCAAGAGCCATATTCGTCATCGACGAGGCCACCATGGCATTGGCCACTCTGGCTCAGATTTTTCGCAGCAGTGACCCATATACGCTCGTTGACAATAAACGAATCCTCGACATGACGCTGCTACGCCGACTCGATTCATTAGCGACAACCGGCGAAAGCAGTTTGGCAACTGCAGTTCCATCAGTCGCCAGCACACGCGACACCAGCAAGTCGCGGTCTGGCCCTGGCCTCAGCCCCTTCGCACAGATCCAGGATCTCCCGGCGGAACTGATCCGTGCTGTCGGTCAAGCTGCCATCGATTTGCATCGCACCGTGCAGAGGTACGTGTCCGTAGACCCGAGTGGTAAGTTTCGAGCGTTTCCATCTCTGCCCGACCAGCGGAAAGACTGCTTTGGACAACTAGACATTTGCGAGCACGCTCACGCGGTTGAAAGGTGGGGCCGGCAAACTCACAACATTCAGCTTCGGGCAGCCATCGCCTGCCGGCAGATGACGGTGAATGGCATGCGAATCGACCCAGCCGCCGTGAATCAACTGGTGACACGGCTGACTGCTGAGCAGGAGTCGCTCCGGCGAGTACTCATGGCGAGGGGCTATATCGCCGAACGATCCAATAGCGCGAAGTTGGATCGCATATTAACCCAAATCTTCCGCGAAGAGGGAGTTCCACTCCCCCAGCGCGAATCGGATGGGCATCTCGACACGTCAGCCGAAGCGTTACGACCGCTGGCCGATCACCAGTTCGTCGCGGCGTTGATCCAATACCGCCAGAACTCGGCCTTGCTAAAGAACTTCGCGCCCAAATTGGAGTCCGCGAAGGGCAAGATCCATCCGCGTGTCGACATCCTAAAAGTCACAGGTCGCACGTCGTCGTACGGGGACCTGAGTGCCCAGAACATCCCTCGTAGCGGTGGCGTCCGTGAGTGTATCATCGCTTCGCCCGGCCATGTTCTGGTCTCAGCTGACTACGCGACGATCGAACTCGTCGCACTCGCATATGCACTCGAACAGCAGTTCCGCGTCGGCTCCTATCTCGTCGCTGCGATTCGCGCCGGTTGTGATATCCATCGGTATGTTGCTGCGAAGCTGATCGGAAAGCACGAGCACGAAGTGACCGACATCGAACGACGAGCGGCCAAGGTCATTAACTTCGGAGTACCAGGCGGCATGTGTGCAGAGTCGCTGCAGCGACACGCGAGTGCTGCTTACGGGCTCCATCTAACTCTCGAACAAGCCGAACAATATCGCCAAGGATACCTGCGGGCTTTTCCGGAAATTGCGCAGTTCCTAAGGTCGAATTCATCGGATGCAGAGACCTATGTGGCAATCGCTTCGCAATTATCGCTGACTGCGGACGGCTACTACGCCACCCTGCGGGGTACCGGGCTTGTCGACACGTCTTCTCCACCTCGCGTGATTTCGCCGGCAGTTCTGGCTGGCATGGCCCTGCGGGTATACGGAACACGAGAACCCACCACGCGGAGCGGTCGACCGTACTCTGCCGCTGAGATTGGCTATTTCTGGACATCGCTGGCTGCACAAAGCGATCTCGTACCGCAACACCTACAGCGGTATGTTGCACTGCGACAACCATCACGCGCGCTGCAACAGGCTGTGGCCAGCTTGGCACCAAAGGGTAGCGTCATGACAGCGACAGGACGAATTCGGGCAAACGCATCCGAAACGGCAAAGCGCAATACTATATTCCAAGGGCTGGCTGCCGATGGAGCCAAGAACGCAATGTGGCTGCTTCACCGAGCCGGTTATCGAATTGTCAATTTTGTGCATGACGAATTTTTGATCGAAGTTCGAGACGACGTTCATCGCGACAAACACGTCCAGAAGATTGTCGAGTTAATGCGATTTGGTATGGGCGAAGTGCTTCCTGGATTCCCAATTCGCGTTAATGTCAAAGTCTCAAAACGGTGGGAATCGGAAGGCTCGGACGCAAAGCCCGCGCAAGAATCAGCCACTGATTCGGCGGCCTGAGCCGCTCTCTGATAGTTAACAAAAAGCACTCGAGCCGGGCTGCAAATGCAGCCCGGCTCTTTTCGCTATCGCTGACAATAACTGATACTCACTCGGCAGTCGGCACAATCTCCATCGCGGCCTTCTGCAACCGGGACAGCTCGTCGCCGAGTAGATCTGAGACTTGTTGCCACAGCGTTCGAATCTGAATCGGCGACGTCGCTAGAAAGACTGTGTCGAGCAGGTTCTCTTTCTCCAGCCGCAGTTTGAGGATCTCTCGCCCCAGCTCTTCTTCCGCGAGCAACTCCTCTTCGATTGACATCTGCCGCAACGAGATGGCTTTGGCGACCTCGGGGTCTGACGAGTGACGGCAGTAGCTGTCGACGCGATCGGGTGTAGTACCCCGAACCTTCGCCAACAGTTGGCGGCAGACGTCGATTTCGCGGGCTTCGAGCGATTTCTTCTCCACTTCGATCTGCGTTTGCGTCGCGAGCAGTTCGGTCAGCCCTAAGGCCGCAACTGCTTTCTCTCTGGCTTGCGCTTTGACGCGTTGAAACAGTTGTGAGTCACGACCTGTGGTCGCAGCAATCTTCTTATCGATCCGTTTGGCGATGCGGTCTCGCCAGTGCTCTTTTTCGGAAACGGTCAGCGGCATGTTGTGGTCTCCAATTCAATGTGATGATTGATTTGAAACTGAATTCGACTTACCCAGAAGGACTCAGCGGAAACGCCTGCGGAATCCGCGCCGGCGACCGGCAACGAATCCCGAGTGACTTCCGCTCCGTTTGCCGGATCGGAAGGCGGCATGCGTGGCCATGCCGATCATCAGTAAGGCAATCACAAGCTCCATATTGCGTCTCCCGAGAAGATGGTTTTGGAGAAGACTGGACCTCAGCGACAGCCCCCTGCTGCTCAGTTCGGCCAACGCCGACAGGGCTCGCGATAGGGGCAGGTGGCGCAGTTCATGACCGAAGGCGAGGGCATAAAACGCTGCTCGGAGATGCCCTGCCAGACGAGGTCGGCGATATGCAGCGTGCGAGCGATCTGACGCTCGCGGCACGGCACTGCGTGGCGCGTTACAGAGACCTCTTTCCCCTTCGTCGCCACGATGAACTCCAGTCGCAGCGGTTTGTGGCTGAGGAGACGGCGGACTAACTCGCTGTAGAGGTAGAGCTGCCCGGCGGACTCTTCGACTTGCTCCGAAGACCAGGCGCTGCGAGATGTCTTGAAGTCGGTGATGACGATCGCGTCTGGGGCCTCAGACAATAGATCCAGTCGAGCTAACAACGGCGGCGCATCAGCGATTAGCTCGCCGCGTAGTTCCTCTTCGACTCCTATGATTCGCCCTGGCGGCGTTGCGGCTTCACTCACCTGGAACGCGATCAGCATGCGTTCTGCCAAGGTACGGCAACTCTGCGGAGACTCGGACTTACCGAAGATCACGCTGTCGAGTGGCTGCTCACGCCACGCTTGCTGGTAGTGCTCCAGCAGCCTTTCCAGAGACGGCGGTTCGTCTTCCGCCAGCAAACTTTGAAAGTGGAATTCAATCGCCGCATGGATGGCCCGACCAAAGACAAAACTCGCCGACACCGACTCTTCCGGGAGCTGCGCCACATACTTGAAGTAGTACCGCAACGAGCATTGCTGGTAGGTCCGCAGCGACGAGTAACTCACATGGTCCCGAGCCCTCGGGACTGTTGGCGGCGGTGGAGTTGCAGGCGGCAACTCCGGCTCCAAGAGATCGAATAGACCGCCATGACGCGGCAAGCGGAAACGTGAGATGGGAGCGATCATGTGGCCCCTCCCACCGGCTGCAAGCTGGCCTTGAGGTCGTCGATCAGCTCACTCGCCTGAGCGATCGTCAGCGCGACCGGACTACCGACTCCAAACTGTTCTTGCACAATCGCGTCGAGGTTCACGCCAGCGCGATGGGCAATCGCTCGCAAGGCACGCACTTGCGAGTTGGTCGCGGTCGGTGCTCCCGAGTTGCGCGGATAGCTGCGAGTGCCCGGCAAGGGTCGAGCATCTGTGGCTCGAGATGCTGGCGAACGATAGCCATTCGCTGCCGAGCGACTCCCCTGCCCTGCGCCCGGAGATGTCGCACCGTTTGACGCCTGCAGTTCCTCATCGATCGACGACTTCGCCATCCCAAACAT
>CAZNMS010000361.1:0-9114 GCA_964573505.1 uncultured Planctomycetaceae bacterium | reverse complement strand
AGGGCGAGGCTCCTGCCGAGCCGCGCGTTGGGAAGGAAGACGGCTCGGCGGGAGCCTCGCCCTCCCGAGTCTTGCCATCCCGAATTGCCACTCGCTGCTGCGCTTCATCCAACACACGCTCGACCAACTTCACGGCGTCTTCGCGATCAAGCCGCTGCAACTCACGCCGGTTGCGCGGCGCATCAAACGGAGCGGGCAGCCACTCGCGACTGGTGAAGATCAGCCGCGTTTCGCCCTGCTCCAACAGCCGCGCGCACAAACTCAAAATGTCATCCAGCTCCCGCCGAGCATCCTCGGTCAACGCGTCCGACGTCTCATCGCGCAGGAACGGCGGCAAGAGGATGCTCTCCATGTTGTCGACGACCAGCAGCGTCGCGCGTTCGGTCAACGCTCGCTCGACCTGTAGCAACGATTGCTCCTCATCCTGAGCCGCGACCGAGAACTGCGGTCCCACGATCTGACGACCAATCGCATCCAGCACCGCCGCGCGATTGCTGTGAGTCTCGACCGACACAAAGGCCGCGCGGTCCACTTGCTGAGACCGCACCATCCACCGCGCGAACTCCGCCGCCAGAGTCGTCTTGCCCTCGCCGCCTTGCCCGCGAATCACGGCGTAACGATTCGCGGCGGGGGCGTTACCGTGCTCAGAATACAAGCCCGAAGCGCCAGCGAGTGCGTTCCTGCCAGGCGAAATGCACGCACTCGCTGGCGCTTCGGGCTTGTATCCAGCAGACAGGTGTAACAATCGTTGCAGGGCCAACAGCTCGCGACTTCGTCCGATGAAACCCGTCGATGGCTCGGCAGGCAGCTCGCCCAGGCGAGTCCGTAATCGAATGCGGGCATCCTCGACCGTCTGCTTCGACGGCATGACCTTGAAGAGCTGCGGATCGTCCTTCTCTTGAAAGAGCACCGGCACGAACCAGTCTTCGAGATGCAATTCTCCCTCGCCAAACACATGGCCTCGAAACGTGTTGTCCTTCAGCTCTCGCTGCCCGGCGAGCATCGCTGTCCCCACGCGCTGCCCGGCGGCTAAGGCTCGATAGAAGACCTCGACAAAGCGCCGAGCGGTCTCGACCAACACGCTATGAGTCATCGCCACCACCGAGGCCACGCCCACCTTCAACAGCTCCGACGCCACGGACTCAGACGCTTGCTCGGCCTGCCCCGACTGACACGCTTCCAAACAGACCAACGGAATGCGGTGATCGCGCAGCAACGGGCCCAGCTTGTCCGTGTAGACCGTGACATGCCGCCGCCCTTCGAGCAGACCTTGATCCTCAGGATGCTCGAAGCACAACCCGCCGAGCCCGACGTGCTTGTCATAGACTCCATGCCCATCGAAATGGACGACGTGATAAGGCTGCCTTGCCGAGCGAGCCCGCGCGAGTTCTTCGCTCAACGCCCCGAGCGTCGGCGTGCCCAAGACCGTGAGTTCCACCAATCCCGGCAACGACTCCATCGCCGCGACCAACGGCTTCGCACTGACTCGATGGTCGATGTAGCCGCAAGCGTCGTCCTCGGGCCGAGCGGTCACCAACAAGACGCGAATGGGAGTCGCCACCACCGGCACATCCAGCGGCTTCGTGTTGGGCAAACGTCGTCGCACGCGCGTCGGTTGGGCTCCTTGAAACAAGAAGCCGTCGCCATCGTGCAACAGTTCCCACGGTAGCCCGAGCAGCAACGTCGCCGCTTCCCGAGCCGCCGCGATGTCGGCGTCAGATGCTCCCGCTTCCAACGTCGAGTCGACATTTACCGAGAACCGTCGCTCGGCTTGCGAGTCGATCTTCGCCCAAGCCTGCATGACATTGGCCACGCTCGCGATCGGCAGCGCGGCCGCATGTAAGAGTTGTCCCCATCGCACCAGATCCGCTTCGACCTTCTTTCGGCGAGGATCGAAAGAGCGGCTCGGCCAGACGGCGTACTTTTCGAGATACCACCGCAGCTCATTGGCTTCGATGGGACCAATCGGAGCGACCAACCTCCAACGCTGGATGCTGGTCGTATCCGGCATGCCCGACTTCGCAGGTTCATAAACCAGTTGAGCCGACGCTGACGCGCGGCGCACGCCGTCATGATCTTGAAACTTGAAGTCGGTGAGTTTCAGCACCAGCTCTTCCAACGGCTCGGCCTGCGGCTGAGGAGTGGGCTCGAACTCCGTCGGCAATCGCAGGCCCAACGCGACGAGCACGTGATGCATCGCCGCTTCCACTCCGCCCGCTTGCGAACTGGCGGCGAGATACAGCGGCTCGTCATCAAAGAATTGCTCCAACACTCCGAGCTGCGTGCCATCGAGAGACAGCAAGAAGACGCGAAACTGGTCCTTGCCGCGCTGCCTCTGAACGTCGAGCGCGTGCTTCAATTCCTTGCCGACCCACTTCGACTGCAACGCATCAGGAGTGAGTACGACCGTGAAAGCTGTCGCCGTTTCGATCGCTTGTTGGATCGTCGGCCAAAGCAAATCGCCGCCGCGCAGCTCGCGCGAGTCAATCCAAACATCGTGCTGATGATCCGACAACAACGTCCGCAGCTCGCGCACGAACGAGTCATCTTCCGAGCTATGCGACACAAACAACTTCGTCATGAGTTAGCCCTAGCTCACTTAAAGGACAGAACGCGCACACGGTGCATCGAGTTTGGATGACGGACAATCCAGTCCGTCCGAAACTGTGAAACAGTCTGTTGCCCAACTCCATGCAACGACCGCGTGGCGCGTCAGGCTTGTATGACGTGAGTATGAACCGACTGCGGGTTGCGAACGCGCGGCGAAAGGCCAACCGGAACGCTCCATGATTCCTGAGTTCAACGACAAGGGCTATCTGCCACCGGGCATCCACCCGACCCCTATTCCTTCGGCATGCCTGTCGACAATGCGTGGCGTGGCAACCGGGCGTGCTGCGGATCGTTCTCAACGGCAGCTTCGTCACAGACAGGTTCTTCGCAACGGATCGGAATCTGGAACCTAAGGGCATGATCGAGGTGACACGATGATCGAGAACGACTTTCAATTGGAAAACACACGAGCCAAACGGGCCGATCTGCAAGAACTGCTCGACGAAATACGCAACGAGGCTGCTGCCTCACTGGCCGCCAAGTTGACGATTCAGTCGCTGCAACGGCGCATCAATCGCCTGACAGAAGAAATGCACCGCTATCTCGCGCACCGCAGTCCGGCAAACTCGGGGTGAGTTCTTGCCGGAGACGGCGCAGGGGAATCCGACCGCTCGCCTTGACCGACGAGCGTCAGTTGCTCGGTTCGTGTTCGATCCGCTTTTGACGCTGACTGCGTGCCGAATTGTGACGGCGGTTTCGGAGCTTGGTTGAGAAGTTCATCCCGCTCAGGCTCGGGATGGAATCCCAAGCTACTTGTCTGAATCAGTTCCCAACGAGCGTGAGTTGGGAACTCGGTCTGAGTTGATCCGGCTTTTGGTGCCGAATCGTGACGGCGTTCTCGGAACTTGTTTGAGAACCTTTTCCCGCTGAGGCTCGGGATGGAATCCCAAGCTACTTTGGCGCGTCCGCGCGGTGCAGGGGGTAGATCACGAGCGACTCGGCGGCGTGATTCGCGGCCGGGTATTTCTCGCGAGCTTTCCTCACCGCAATGCCTCGGGCTTGATCGTCGGGGCGATATTTGTCGTGCAGCTTTTGGTGCTCGTCGGCTTGCGCTTCGTTGCCGAGTTCTTTGTGAAGCAACGACAAGTTGTAGTGAGCCGTCACGTTCTCACTGTCGAGCTTCAGCGTCTTGTCGAACTCCGTCACTGCTTGTAACAAAAATTGCCGACGCTTCGTGATGGCTTCGTCCGAGTTGCCTCGCACTTGCTTCGCTCGATCGAACAACGTCTGACCGAGCAAGTTGATGACTTCGTAGTCCTTGCTGAAATCGAAGCCGCGTTCGGGGATCTTTGTTTCGAGCGTCGCTCGTAAGTTCTTCTCGGCTTCTTCGAAGTGGCCCTGCTGACGATTCACGAGTCCCGTCAACCATGACAGCACCCAGCTCGGTGCCGGCGGTTCTTTTGCTTCCGACGCGCGACGCAGCGCATCAACCGCTTCGTCGAGTCGCCCTTCGCGTTCGAGGACTCGCGCCAAATTCAACGGACCGTCGAAGCGTTTCAGCTTTTCGACTTCCGCAAAGGCATCGGCTGCTTGTCGCAGTTCGGCTTTGCCTTCGAGGAAGAGGCCGATGCCGTAGTCGTTCCATCGTTGCCACAAGTCGATCTTCGGTGTGTCGTTTTTGTAGGACGGGCTACTAGCCCGTCCTACATCGTCAATGCCTTCGACGGGGAACGTCATCCGATCGACGGCCAATGTCGTGATCGGCAACTCGTTGAAGTACGGCTTGCCGTCCGTATGCCCGCGCATCTCACGATCGCCCGCCTTCACGGCTTTCGAGACGAAGGCCAAATACTCTTGATCGAACTTGCGATACTGCAGCTTCACTTCGACCGTGACCGGAGCCTTCACATCGTCCGGCAGGTGTAATCCGTAATGCACGACGTTCGCCGCTCCGGGCGGAATCTGATGGTTGTAGAGCGGCACAAAGATGTCTTGCGGATTGCGGCGGTTGATGCGGTTGCCGTCGCGATCGAGCATGAAAACGTTGATGAAGTGCGCGTACCGATCGACCTCGCTCTTCTCGTCGATGCCGCCATTGCGACCGATGATCTTGCCGCCGCTTGAGACCGTGACATCAACCCACACTTCGTTCGAGTCGACCGTGCCTTGAGTGAAGAGGTGCCCCATCTTCAGCGTCCTCACGACCGCTTCGAGCAGATAGCTCTTGCCCGGCTTGAGCGTCGGAACTTCCGGTCGCAACGGAGCGATGAGCTTGCCGTCGACCGTGCCGCCTTCTTTCACTCCGAAGATGTCGATCCGCGTCACGTCCTTCATGAAGTCTTGATGCGCGGCGATGACGTCACGTTCGTCGCCTTTCGCTCCGCGAAAGTGCGCGTCTTCGCGGAGCGAAGAGCCACTCTGATACGGCAGCTTTTCGCCCTGCTTGAACCATGCGAGCCCCGTATTCGCTGCCGGGAAGAGATGATCGTGAACCTGCCGCTTGCCGACCTTCAGGAAGTCCTGCGCTGCGAAGTCGTTCTGCGCATCGCGCAACGGCATGTGACACTGCGAGCAATTCGTCTTCGCTTTCTCGGGGTAATAAAAGCTACGCGCTCCGTGCCCGGAGACGCCGCTGAGCAAGTACGGGTCGTAGTGGTTCTGTCCTCGCAAGAACTCCTTGTAGTGGTTCAGCGCGTAAGGCAGATGCACCTTGTGGCAAGTCGAGCAGAACTCCGCCGACTTATGGAACGGCTTCAAAAACGTCTTCTTGTGGAACTCGGGCTTCGCTTTGACGAGCTGATTGTTGATGAACTGCGCGACCGCGTTCTTGCTGTAAGCAAACGGGTAATGCATCGGTTCTTCGATCGTGAAGTCGGCATTGCCCTTCGTGCTATTGACGTTCGTAATGGCATGACACGCCGTGCAAGTGATGCCCGCTTGCGATGTCGGATGATTGACGAGATCGAATTTCGGATCGTCGAACGCACCGCTGAAGAACGGCACGGGATCATGACAACCCGCGCACCAGCGTGAGGCTTGCACGTTGCCGTCGCGCTTCAAAGACACCTCGCGCGTCTCGCGAATGCTCGCGAGATACGCCGGGTTGTTGAACGAGCTGAAGTGATGCGACGAGTGGAACCAGCCTTTGTAAGAGTCTTCATGACACTTCAAACAATAGTCATCCATCATCAGCGTCTCGGCGGGGATGAAGTGCCCCGTCGCGGTGCGTGCGAGTGACGGTTCGAAGTACTTCGCTCCTTCCTTTGGCCCGACGGCATACCACTTTCTCGGATCTTGCGCATGCAGATAGAGCATGCCGAGCACGACAACGGCGACCGCTCCGACATACGCAATGCCGATCCGCCACTTGATTCGCGTGCCCGCCAGTCGATGCAGCCAATACAGCCAAACCGAAAACAGCGGCAGCGCGATATGAGCCCAATAAGTCACGCTCCGCGCGAACGGGTTCGAAAGATTGAACGAGCCGACGCGCATCAGCAGCGCCCCCGTCACGAGCACTCCGATACTGGCAATAAAAAGTACATAGCCAATCTTGACCGCGCGGCGATTGCGTCGCTTATTGGCCAGCAGCATGTGCCCAATGCCGAACGCAATCAGCGGCATGACCAACAACAGCCCGAGCACAAGATGCCCGAGGAACATGTATTGGTAGAAGAAGTCTTGATAAGTCCGCTGCGTGAAGTGCTCGATCGCCGTAATGGCCGAGAGATAAACGCTATTCGCCCCGAGCAGTGCGACGAGTGCGAAGACGACATACAGCAGCTTGCGGAGCTTCGGACTAACAACCGGCACGACCTTCGGTCGCGCATTGGGTGCGGGGAGATCAGACATAGGTCCGTCCTTTTAGAACGCGGCGAAGCCGCGTTTTTTCAACCTTTTGGAGTGCGGTGATTCATCACCGCTTTCAAACACGGCGGAGCCGTTTTTCTTTTGATGCGCGATCGCGAAACGAAATGCGTGTAAGGCGAGCGGCAGTTGAAAACTTGCGGGCGAATTCTTGTACGACGGACTTGTAGTCCGTCGAAGATCGGGCGCGACGGACTACAAGTCCGTCGTACGGGCATGAACTCATCTGCAGATCGCCTAACCGGCATTCCGGCGGGGTAAGCCGGACGGAGACGACTCAAATCAGCGTCGCAGTGCCGGTTACACCCAAACGAAATGGGTGCGGTTGGTAGCCATGAGGCAGATAACCATCGGGACAAGCCCGATGGGGATCGGTCTTCGAGGGCGGCCGTAACTCAAAAAAGAAGACGGCTGCGCCGAGGACCAAAGCGGTGATGAATCACCGCACTCCAAAAGGGCGCGGCCGACTAACCGCGCGGAGGGCGATCGAGCGGATCGACAAATCCTTCCGAGGCACCCAATGCGGCCTCGTGATAGGCGACTCCCTGACGCACCAAATCAAGCTCGATGCTCGGAGTCAAAAGAGCCTCGGTCGTTGACCGGGCAGAGACACTCACCGGAACCGGGCCGGGAGCGATCGGAGCCGGCTCGCGCTTCTGACACTGCGGGCCGTTGCACGGAGTTCTCATCGGAGCCGACGGCTGCGATTCCTGTTTGATGTTTGCGACAGGTTGCTGCGCGCGGCCGTCATCGTGCTGCATCTGGTGATGGCCGCGCATGCTCTTCGAGTGCAAGTAGTCGCCGCAGCTTGCGAACGCCTCAGCGGAACTCAGCAACGACATCGCAACGGCGCACACAACGCACAAAACGAAGCGGACAAGTCCGCTCGTTCGAGTCAGTCGCGTTGTGAGATTGGATGTCATTCAAATTCCATGACACGAACGAATTGCGGGGGGTAACTCTCCACCGACCCTGCGTCGGTGGGAGCACGACTGGTCGGCTAGCAACGCCAATCTGCGCGGGGGGTTTTGCTCTTCACTGACCCCGCGTCAGTGGAAGCAGCGACTGGGCTGCTAACGATCGTTCCTGTAACTCCGTCGTCAGAGAACCTTACAAGAACGCTGATTCCGAGAGCGTTAGCGAATCAGTCGTTGCTCCCACCGACACGGGGTCGGTGCAGAGCGAGAACTCCGAGGTTTGTGGGCAGCGTTCCTAGCTCGCCAGTCGTTGCTTCCACTGACGCGGGGTCAGTGGAGAGCGTGCATTCTGCAATTCGATAGGGTCATTCAAATTCCAAAGCGAGAGTGAGCGATGCGGCGGGACTCTATGAACGCCCCGCAGCGCGAACTAGTCGACTTTGAACGAGCACGCGATCGCGGGACGCACTCTCGGCACCGCGACTCAGTCGGATCACGTCAGCAATTCATGAATCACGCTGCCGCCGTTGAGCACGTTCATCTCGGCTCTCGCTTGAGTATCGAGGCCCGCGAGTTCGCACATCGTCGTACCGACCATCAACGGAGTAATCGGCGTCGTCACCGGATGCTCGGCGTGCTTGTCGCTCGCTCCGATGACGCGACCGGCTCCAATGCCCGCTCCGGCCCAAATGGAGAAGTAGCACTGCGGCCAATGATCGCGTGCCGCTCGACCATTGATGCGCGGCGTGCGTCCGAATTCTCCCATCGCCACAACGAGCGTCGACGAAAGCAAGCCGCGTCCTTCGAGATCATCAAGCAGTGCCGAGAAGGCTCGATCGAAGATCGGGCAATGAGTGTCTTGCAGCATCTCGAAGTTGTAGATGTGAGTGTCCCATCCGAAGTCGCAGTTCGGAGTGATCGACTCGACGTACTCGCTCCAATTGACTTGCACGTAAGGCACGCCGGCTTCGATCAATCGTCGCCCGAGCAAGCAGCTTTGACCGAACGAAGTCTGCCCGTACTCGGCTCGCACTTGCTCGCTTTCGCGCGTCACATCAAAGGCGAGCCGCGCCTGAGGATTCGTGAGCAGTCCATAAGCCTGCTGATACTGCCGGTCCCAATCGCGAATGCCGGCAACGTCGAGTTGCTTCTCGGCTGCTCCGATCTGATTGAGCAACTGGCGGCGATCGCTGAGGCGCGTCGGGTTGAGTCCTTCCAGCAACTGCAATGCAGGAATGCTGACTTCTCCTTCGTCGGTGCAACTGACAGGAAACGGATCCCACAACTTGCCGAGCACTCCGCCGCCGTAGCCATCCATGCGGCGCACAACATCTCGCGGGATGCCTCGACCAACCGCGACGAATGGAGGCAGCGTGCCTCGATGCCCGCGATGCTTTGCGATGATCGAACCGAAGTTCGGCTGCACGGGTTCGGGACGTTCGGGGAAGCCGGTCAGTCCATAAGTCCCCGCGTCAGGATGCCCCGGCGCGAACGTGACATTGCTCCGCACGAGGGCATAGCGATCGCTCCGCACGGCCAGCTTCGGCAGCAGTTCGGAATAGAAGACGCCGGGGTTCTTTGTCGCGATGGGAGCGAACGGACCTCGATATTGATTCGGGGCATCGGGCTTAGGATCCAGCGTGTCGACGTGCGATGGAGCTCCCCAAAGCCACACGACCAAAATTGACTTTGCACGTGCCTGAGCGGCAGCCAAAGCGGCCCGTTGAGGAGCCATTGCTCCGGCCAATCCGAGTGCTGCCGGAGCCGATGCCGCGACGCT
>CAZNMS010000360.1:0-9151 GCA_964573505.1 uncultured Planctomycetaceae bacterium | reverse complement strand
CCGATAGTCGCCTTTCGCTCCGCGAAAGGAAGCTTTTGCGGAGCAAAAGCCGACGATCCCTTTCACGGAGCAAAAGCCGACTATCAACGGCGTTTCCAATTGCGCTCAAGCCGGCAAGAAATCGCGGACTATTAGTGCGATGCGAGCTTTAGACGACGGCACGGACTGAAAGTCCATGCTACGACGGAGGACGGCTCTCTTGCCGTCGCTCGCTATGCCGCGTTCTCGATGAATCGTGAGAGCCCGAGCAGGCTCGGCATCTCGGGTAAGTCGATCGCACGTTGTCCCGATGCGGTCTCGATCGACGTCGAGAGTTCCGTCAGTAGTTGCCGGATGATGCGCTCGGCATCGAGTCGTTCCGTCAGCCATACATCGCGCGCTCGCTGCCATGAAGCCTCTTGCGCGGTGAGTTGCGCGAGCTGAGCTTCCAGTTGCTCGTCCTGACGGCGCTGATGCTCTTCGCGCTGCGCGACCCAGTCCGTGAAGGACTGTTGCTCGGTGCGGAAGTCTGACTTCCGCTGCTCGAACTGCGCGCGTTGCTCATCAAACTCGCGCTGTTGAGCACCGAGATTTTCACGCAACATGCGGAAGTACTCGGACAGCGTTTCACGCGACTTCTCGACCCGCGCGGTTGCGTTCTCGTCGCCAGTGACTTGCTGAAGTTGAGCCCATGCTTCGTCAACGGCCATCTGAGTTTCAAGCAGTTTGCCGTGCCGCTCTTCGAGTTCCTCGCGGAGTTTGTCTAAGCGCTCGCGACGGGCTTCGAGATTCTCCGCATGCAAAGTGATGAGATCGGTCTGCCGACGATTCTCAGCCGCCTGCGTTTGTACCTTCAGCTCCCATGCTTGCCGTTCAGAAGCGAGGCGCTGGCGTTCGTTCTCGGCTGACATCTCAAGCGATGTTTGCAACTTCGCGAGTGACTCTTGCTGACGTCGCACGGACTCACCGAACTCTTCAACGATCGCGCGCCGACGCTCGATCTGTCGAGCTTGCTTGCGCTGTAGATCAACGAGGTGCTCGAGCCGCTGACGCGATTGCTGATACTCGGCGCGCAGAATGTCTTGAGCTTGTTCGATCTCTTTGCGCGAGCGGTCGAGATGCTCTTGCTGAAATCGCAGACGGCCTGCGAGCAGTGCCTGCTGTTTGTGGATCTCGACATCGACGTTCTGTTGAACGTGCTCCAATTCCTGTCGCTCGGCGAGCAGCTTTTGAGTGTGCTCGGCGCGAAGCTGATCGAGCTCGGCCCATGTTTGTGAGCGGAGGTCAGCAAGCTCTTGCTCAACGCGATGAGCGTCTTCGTCGAGCTGATCGCGCCGTCGTCGCAACTCTGCTTCGGCTTCTTCTTTGTCGAGATGCCATTCCTCGACCGTTGCTTGAAAACGGTCGCGCTCGGCGAGCAACGCTTCGCGATCTCGACGCACTTCTGCGGAGAACGCGGCTTCATTGATCTCTTCCGAGAGACGTTGCCGTTCGAAGTGCAGAGCCGCTGCAAGCTCCTGCTTCTGCCGGTCAAGCTCGATGACCATTCCGAGCCGCTGTCGTTCCCAAATTTGTCGCTCGTCGCTGAGCTTGCGACGTTCGGTTTCGACAGCGACGACCGCCGCTTGCAGTTCAATGCGTTCCTGCCCGAGCTTTGTTTCAAGCTCCTCGCGATAGCTCGCACGCTCGGCATCGAGCACCGCGCGGGCTCGCTGCAGTTCGGACTCGCGCTCAACGAGTTCCGCATTGAGCAGCCGTAGCGACTCTCTTTCGGCAGTGATCTCGGCTTGCTGTGACTCAACGCGCTCGCGGAGTTCGGCTGCTTCGGAATCAAACTGCTGCTTCTCACTGCGCAGCGCGCGATGTTCGCTTTCGAGTGTCGCGACTTGCGAATGCAGCGCTTGCTCGCGCCGAGCAACATCGGCCAATTGCTCGCGCACCTGACTCACGATCTGACTCGTTTGAGTCAGCAGGTCGAACTCAAGCTCTTTGAGTTGTTCGGTTTCGACATCAAGCGGATCGGGTAAGCGGGGAGCAGACGTCGGACGCTGAGGAGTCGCTCCGAAGCGAACCAATGAAGTGGCCGCGGTGTGACTCTCTGCAGATGCATCACTTGCGACATGCCCGCCCAAAAAGCCGGCGACGGGATAACGCCGATCGCTCATGAGGGAATCCTTTCCCAACACGGAAGTCCGTCGTCGTGACGGTGAAGTCTTCAACCGGAACGCACGAGAGGCCGTCGAATTTGGTAGAGCCCGAATTCAGCGGGCTCAAAGTTCGTTGCACAGAGGCACGTTGAAAACATGCCAATCAAATCGGCTCGGAGCAGACAGCTTGTCAGGGTTCCGAAAAATCACGCGGTTCATGAAGCAGCTCAGGCGAAGTACCTGAGCTGCGAAGTCATCAATCAGCGGATCTACTTCAGTGCTTCTTCAAGCATCGCGGTGATTCGGTCCTGAGGCTGAGCCCCCATCGTCGTCTTAAAGACTTGACCGTTCTTGAAGACCATCAATGTCGGGATCGACTGAATGCCGTATTGCGTAGCAACTTGAGGATTCTGGTCGGTGTCGACCTTTCCGACCTTCACCTTGCCAACATACGCGTTTGCAATCGCATCAATCGTCGGAGCAACCATTCGGCAGGGACCGCACCAAGGAGCCCAGAAGTCAACGAGAACCGGCACTGTCGAGCTGATGACCTCGGCGCTGAAGTTGCCGTCGGTGAATTCCAGTGTGTTTCCTGCCATGAAAAATCTCCTCGAAAATCAACGTAAATTCTGAAACGGGGCGGGATTCTAGGTAGGTCGAGTACCCTGTCAACGCGGGGTTTCAGGCCGGTAACAACGCCGCCAATGGCAACGATCCGAGCACCACAAGACGCCGCTCGTCGCGTGTTTGTTCGCTTCGCGCTGCGGTCCGGCTGCTACCACTCTCCCGCAATCTCATTGCCGCGAGCCGTCGAGATGGCGCGCCAGACTCCGATGTCGATGTTGTTCGTCACAAACCGAGTTGCTCCGTCGCACATCAAGACATGCACTCCGCCAGTATGACGGCTGCGAGCGGCGAACGACTGCTCTTCAGTTGTGCCAACCATGTTGCAGCCGGGGTGATCCGGCAGTGTTCCGGCGGGGAAACACAGTCGAGTCACGTCGTCGCGGGTCAGAGAATTCGGCGTCAGCCATGCATTGAAAGTCTGACCGCCGACAGAGTGAGTCACTTCGCTGATTGGCCCGCCCCATCCGGTGCCAGTGTCCCCAATCGCGAGGACTTCAGACATCATCAACGTTTCACTGAGCCCGTCAGTGATATCTCGAAAGCTGGCGCTCTGCCGAATACCGAAGGGTGCTCCGCCAAAAGTTACGCCCGCTTTCGTGCGCCCGTCGTATGTCGTATTGCCAGCATTTACAACATAATTTCCGCGCCAACGAGCCCATGTATTACTCGTCCATTCATTCTTAGTTGGCGACATGTCGCTCGGGCAGCCAATTACGAACCGAGGCATGCGACGAGCCGTATCATTCGCAGCGTTGCTATAAGACACATCGAAGTTGAACGCCTCGTAGATGCCGGCTTGATCCATGTCGGCTTGAATCATCGGCAGCCAGCCGAAATCGTCATACCATGCTCCGGGCCCCGGATATGGGCTTCCCGGTCCCGTTCGAGCAGCCGGCGGGAGCATATTCGCTCGCTCGTGATACCCGTGCATGGCGATGCCGAACTGCTTGAGATTATTGCGGCACTGCGAGCGCCGCGCGGCCTCGCGAGCCTGCTGCACTGCCGGAAGCAAGAGCGCGACAAGCACTGCAATAATCGCGATAACAACGAGCAATTCAATGAGTGTGAAGCCGCGAGATCGACGTCTCGCCGATGCTGTCATTGCTGCCATGAAACTCTCCACTACTTCCTATGAATGTGATTCAAAATTAAAGAGACAGAATGAGACGATGCTGTCACACTCTTTGTTATTTTGTCTTGAGATCGAAGGCGATGTCCTTCTTGTCTCCCGCGAGCTCGAGATCAATGCCGTTTCGATACTTCTCGGGAATAGCGTTGACCATTTCGGGATAGGGCTCGCTATATTCGGTAATCATTTTACCGGTCGGCTTCATCGATGTAATGACGACTTTCATTTTTCCGAGCGGCGCCTTCTCGCAAGCGAATTTCCCTTTCACGATATCAACCGTGATCGGAGCACCCGGACCGCCGAGCGGCGAGAAGAGCACGGTGCCCGTTTCGAGAGGTTGACCGTCGACGGAAACGACGCCCTCAACGCTCGCTCCCGGATACTCTTTGGGAGCGATCGGAGCTTCGCCGCAACCCGCTGCTGCGAGACTTAGAAGTAGAGCAAATGACCGACGCGCGAGTGACCCGGACATGCGATTCCTCAAGAAGGCTGACACCTTTGACCCAAAAACGGGCGGGAAGAGTCTCGTTCGGTGTTATGCGAGTCAACGCTAAGCCTGCACGCACTTGAGTGAACGTAGCAACCTGCTGACCTGCCTCGGAACGGACGCGGCGCCTACGTGCGATGCACGACGAAGCCCGGCGTCGCGACTCGCACCGAGAACAACGTTTTCCCCGCAGTGATGTAGAGCGTCTTCAAGTCGGGACCGCCGAATGTCACGTTTGTGAGCACGTCTTCGACGACCGGAATGCGACCGAGCAACTCTCCGTGCGGGGTCATGATGTAGATGCCTGCGGGCACGTCCGTCGTCTCGTGCGGTCCGCGTGCTCGGCTGAGTCCGGCTGCGATGTAGAGATTGCCGACTGAGTCGACCGCCATTCCGTCGCCGCCGCGACCGGGAGCAAAGTCAAAGACCAGTCGCTGATTGCTGAGCGTTCCGCCGTCGCTCAATTCGAACGCCCATATCTTGCGATTACCTCCCGGAACGGGGCAGCTATCGACGACATACAGCGTGCGTTCGTCGGGACTGATCGCGATGCCGTTCGGTCGCTGAATCTCGGGCTGAGTCAGCACGCGAGTGACCGTCCCGTCCGGGTCGATGCGATAGACCGAGTCATGATCGAGTTCGAGCGTTGTGCGATCCCAGTAGCACGGATCGGTGAAGAAGTAGCGGCCATTGCTGCACGCGGCGATGTCGTTCGGAGCGTTGTAGCGTTTGCCTTCGAAGCGATCGGTGAGCACTTCAACGTTGCCCGTCGTCATGTCGGTGCGAGTGATCCGGCGATTGCCGTCGTTCGGTCCGAACTCATTGCCCTCGCAGGCCAGCAAGCGACCTTGAGCATCGAAGAGCAAGCCGTTCGAGCGTCCGCTCGGAGCGCGCCAAACACTCGTCGTCTTTGATTGCGGATCAAACTTCATGATCCGGTTGTTGACGATGTCGGTGAAATAGACCGTTCCATCAGCCGCCGCTGCCGGTCCTTCGGTGAAGGCGACAAAGGTCGCCGGAGCAATCCCGGCAGCATCAACGAGATCAGTCGGTAACGGCACGTTCTTGAGATCTTGCGGCATGTAATAATTCCTTAAGACAGTGAGTGACGTAGGCGAGTCGCTTGAGTTGCGATTGCGTCAGACGCTTTCGGCTTGCAGTTAAACAACCTCGGTCAAACTGCGTCAGGCATCGCTCGATCGTTGTCGCGCCTTTGTTGCGGAGTCGGAGAGGGCTGCTGCTGACGGCGGCGCTGATGTTGGAAGATGACGCTTTGCCGAAGATGAGCGCGGCCCGTTGGGCACGCGGTTAAACGAGGGACTCTGACGATTTCGGGGACGGAGACTCGCAGGTGCAGATGCGGGAGTGAATGGAGGCGGAGTTATTGCCGCGCTTTTGTTGCGGAGTCCGAGAGGGCCGCTGCTGACGGCGGGACTGATGTTGGAAGATGACACATTGCCGCTGATGAGCGCGGCCCGATGGGCACGCGGTTAAACGAGCGGGTCTTCGATAGAAGTTTCGTTACCTTTCGCGGGCTTCATTCCGCCAGTTCATTTCTTTGAGCCGCCACTATGTCCGATTCCTCAGCAACTCCTCCGAACGAGCAGCCGACAACGCCAAGCGCTGCGAATGCTTTTCAGCAAGCTGCCGAAGAACAGCAGCCGAGCCTCGTTGCTGAGTTCGTCGACTTCCTCAAAGAAAGCAAAGCATGGTGGCTGACGCCGATCGTCATTGTGCTTGCTCTTGTAGGAGTGCTCGTGCTGCTCAGTAGCAGCGTCGTTGCGCCGTTCATTTACCCGATTTTTTGACTGCTGCCGTTGATGCGGCGACAGAGCTTTGAGACGCAGGCAATGGCTCGAAATTGCTCGGCGGTCGCAAGTTCTCGGGAATACGACGCGTGCGGCGGGATCTTGTGCTCGGTTCGATTTGCGGAGTGATGTTCGGTGACGATCACGGAACTGGTTTCTCAGCACTATGACGCGGTCTATCGACTGGCCTATCGGCTCAGTGGGACGGCGCATGATGCGGAGGACATAGCTCAGCAAGCCTTCCTTGATGCTCAACAGAAGCTCGATTCGCTTCGAGATCCCTCTAGCGCCAAAGCATGGTTGTGCATGATCGCTCGCAACCTCTTCCGCCGAAAACTTCGAGATGCCGGACCGAGCTGCACGACGCTCGACGCCATTGCGGAGCCGACGGCTGAGGCTATTCCCGAGCCGCTTGATTCGAGTTCGTTGCAGCAAGCTCTCGGGCAACTGCCGACAGAGTTTCGAACGGTGCTCGTTCTCTTCTTCTTTCAAAACTTGAGCTATCAGCAAATCTCAGAAGAGCTTGAACTCCCGATCGGCACGGTCATGAGCCGTTTGTCGCGAGGCAAGCAGCATCTGAGACAGCGTCTGAAGTGCGACCTCTTGTAGGTCATGTGTCGTCCCGAGCGGTGTCGCTCAAACCCGTCGGATAACGGCACGAAGGATGTGTCATGAACTGCGTTTCGATTTTCGAACAACTCGACTGCGTGCGACCGAACTCCGCTGACCTCGCGTTGCCGGAGTTTGCGGATGCTCGCGCACATCTCGAAGTGTGTTCGAGCTGCCGGACTGAGTTCGCTCGGCGACAACGCTTTGACTCCGCAGTTGCTGAAGTCATGCAGAGCGTGCCTGTGCCGGCCACTCATGCTGCGAATTTGTTGGAGACGCTCGCCGCTGCGAAGTCGATGCCCGTTGCCGCGCCAAGCGAGAGTGGCTCAAAGCCGCAGCGTTCGCGGCGCTGGCGCATTGTTGCTTTGACAGCATGCATGCTCGTCGTACTCGGCGTCGTCTTTTGGCCGACTTCGTCGAATGAGCTTGCTGTTGGTGAAGTGCTTGCGCGGCTGACGATCAACGAATCGCAACTCGATCGTTTTGACGGAGCCTTCAATCCGCCGAAGCCGTTTGAATGGTCAGCGATCAGCGTCGACTCGCGCGCCTTCGGACAAGATCTCGACGGCCGGAAGGGGCATGAGGCGATGCTGAGACGCTTCCAGTTCGACACGCATCGCGGGCACGTTGTGCAAGGAGTGCTCGTCGCGATTCCGGCAAAGCGAATCTCGCCGCCGCCGGCTGCGGATCGCTTTGCGATTGCTTCGCCGCGCTATCCGTCGTTTGAAGGGCAGCCCTTTGCGGTCGTCGCATGGCAAGAGGGCCAGTGGGTCTATCTCTGCCTGATCCCGAATCAGCCCGGTGATCTCGAGCTGCTGCAACGCTCGACGCACGGCACGGCGGCTTAGTTCGACTGCGTGCCGTTAGAGGCTTCGGTTAATCGACGCGGCGATGCTGCAACCGATAGTCGCCTTTCGCTCCGCGAAAGGAAGCTTTTGCGAAGCAAAAGCCCCGAGAGAAAATCCCTTTCGCAGAGCGAAAGGCGACTATGTAATGAGTCCTACAATGCGCAAGCCGGCAACAAATCGCGAACTCGTAGCATGAGTCGCAGGTGAGTAAGATTTATGACATCCGCGTCTACGGCTGCGCAGCGAGGGGTCGGGGCTACGACATTTCGAAATTGGGCGGGGATGCGTGCCCGCGCTGACGAAGTCATCCGCCGCCCAATTTCGAAATCTCGTAGACCCGACCCCGGTACATAGAACCTCGCTGCTCTCGGGACGTTGCCGCAGACATCACGACTCGAGTTCGATCGTCCAATACGCCTCGCTGACGAACTTCGCCCAGCTTTCAATGCGGACGTCGTGCCGAGCGTAAAGCGGTTGCCATTTCGGCCGTACCGGCTTCTTCAGCAGCGGCATCCGTGCTTCATCCGGGGTGCGATTGGCTTTCCGACCGTTGCAGTCGATGCAGGCCAAAACGCAGTTCTCCCAGTTGCTCTTTCCGCCGCGCGACTTCGGGACAATGTGATCGATCGTGAGAGCTTCACTGCCCGGTCGCTCGCCGCAGTACTGGCACATGTAGCGGTCGCGCTTGAAGAGGTTCCGTCGGCTGAAGGTAACAATACTTACCGGGACGCGGTCGTAGTCCGTCAGCGCGATGATCTCCGGGACTCGCAGCCGAAACTTCACGGCCTGCAAGAAGGGCTCGTCATCAGACGGGATGAGCTGCGACCAATCGGCCCATGTGTATTGCTGAAAGTCCGCAGGATCGACGATGCGTGCTCGCTCGGCCGCAACGAGCGTGAGCGATCGCGCTACCGAAGCAACGCCGACCGGCTGCCAGTTCCGGTTGAGTACCAATGTTGGGCGAGTCAGCACGGCGGTCACGATGCGAGTTCCTTTGCTGTTGAGGGTAAAGAGAGGAAGAAGCAGACGATCGAGCCGAGTGTGTCGGCGTTCGTCTTGTCCGGCTGAATGGACTTGAGTCATCAGCGGGATCATCGCGAACGAAGCTGCACCGCAGCTCGCTCAGCGGAAGGCAAAGGATTCGAACCCTCATCTCGCGAACGAGAATCGCATTAGCACTGCGACCCAGCGAACCGTATCCGGCTACCTTCCGAACGAGCACGCAGAGCCCGATGCGGCCTCGCAGGTTCGTGAGTTCCGGCCTCGAAATGGCGAAGCGCGTCGCCTATGAGGCTGTCCGAGTAGCATGAACTTCCAGTTCGTGCTGTCTTCTGGATGGTCGCGATCGCGTGACGGTTGCCGTTGAGCACGAGCTAGAAGCAAATGGTACGACGCTCGGAAAAGCTCTTCGGTAGCCCAATCGCTCTGCTGAGGAACACATCCGTTTGGGGTACGACGGACTCGCAGTCCGTCGCTTCTCACGACGTTCGACGGACTACAAGTCCGTCGTACCAGTG
>CAZNMS010000359.1:0-9165 GCA_964573505.1 uncultured Planctomycetaceae bacterium | reverse complement strand
TGATGAAGCGGCCAGATGAACGATATGAGTATCCGTTGCAACTCGCTCAGGAATTGGAACCATTTTGTATTGGTGCCGCCATTGCTCAACGGCTTCGGAAAGTTCCCAACGCAGAAGCAAATTCACCGACGACGACTTTCAGAGATCGGAACCAAGCTCCGTCTCAAGACTCAAGTCCAGCACGTGATGCAAATCAGACCCCGGCAATTCGCGAGTCGATGACAGCGCCAAGTCCGACTGAGGAGCCAGCTACAGCCCGCGAATCAAATGACCTACTGAAACCCGCGAGTCAAACGGAAGATGTGCAAGATCCAAATGCCACTGTCGCGATGGAGGCACAGGACGAGATTGAGCACATACATCTTGAGTCGGCGTCGAAGCCATCGGTAACCGCAACATCCTCAACGATGCAATCACCTTCAATGACGATGTCTTTTGGAAGTGTGGTGTTGCGCCATCGCGAGGTGTGGCAAGGTGATCGCGGAGCAGGTCAAGTCGCCGAGTATGAAATCACGCAAAAACTCGGCGAAGGCGGCATGGGCATCGTTTATCAGGCACGACAAGTTGCCATTGACCGCACGGTGGCACTGAAAGTCATCAAGCCGAAGTTCAAGAATCACGACGACATACGAGAACGACTTGTCGCCGAAGCAGTCATTACCGGGGATCTGGAACATCCGGGTATTATTCCAATTTATGACGTCGGAACAAAACGCAACGGTGAAGTCTTCTATGTGATGAAGGAAGTCCGACGACAGTCGTGGGAGCAGATCATCAAGAGCCGGGGCGAACCGGAAACCATTGAAATCAAGAAGCGCATCGAATCGGAAGATATCGACGTCTTGCTTCGAGCGGCGGATGCGATTGCGTTTGCGCACTCGCGGGGAGTCGTGCATCGCGATCTCAAGCCCGACAACATCATGATCGGTGAGTTTGGCGAAGTGCTGGTTACGGATTGGGGACTCGCTTACCCAATGAAATCATTTGCAAAAAAGGACATACCCTATGCGAAAGGGACGGCAGGTACGCTGAGTTACATGGCTCCCGAAATGTCGGTTGGCGACATCACCAAGATCGGGCCGGCGAGTGATATCTATTTGTTGGGAGCAATACTGTTCCGAATCTTGACGGGCAAAGCACCGCACTCGGGTCAGAGTTACGGAGAAGTGTTGGACAGTGTCCAACGAAATGTGTTTGTGAAGACCGATCGCGATGATGGCTTGATGAAGATCGCGTATCGCGCCATGGCCACTCGGCCGCAGGATCGCTTTGCGACGGTCAAAGAGTTTCAAGCCGCACTACGCGAGCATCAGACACATGCTGAGAGTTTGCGTTTGACGGAACTTGCCGAAGCCGAATGCCGTGACGCAATTAGTACACACAATGAGATGGATGCAGCCAAATCTTCGTACCGGCAATTCGATGAAGCGATCTCGACCTTTCGAAATGCACTTCAGTTATGGGCGGACAACGAACGGGCGAAGCACGGTTTGATGGCGGCTCAATTGGCGTTTGCTCGGATGGCGTTCTCGCGGGGTGACTTTGAATTGGCGTCGGAACAACTTGATAAGACCGTTCCGGAGCACTCGGAGTTGCTGGCGCGGATTCGCGCGGCAAAGGATGAACGCGATGCGCAACGCTTGCGGGCTCGGCAGTTGAAGCGCGTGGCATGGGGACTCGCCGCAGCCGTGCTGCTGGTTATCTCTGTATCAAGCGTCGTGATCTATCGCTCGTGGCAACAAGAAGCACTCGCTCATGCCGAAGCGTTGCAGCGATTCAATGAGTCGCAGGCGGCGATCATACAACTCACCGGTATCAGTCAGGACTTAGAGTACTTTCCGCGTTTGCAGGTTGTTCGGCAGAACTTGTTGGAGATGGCGGCGAAGCATTATCGCGAACTCAATGAGCATCGCTCGAACGATCCCGACATGCAGTTGGCCAGCGCGCAAGCCATGTTGCAACTGGGCGATGTGCGACTGCTGTTGACGGATCACAAGCAAGCTCAAGCCGCCTTCGAGAGCGCGGCGGAATTGGCTCAGCCGCTGGCTCGATCGGCGCGACGAAAAGATCTGCAACGCGCCGCGACATTGGCGTTGATCACGAGCCGTTCGAAGCAGGCTGAGTGCTTCTTGCGGCAAGGCCAATACACCGCAGCCGAAGCGAGTGTCGCGGCTGGTCTCGCACATTCTGACCATTCAGAAGACCGAGCAGTCTTGGCGACGCGCGGCAATCTGTTACTGCAACGGTCTCAGTTGCAGCGGCAGCAAGGTCGTCTTCAGGCAGCCGGGCAAGACATCTCGCAAGCTCAAGAGTTATTCGAACGCGTGGCCTCGTTCGACGGAGACGCAACCGACGTCGCGCTGCGTAAAGAGTGTCGAGTCAGCATGGCGCAGAGTTGTGATCAACTCGCGCTCGTGGAAGAGCAGCTCGGTCAGCTTGATCGTGCCGAGAAGGCGTCGCAGCGAGCCATCGCGATTTGGAGTGACCTCTATGCCGATGCTGCGGATGTGCCGCTGTACTTAGAAGGATTGGCTTCGAGCCATGTGCTGCTCAGCAACATCCAGCGCGGCTTCGGTCGCGACTCCGAGCCGTCTGCGCGGCAAGCGATCAAGGCGTATGAGGCACTGGTACTCGCGCGGCCGGAAGTCCCGAAGTATCAGTTTCAGCTCGCGACCGAGTTGCTCAATCTGGCCTACGTGAAGTTGAGTTCGGGCGATGTCCCCGCAGCGCGGACATTGGCGATCGACGCCACCAACAAGTGCGTGCGATTGGTCAATGAGTATCCCGAAGTGGTCGACTACTCCGATGCAGACGCCTCGGCTCGATCAGTCCTCGGTGAAGTGCTGCGCGATGCGGGCGAGTACGAACTGGCGGCGGGCAAGCTTGATGAAGCCATCGAACTCTTCACCGAGCGAATCACCCAACTCTCAAACGTGCCGAGCTATCGCGAACGATTGGCCGAGAGTTTGTACTTGCGGGCTCAGGTCGCTCAGTTGGCCGACGATCACGACAAGGCGCGCGACCTATGGAGCCGCGCGCTCGACGTCTTGAAGTCGTCGTCGAGCGAGCCGTCGTCTGACTTAAATCCGTCGGCACATCGCGGGGATCTTGTTGCTTGGCTGCATCTGCAACTGGCAGACGATGCATGGTCGCGCGACGACAAGGACGCAGCGGCCTCGCAGTATCAAGCCGCGATCAAGCAGCGCGAGTCCTTGCCGAAGTCTGCCGACTTGCTGCATCACTTTGGTTGGTTGCTGACCTATGGCCTATCGCCGGAATCTCGGCACCCGGAACGAGCGATGGAATTTTTCCGACAAGCGCTCGGCAGCGCGCCAACAAACGCGGACTACTGGTTCGATCTGGCGTTTACTCAGACTCAAGCCGGTCAGTGGGACGAGGCGGCGCGCAGTGTCGAGCAAGGTTCGAAGACCGTAGCAGTGCCGCGCGGGCAAGAGGCTCTGATTCGTGCGGTCATCGAACGTCATCATGGGCGTCAAGAAGCTGCCGACGAGTTGCTCAAGCACGGTCGCGAGCAACTGGAGAAGGTCTCGCCCGGCAATCCCCGACTGCTCCGATTGCAACGATTGGCGAAGCTGTAAGCCGCGAGTCGCTAGTTTGCTCTACCGATTGGCGAAGCCTTTCGGCTTAGTCCAACGAAGACCGCTCACTCACCGACATGTTGTGAAATCGGCGTGAAGTGCTTGCCGCAGGCCGCCGATGATGCGAGTCGCGGCGATGAGACATTTGCGACAAGGAACGACTCCGGCGGTCAATTCGCAGCACGCCAAGTTGCTGAAATCGTGAGATGTCAGGCATCTCATCCGTCCGAAATCTGACGATTTCAGATACGGAAGCGCGAAGGTGTGCTGTCGAAGAAACGCGTCGCTGCAGGCAAGGATGTAACAGAGATTCCTCGCCTACAGTTGCTCGGTTCGGTATTGCGAACCTGTGTGAGTTGGGAACTGAAATGTAGGGCCGACTCTCCGAGGCGGCCTTTGTTGCGTGACGAAGCGGCTTAGTAATCGCCACTTACGAGTTCGTTATTGGATTCGAACGGGCGTTTCTGAAGCAGCTTCGTCCCGCAAAATGCTCATTCTCGGAGAGACTGAGCTACGAGTTCCCGAAGAGATGGAAGTTGAACAGCACTTGTCGGGGATGTTTGGAAGACGAGTCGCCGTGCGTCTCGACGGCGGAAACTCGCGAGCAAGCGGTGCCGCATTGAGGCATCGAGTTGCAGAGCAACTCAGCCAGTGGTCAAGACGCTCAATGCGTCGCGAGCTGTTTCACGTCTGCCCTGCACGACCTGTTCTCGAACGGTGACATGATGTCCTTTCGACTTGCCCCTCGCTTATGTGCTGGCCGGATCCTGCGACGTGCGGCTTGCGGTGTCGCTTGTTGGAGCGGTGTGCTGGCAGGCGTCTCATTCGCGCAGGCTCCTGATGCGACTCCGGGCACGGAGCAACATGATGTGACCGACGAGGACTTAGTCGCGATTCGATTGGCGATCTTGGAGCAGATCGCCGAGCAAGGCGTGAGCACTGATGCCGAGTTCTATTGGGCGTCGCTCAGTCTGAGCCAAGAGGTTGCTCCGTTGCCTCCATTGCTGATGCAGCCAGACTCATCGCGCCTCGCTCTGCCGGGGAGCACGACGACCGCCAATGTCTTTCGAGGCGGTGCTCCGCGTAGCAATCTGCCGACGGATCGAGCGATCGCATCGAGAGCCAGTTCGTCGGACAAAGTGCTCGGCATCGAAGCGCGAGTGCGTAACACAACCGACTCCGGCAGCTTGCTGGGCGCGTCGACGAATAGCTCGGCAGTCACGACTCAGAAACGCAATCCGATCATCAGCGACCCGCGCATTCGCGGTAGTCGAGTCGGTCAAGTCGCTGCCTCCGGTTCGTACTGGGTGCCGGCTCGTATCGACCTCGACACGATGCTCAGCAAGATCGACTCGCAGTTGATCGACGAGATCAAGATCGTGAAGGGGCCTTACTCATCGCTGTATGGACCGGGCTCGGACTTCATCGACTTCCAATTGAAACGCACGGCGCGATCGGAGTCGGGCACCGACGTCGGCGGGTCTTCGAGCTTGAACTATCAGAGCAATGGTGAGCAGTGGTATGGCCGTCAGACGGGCTATGTCGCGGGCGAGAACTGGGGAGCGCGAGTCGGCTACGGGCAGCGCACGGGCACGGACTACAAGTCGGGCAACGGGCAGCAGATTCCATCGAGCTACAAGTCGCGCGATCTCGATGTGGCGGTCGGTATGGACTTCAGCGACGACAAGAATTTGGAAGTCATCTACCTGCATCAGGATCAGACCGATGTCGAACTCGCCGGCCAAGCGTTCGATTTGGATTCGCTGCTAACGAATGGAATTGAAGCTACATGGACCGATCGCGGCATTGCATGGGCCGATAAGCTGGTTTTGGAAACGTGGTACAACGAGACCCGCTTGCAGGGCAACGCTCAGTCTCCGGCGAAACGGCAGACCTTTCCGTTCTTGAATGTCATTCGATATCGCGGCGTCACCAATGTGGACTCGCTCTCGACAGGCAGCAGCGCCAAGAGCGTTTGGGAGCTCGACACCGATCGCGAACTGACGGTCGGTGCTGACGTGCGAGTCGTGCGGCAAGGGCTCGACGAGATTTCGAGCGGACGGTTCGGCCAAGTCAGTTTCACGAACGTGAACTCGCCGATTCCGCGTTCGGTGTCCGTCAATCCCGGCTTGTTGGCCGAGCTGAGTGACACGTCGATTGAAGGACTGACTTTGACCACCGGCGTGCGAGCCGATGTCGTCTCGACGGAGATCGTGGACGAGATGGCGCGGTTGCAAAGCGTCGGCACGGGTAGCAGTTCTTACACCGGCATTCTCGGGACGAACGACCTTGATCAGTCCTTTGGGCTGTGGTCGACGTACCTGACTGCGGCTTATGAACTGGACTCGAATTGGACGCTGACCGGTGCGGTCGGACACGGTCAAAGACCGCCCTCATTGACTGAGCTCTACGCCGCCGAGTCCTTCATGTTCTTGCTGCAGAACGGACTCAACACGGTCACCGGCGACCCGCGTTTGAACCCCGAACGTCGCACGCAGATTGATCTCGGTTTGGCATATGACGACGAGCGTTTCCGAGCCGGCGTTACTGGCTTCCATGCGTGGGTCAACGACCGCATCACGTTCGAGGCCATGAGCGTTCGTCGCGGCCCGCCATTTGGCGACATCGAGCAAGTCAACTTGCGGTATGTGAATACGGACCTTGCTGCTCTGTATGGCTTCGAAGCCAATGCTGAGTACGACGTCGCTCCGTGGGTCTCGGTCTTCACGACGGTGAACTATGTCGAAGGCAACGATCTGACTCGCAACGGCAACTTCGCCACACAACAAGCATCAGGAGCAGCGGCGAGCCAACAAGTTGCCGGAGTGGCGCGGGGCACGTTCGGCAACACCGGAGCAACGCTTTCCAATCACGAACCGCTGCCGGGCATCGCGCCGCTAATGGCTCGGTCGGGCGTGCGTTTCAACGGCCACTTGTGGGACACGTTGTGGAATGTGGAACTCGCGGCGCGGATGGTGGGGGCTCAAGACCGAGTCGCGAGCAGCCTGCTGGAATCCACAACGCCCGGCTTCACGGTGTTGGACCTGCGAACGCATTGGCTCGTCAACGATCATCTGTCGTTCGTCTCGGGCGTCGAGAACTTCACCGACAAGAACTATCGCGAACACTTCGACTTCCGCTCTGCCAATGGCCTCTCGGTCTATCAGCCTGGCGTCAACTTCTACTTCGGCACGCAACTCCAGTACTGATTTCGGCGAGTGTCTGCGCGCGAAGCCTTTTTGGAGTGCGGTGATTCATCACCGCTTTCCCATTCGGCGGAGCCGTCTTCTTTCTTGTCTCTCACAGAGCGAGCACGGAAACACTCGCAAGATCAACTCGTTGTCGCGCTCGGTTTGAGTGCGAGCGACGAAGACCGGAATGCAAAAACAAAAACGGCTCCGCCGAAGACCAAAGCGGTGATGAATCACCGCACTCCAAAATGGGGGGCTTTCAGATCAGATCGAGCCAGCTCGGTAGGGCTGCGAAGATTTCGGCGATGGTGGCTGCGGTCTCGTTGGCTTCCAGAGTTGAGCGTGCATCGAGCGGGTCGTTGTCGTAGGTGTCGGTGCCCCCTCCGCCAGTCAGAGAGTCCGTGCCGTCGCCGCCGGAGCTTTGAGGATTCACCGCTCTTGAACCGCCCATCAGCACGTCGTTCAAGTTGCCGCCAATCAACGTGTCGTTGCCTTTGCCGCCGATCAGAATCACGGGCAGGCTCGCTAAGGCCGCGTCGAGTTTGTTCGCGCTGTCTCCGCCAACAAGTGCGATGCGTTCAATAGCGGTTAGCGTTTCGGTGCCGGTTGTTGTCGAGACAACTTGCAGACCGTTGATCGTCACGTTGGCGTTGGACTTCTCGTAGAAGAAGTCATTGCCAGTGCCGCCGTCGATGAGATCGTTGCTCGCTCCGCCCGTGAGCACGTCGTCGCCGTCTCCGCCAAACAACGAGTCGTTGAAGGGGCTGCCAATCAACGTGTCAGCACCGCCGTTGCCGTTGAGAATCACGCGCACTGACGACTGCGACGCATCGATCCGATTCGCGTTGCCCTGACTGCTCAGATCGAAACGCTCAACGTTCAGCGCGGTCTCGGTGCCGGTCAGTGATGAACTCAATCGCAATCCGACGAGCGTGAAGTTGGTGTTGCCGATCTCCGCAACGCGGTCCGTATCAGCACCGCCATCAAGCAAGGCGTCGGTTTCCGCACCGCCGGAGATGAGATCGTTTCCGGCTTCTCCCTGCAGCGAGTCCACTCCCGCATCGCCGAAGAGGGAGTCATTTCCATTCCCGCCTTTCAGAGTGTCGTTGCCGTCTTCGCCGACGACTCGATCGTTTCCGTCATCGCCAAACACAGAGTCATCGCCTGTGCCGCCGGAGACGGTGTCGTCGCCTTCACCGCCGCGCACGACATCTCCACTCGCACCGAGACCGAAGACGCGATCTGAGCCGGGGCCGCCATCAAGCGTGTCGCGCCCGCCGCCGCCATAGAGGAAGTCGTTACCGGCACCGCCCGAGATGCAGTCGGTCCCCAATGCTCCAGTGATGATGTCGGCGCCTGCCGAGCCAATCAGTGTGTCGGCTCCATTTCCACCTGCATTTAGCAGCGTGAAGCCGGTGCCTAAGAACCCCGACGCATCAATGCGATTCGCGGACACTCCGCCGGTGAGGTCGGCGCTCTCGACGGAGGTCAGCGCATCAGTGCCGAGCCCTCCGGTCAACGCGCCATTGAACGACGCGTCGTTCGTAATCGTGAAGTTGACGTCGGCAACTTCGCGCAGCAGGTCGGTGCCCGTTCCGCCAATCAGCACGTCGTTGCCGAGTCCTCCACTGAGGATGTCGTTGCCCGAACCGCCATCAAGCCGGTCACTCTGCGAACTGCCTGTGATCGTGTCGTCGCCCGCAGCTCCGCGAAGAGTGACACCGAAGCTCGCCCCCGAGGCGAGCAAGATGTTCGCGCTGGCGCCACCGAGCAGGTTCGCGGCCTCAAGACCGCTATGCGTGTCCGTGTAAGAAAAAGCACTCGGCGTCCGAGCGTTTAAGACCGCAAGTAACTCCGTCGCGGTGATCGTCATGTCGGCATTGGCGATCTCGAACAGCGTGTCTGAATCGCCGCCTCCGAGAATGCTGTCGTTGCCTAAGCCGCCAGTGAGGGCATCGTTATTGAGTCCTCCATCGAGCGAGTCATTGCCCGCGCCGCCGTCGATCGAGTCATCGCCCTCATTCCCGAAGATCGAGTCAGCAAACTCGCTGCCGAAGATGGTGTCCTTACCCGCTGCGCCGGAGACAGAGATCACCACTCCGCCAGCATTCGAGAATGCAGCACTCGTCACTCCGCGCAGGTCAATGAAGTTGTCTCCGGTGCCGCCATTGATCGTGATGCTCTGCACTTTGGCCGCTGCAATCGTTGAGTACGACGCGTCGATCACATCATCAATGACGACCTGCAAATTGCCGCTCGATGTCTGCACGACGGCCTTCTGATTTGCCGTCAGGTTGATCGTCACGTCACTGACCGGCAGATCCGCAAAGATGAAGTCGGTGCCGGTCGTGACGTCGCTTGTTGAGGTCAACTCG
>CAZNMS010000358.1:0-9185 GCA_964573505.1 uncultured Planctomycetaceae bacterium | reverse complement strand
CGTTGAACCCCCGGCACAAGGCCGGGGGCGAAAAGATCACAACCTCGGAGCGAAAAGCGACCGTTTGTCAGAGGTCCGATCTCGCCAGCTAAATCGGGCTGAGCAAATGCGGTTCGGCGGCGAAGAGGGCGGCTGAGATTGCGGGGTTGAGCAACGCGAATTGCGGGTCGGTTGAGAGCAGCAAGCGATCGCTGCCGGGGCCGCCTTTCAAGATGTCGAGGCCGCCTCCGCCCGACATCAGGTCGTCGCCGTTGCCGCCAAAGATCGAGTCGTCGCCGGAGCGTCCGAGCAGCACGTCGTTACCGCTCTCTCCGCGAAGCAGGTCGTTGCCCGCGAGGCCGATGAGAGTGTCATTTCCGTTACCCCCAAAAAACACATCGCTTCGAGCACTGCCGATGAGCAGATCGTTGCCGCCTTCTCCGAGCAGCGTGACGGACCCGTCGAAGCCTGAGGCATCGAGCACGTCGTCGACGTTGTCGCCGCCAATCAAGAACGCGCCGACGAACGTGCCCACAAGGCGATCGTTGCCGCGCCCAGTCAATCGCGTGCGACCGTTACTCGACCAAAGCGTGAGCGGCTCGCCTTGAGCGAGTTCTTGCAGCACCACTCCCGTCGGCCCGCCGACCAGACGATCGTCGCCGTCTTCGCCAAACAAGGTGTCGCGACCATCCTGAGCAACGAGAGTGTCATTTCCGCTACCCCCTGCGATGAAGTCCGCTTGACGAGAACCGAGCAAGTAGTCGTCGCCGCTGCCTCCTAGCAGAGTGACCGAACCTGCGAACTCCCGCGCATCCATCGTGTGTCGCGAGCCGATGCCAATGAGAAACGCGGCATCGAAGCTTCCGTTGAGCCGATCGTCGCCAACTCCCGTGAGCTTTGTTCGACCACTGGGCAGCGTCTGCAATGTGACGTTCTCGGTCACCAACTCGTAGATGGCTGCGGGGACAGAGCCATTTCGAAAAATGTCGTTTCCGCTTCCTCCACCGAGTGTGTCGCGGCCGTAGTAGCCGCTTGAAACGATGTCATCTCCGTTACCTCCGAAGACGAAATCGTCACCTCTGCCGCCATCAAGAGTGTCGGCGTAGTCGCTCCCAAACAGCGTGTCGTTGCCGCCGTTGCCGAACATCCGCAACGGCACGGGCGAAGAAGAGCCGTTGATGTTGTCCGTGTTTGGACTGCCAAACACTTCAATGAGGTCGACGTTCGAAAAACTGTCGCCCCCGCCTACTCCGAGCCGAATTTCATGTTCGGTGATGACAGCAAAGCCCGCTGTCTGAACGACGATGACCTCGTCGGTCGAAGCGGCTTCATCCAGCCACCAAACAAAGTCAGTCACGTCGACTCGATCCTCGGCATCTCGGCGAATACGAAGCGTGTTCGTATCGGGCGAGAGTCGCTGCACTGCCAACTTTTGAAGCGCGAGAACTCCGGGACCATTCCCGCGCATGTCGATCTCTTCGATGTTGGTCGGTTCGGCCGTCAGTCCGACTCGCGGTCCTAAGAACAGCGAGGCACCTTCACCGAGTTTCAAAACGTCATAGCCCGTGCCGCCGTCCAATCTCGGCCCGACGTAACGACTGCCATCCGTCTGCAGTTCGATGATGTCGTCGCCGCGTCCTCCAGATGCCGAACCCGACGCCCCAACAATCAGACGATCATTGCCGCCGCCACCAACAAGCGCGGCTCCCGAGTCGGTGCCAACGAACGTCTCGTCCTCGTCAGTGCCTTGCTTCGGTTGGCCCGTGAGGAAGTCTCTGCCATAGACCAAATACGCAGTCGCAACATCATAAATGGGCATGGTTCACGGTGAGGTTGCAGAGCCGCGGCCGTCAGGAAGCGGAACCCATTTTGAAAAAGCCAAGAAGCCGCTTCCTAACGGGCGCGGCTCTGCGACCCAACGCGAGTCTGAGATGAACCTTGCCCATAAATGCCATCCAGAAAACTCGATCCAACTAAGAAGTCGCCATAGCCATCGCCATCAACATCGCCGGCCTCAGAGACGCTACCTCCAATGAACTGATACGGGTGCGATCCGAGCCAACTCATGACGCCGGGAGCGGTCGGGTGAGTGAGATCGATCGTCGATCCCTTTGTGGTGTTTCCAAACACCAAATCGACCGAGCCGTTCAATGGCGAATTCGGCTCCCGACTCAGGTTCGCGAGGCCGTTTCACATGAGGACGTCATCAAGCCCGTCGGCATTCACATCGCCTGCACTGCTCAACTCCAAGATGTCTCCGACAAAAGTTCCTCACCCGGCGGGCCGGCACAATGGGTGCGGAACACTGGTACGACGGACTTGTAGTCCGTCGAAGGTCGTGAGAAGCGACGGACTGCAAGTCCGTCGTACCCAAAAACCGATGTGCTCCCCAAGAGTCGCAGGCACGCCCCGCGCGCCATCTGGAACTTCGCAATTCGTCATCGCGAACGGGACAACAAAAGCGCCTGCTGCAATGACTTTGGTCGGAGACATACGGAAACAGTCTTTTGATGTCGCGCAAGCCCCTCGTCGGTCCGAGAGCATTGCCGTGCTCGTCATCGAACTACGTAACGCAGGCTGCCTTGCTGAGGTCGCGCCGTGCTTGCTAATCAGACGAGCGTTGCACCTCTCTCATCCTGATTGGAACTCCGATGAAGTCATCTTCTCGACGCCACTTCTTGCAATCCGGCACCGCCATCATTGCTCTGCCCGTGCTCGACTCGTTCGGCTTTCGTCGCTTCGCTGCGGCAACAGAGCCAGTGAAGCCGCCGAAGCGATTGCTCTTCTTGGGCTTTGGTTGGGGCATCACTGAAAGCACATGGTATCCCGACATCAAGAAGCCGGGGCCGGACTATGAAATGCCGCTCGGGCTGAAGCCGCTCGAACGCCACAAAGCCGACTTCAGCGTCGTGCAAGGGCTATGGAATAAGTATTCCAATGAAGGCCACTGGGGTAGCACGATGTGGCTCACGGGAGCGAACCGTTACGCGCAGCCCGGTCAGAGCTTTCACAACAGCATCAGCGCCGATCAGGTCGCGGCAGCAAAGCTCGGCTTGCAGACTCGCTTCTCGTCGATGCAGTTCAATGGCAGTCAAACGGGGGATCTGAGTGGTCACGGTCCCGGCCTCTCAATGGCATGGGACGTCAGCGGAAAGCCGATCGGCGGACTCAATGGCCCGGTCGCGGCGTTTCATCGGCTGTTCGCTAAAGACACAACTCCGATCGAGCAGCAACGAGCAATGCTCGCTCAGAAACGCAGTGTGCTCGATGCGGTTGTCGATAACGCGAAGACGCTGCAAAGCAGACTTGCAAAGCACGACAACGAGAAGTTGGACGAATACTTTCAAGGCATCCGCGACATCGAACTGCGACTGGCCAAAGAAGAGCAATGGCTCGGAGTGCCTCAGCCTCAGGCGCCTTTGCCGGAACCGAAGCCGGGCGTTGACGGGCGCGAAGAGATCAAGCTGATCTACGACATCATGATCGCCGCCATGCAGACCGACAGCACGCGTGTGATGACTTTCCGGCAGCCGGTCAACACGTTGTTGACCGCGCTTAACATCAAGGTCCATCCGCATGACATGAGCCACTATCACACAACGCTCGGTGAGAAACTGGATGCCTCACAGCGCCGCGACATTGCTCAGAGTGAGTTGCTGGCCGGGTTCCTCGACAAGCTGAAGTCGACGAAGGAAGCCGACGGCTCGCGCTTGTTCGACAACATCGCACTGGCCTATGGCAGCAACATCCGCACGGGGCACGAACTCTCAAACTGTCCGACGATCCTGACCGGCGGCGGAGCGGGCCTGAAGCTCGGTCACAACATCATCGCCCCGAAGGACACTCCGCTGTGCAACGCATGGCTCTCGCTGCTGCACGGAGTCGGAGTGGAAGTCGAGCGTCACGGAGACAGCTCGGGCCTGCTGAAAGAGGTCTTCGCCTAAGAGCGGGCAGTAGCGGATCGTTTAACCGCACCGCCAACGGCGTGCGCTTTTACGGCCTCAACTGCTATCGAATCTCGCACGCAATCGAGCATCGAGCAGAGCGCATGGTCGTAACGGCGCTGTTGATAGTCGCCTTTCGCTCCGAGGCTGTGATCTTTTCGCCCCCGGCCTTGTGCCGGGGGTTCAACGGCCTTTGCGCTACTTAAAATCAAGGGCAATTCGAGTAGTGCAAAGGCCGTTAAACCCCCGAGGCAAGCTCGGGGTCGATTTATTCACAGCCTCTCCGCGAAAGGCAGCTTTTGCGAAGCAAGAGCTGAAACGCCCTTTCGCAGAGCGAAAGGCGACTATCGGTTTCAGCAAAACGGAATCGCGATTCACCGTCGCGCATGCCGCCTCACGGCGCAGAGGCCGAGCAGCAACGAGCGGCACGCGCACTCACTGCCCCCGAACAACATCCCCCCAACAAAGGACTGTGATGACCACTTCAATCTCTCCGGCTGTTGCCGAACTGCTTCGCACTCGTCGAACGATTCACTCCTTCAAGCCCGAGCGACCGTCGGACGCGCTCGTCACGGAAGCCGTTGAACTCGCTCGCTGGGCTCCGAATCACAAGGTCACCGAACCGTGGCGCTTTCATGTGCTCGGCCCGCAAACGATCGCAGCCATTGTCGAACTCAACGCGCAGATCACGTTGGCGAAGAGCGGTCCTGAGGCCGCCGACAAGAAGCGAAAGCAATGGAGCAGTGTCCCCGTTTGGGTTCTCGTCACTTGCGCCGAGCAATCCGATGCGGTGCTGCATCAAGAGGACTACGCGGCCTGCTGTTGTGCCATTCAGAACTTCAGCCTCGCACTTTGGTCCGCCGGAGTCGGCGTGAAATGGACGACCGGCAAAGTCACTCGCGATCCCGAGTTTCTGCGCATCGCAGAGATCGATCCGACCGAACGCAGCGTCGTCGGCATGTTGTGGGTCGGCTATCCGCAAGACGTGCCGAGCCAATCTCGTAAGCCCGTTGAAGAGATCGTTGTTCGACTGCCGTAGAGCAGCTTGCCTTCTCGTCCGAACGCCCCCGCGACGAGCAAGTCTTTGCTGCTCCCCCCCCCTGCCCTTTTTGGAGACCACTCATGCTTCGACATCTCGCGTTTGCTTTCTCATTGAGTTGCCTCATCGCCGCCGGATCGGCCTCTGCTCAAGAGCAGAAGCCGAAGAGCGAGCCGAAGCCGCTACCGGTTTTGGAAGCCTGCAAGCTCGGCGAAGTGGATCGCATTCATCGGCTCGACAAAGTCTTTCTGGCCGGTCAGCCGACAGCGGAGGACTTCAAGCTGGCGAAGACTCAAGAGGGCTTGAAGTTCGTCATCAATCTGCGGACGACGGAAGAGCTCGAGTACGACGAAGCAGCGACCTTGAAGGGACTCGGCGTCGAGTACCTGCATCTGCCCGTTCAATCTCCTGCCGCATTAAACGACGCGACCTTCGACAAAGCGCGAAAGGTGCTCGCCGACAAGAAGAATCATCCGGTGATGCTGCATTGCGCGTCGGCCAATCGAGTCGGTGCGGTATGGCTGGCCTATCGAGTGCTCGACGACAAAGTGCCTCTTGAGAAGGCGCTCGACGAAGCAAAGAAAGTCGGACTTCGCTCACCGGATCTCGAAGCGAAAGCAAAGGACTACATCGCGCGGAAGACAGCAAAGCCGTAAGCGATCGGCAGCGACATGCTGCGTCTTTCGATTTGCACGGAGCACGCTCTCCACTGACGCGAGGTCAGCGGAGAGCGAGCTGCCGCCGTTCGTTCGGGCAGCAACTGTCGATGCGCGGGTCAGCAGTGACTGCATCTCGTCGTCAGAACTTCGCGACTCACGCGGCATCGAAGACGCTCTGAGGATCGTTGGAATGCTCAGTCCATTTCTGGGAATGGATCCCTATCTCGAAGACTCGCGTTGTTGGGGAGTGTTTCACGCACGCTTCATGGCCGGGATGATGGATTCTCTGAATGCGAACCTGACGGAGTAGTACGTCGCGTCCTCGAAACAGCGGCTCTACATCGAAGAACCGCAGCGGTTCATTCGCCCGGATGTGTCGGTCGTCGCAGTCCCGTCGCTCGACTCCGAGGGCGGCGTTGCAGTGGCGGATGAACGAGCAACTGCCGTTGAAGAGTGTTGGGAGATTGAGCCGGAAGCTCTGCAACACATCGAACGCTTCGTCGAGATCGTCACGGTCGGCGACGAAGCAAAAGTCATTGCGATCGTCGAGCTGCTGAGTCCGACCAACAAGACGCAGGGATCAGCCGGCCGCGCCGAGTACCTCCGCAAGCAAGAGGAAGTATTGGCGAGCGATACGCATCTCGTTGAGATCGACTTGCTCAATCAAGGCGAACCGACGATCGCCGTGCCGCCGGGAATCCTCATTCAGCATGGCCGGTACGACTATCTCGCTTGCGTCACACAGGGACGCAGCCTGCCGCGCCGCGTGCAAACAGTTTGGCCGATTTATCTGCGGAAGAAGCTGCCGACGATCCGCATCCCACTGGGACTTGATGAAGCGCCGGTGCTGCTTGATCTGCAAGCTGTTTTTGATGAGGTCTATGCGAAGGCCGCTTTCAATCGACGCATCAACTACGACGCCGCGCCGGCTATTCCGCTTACCTCAGCCGATGCCGACTTCGTGCGGCAAGTGAGTGCGGGACGAGGCTTGCGAAGTACGTCTTGATGTAGGGGGTGACAAGCGAGCTTCCTGTTGGTGGGCCGGCACTCGCGAACAGAGTTTGATTGATGTCTCAACTACCGCCGCAGGTCAGCCTTGCTCGCGCCGGCACACCGATGCGTCGCGAGCTTGTCCGCCCCCTACGAATCGCAATCCCCGTCCCGCCCCTGCCACTAGTTCCCGCTGAGAAGCAGGCAAGCGGCTGACATATCAGTTGCTCGGTTCGTGTCGCGATCCTGTGTGAGTTGGGAACTGAGTCGTAGGGCCGACTCTCCGAGGCGGCCTTTGTTCCGTGACGAAGCGACTTACTAATCGCCCCTGCGAGCTCGTCATTGGGTTCAACTGGCGTTCTTGAAGCAGCTTCGTCCTGCAAAATGCTCAGTCTCGGAGAGACTGAGCTACGAGTTCCCGAAGAGGCGACTACGGGTTATTCCGTAGGATGGTCGCCGTCGGCGTTTCGTTGAGCAGAAGACGGCCGAGAGCGGCCGTTCTACAAACCGGTGCGCGTCGCGAGTTGCAGCGAGGTCTTCGCAAACACGCTCGCAGATCGTGTCGCCAATTAAATCTACAGCGCACCATGTCGCTGAAATCGTGAGATTTCAGGCATTTCAAGCGTCCGAAATCTGACGATTTCGGCTACGGGAACGCGAAGGTGCGCTGTCGAATTAGGCCCTTCAACTTTGAGGAGAGAGTTTCATGCAGTGGAGACGGATGCCGTTTTGGGCGGTTGTGTTTGGAGCACTTTCGATGTCGGCGGTCGCTCAGGATGCGGCGATGAATGCGAAGTTCGAAGACATTTCGCGGCGCTACATCGAGCAGATGCCGGCGCTCTCGCCGATCAATGCAACGACGCTCGGCGATCATCGCTATGACGATCGGCTCGATGAGGTCAGCGAGGCTGCTCGGCAACGAGAGCGTGCTTTTCATCAACGCTTTCTCGATGAGCTGAAGTCGCTCGATCGCTCGCAACTCGGACGCGATCAGCAAGTCGATCTGCAGATTCTCAGCGAGCAACTGCGCGGCGATTTGTGGCGGCTCGATGTCTTGCAAGAGTGGGCATGGAACCCGGTCGTCTACACGCAGATGACCGGGGGAGCGATCTACGGCTTGATGGCGCGCGAGTTCGCGCCGGTAGAGAAGCGGCTGATGCATGTCGCCGCGCGACTGGAAGCGATGCCGCGGTTGTATGAGCAGATTCAACAAACGCTCGAAGCAAAGCGCGTCCCGCCGATTCATGCTGAGACAGCCGTCAAACAGAACAAAGGACTGGCGAGCATCCTCGACAATCTCGTGAAGCCGCACTTGAGCAAGCTCAATGAGGCTGATCGCACGCGACTCAATAAGGCGATGACGGCGGCTTTGACCGCCACTGAGCAGCATCAAGTTTGGCTGGAAAAAGAACTACAGCCGAAAGCCAATGGCAACTTCCGCATCGGAGCAAAGCTGTTCGACGAGAAGCTGCCGCTGTCGCTCGGCAGTCGACTGAGTCGGCAAGAGGTGCGTGATCGAGCGGAGTTCGAACTCAGGCGCGTGCGGTCGGAGATGTACGCGATCGCGCGGGGCGTGCTGCTCAAGAATGGCAAGCGGCAAGCAGCGGACGCTCCCGAGAAGCCGTCTGCGGAACAGCAGCAAAAGGTGATCGAGGACGCTCTTGAATTGGCTTATGCCGAGATCCCCGATCGAGACGGCATCGTCGACTTCGCGAAGAAGTCGCTGACGATGGCGACGGAGTTCGTGAAGCAGCGCGATCTCGTGACGATCCCCGCAGACCCGATCGACATCATCTTGATGCCTGAGTTTCAACGCGGCGTTTCGATCGCTTACTGCGACTCGCCGGGAGCACTCGATGTCGGGCAGAAGACGTACTACGCGGTCTCGCCGATCCCGGCTGATTGGAGCGACAAGCAAGTGAAGTCGTTCTTGCGTGAGTACAACTTCCGCTCGATTCATGACCTCACGATTCACGAAGCGATGCCGGGACACTTCTTGCAGTTGGCCCACTCGAACCGAAGTCCGCGCAAGCTGCGAGCGGTCCTCTCATCCGGCACATTCATCGAAGGTTGGGCGGTCTATACCGAGCAACTCATGGCGGAAGAGGGTTTCTTGGACCGCGACTCGCTCATGAAACTGATCGCTTTTAAGTGGTACTTACGCGGCATTGCGAACGCGATTCTCGATCAAGCCATTCATGTCGACGGCATGAACCGCGACGCCGCGATGTCGCTGATGGTCCGCGACACGTTTCAAGAAGAACGCGAAGCCGCGCTCAAGTGGGTGCGAGCACAACTGACTTCGACTCAGCTCTCGACGTACTTCGTCGGCTATCAAGAGCACCGCGATCTGCGAGCGGCTGCCGAGAAAGCATGGGGTTCGAAGTTCACTCTGAAGCGCTATCACGACGGCACGCTGTCGTTTGGCTCGCCGCCGACGCGCTTCGCTCGAGCGCTTCTGCTTGAGGAAGCGATCCCTCAATAGAGCCGCTGCCGTGATTGTCGCCTTTCGCTCCGAGGGTGTGATCTTTTCGCCCCCGGCCTTGTGCCGGGGGTTCAACGGCCTTTGCGCTA
>CAZNMS010000357.1:0-9202 GCA_964573505.1 uncultured Planctomycetaceae bacterium | reverse complement strand
CCCGGCAGCCTGAGCTACTACCATGGCTTCCGCTTGGCCCTAGGTCCTGAGCTCAAGTAGCCGGAGGCGGTCCAGTGCCGGAACAGTGAGCGGAGTTCGTTGCTCTGCGTGGGCGTGGC
This sequence comes from uncultured Planctomycetaceae bacterium, assembly GCA_964573505.1. Lineage (GTDB taxonomy): Bacteria > Planctomycetota > Planctomycetia > Planctomycetales > Planctomycetaceae > AM-0621. The sequence continues at coordinate 9,083 of CAZNMS010000357.1, read as the reverse complement.
GCAAGAGGCCCAGCGACGCACGCAGTGCGGCGCGCGAATTTTTCAAAGTAGCCTTCACCGCTCCGCGTGAAGTCAGCCGGTTGCGGGCAAACGCGTCATAGTCCCAGAGCGTTGATCGTCACGAACGACGTCGATGTAACAACTGTGCCACGATCGCAGCGGCGGTGTTGAGAGCGGCCGCGATTTGCGATCGGCTTACGTCACGCGGAGCGGTGACGGCTACATTGAAGAAAGCCAATCCCCATCGGGCTCGCCCCGATGGTCCTCTGCCTCGTCGCTACGCCTCGAGAGCAGCCGCTTGTAGCCATGAGGCACAGGACCATCGGCACAAGGCCGATGGGGATGAATGTAGCCTTCATCGCTCCGCGTGAAGTCAGCCGGTTGCGGACAAACGCGTGATAGTCCCAGAGCGTTGATCGTCACGAACGACGTCGATGTAACAACTGTGCCACGATCGCAGCGGCGGTGTTGAGAGCGGCCGCGATTTGCGATCGGCTTACGTCACGCGGAGCGGTGACGGCTACATTGAAGAAAGCCAATCCCCATCGGGCTCGCCCCGATGGTCCCCTGCCTCGTCGCTACGCCTTGAATGCAGCCGCTTGTAGCCATGAGGCACAGGACCATCGGCACAAGGCCGATAGGGGTTGAATGTAGCCTTCATCGCTCCGCGTGAAGTCAGCCGGTTGCGGGCAAACGTGTCATAGTCCCAGAGCGATGATCGTCACGAACGACGTCGATGTAACAACTGTGCCACGATCACAGCGGCGGTGTTGAGAGCGGCCTCGGCGTGCGCTCGGCTGACGTCACGCGGAGCGGTGATGGCTACATTGGGGACGGCGTTGAACTGATTCCCGACAGGTGCTGACTGGTAGCACTTGGTGCTGTGCCTCAGACTGCGAGCCCGTTTCCTGCTGCACGCGAGGCAGCGTTCTTCATCTGAGACTTCTCTCCGCCGAGCCCTGTCATGTCTGTTACACCTAGCTCTCCCGATGAGATCACTCCGTCACTCGTCAACGAATTTTGGAACGAGCTTCTCGGCGACATCCTCGGCGTCATCGATCGCTTGCTGGAACGACGCCGACAGGAACATCGGTCGGCAAAGGTCATCGAGCACGTGAGGGAGAGCGTCTTCACAGTCGATGCCTTTCAGATGGCGTTCGCCAAATTTGATCCTGAGCGAGGGACATGGAAGAACCGCATCCTCGGTCGTGTCTCGATGGAGACTTCGTCCTATCTGCGGAAGGTCACTGAGAACTACCGGCTCGCTCAGGGGACTCAGCTTGATCCCGACGTTGACCGCGAGGATCAGAAGCCGAAGCCCAAGTCTGAGCAGGTCAACCCATTCGAACTCCTGCAACCGGCAGTCGAGCAACTCAAGGCTGGCGAGCGATCGTGTTGGACCTTGCGACGCATCGTCGTGCGACTGTTGCTCGACGGCGACAAGCAGGCCATGCAGGTCTACAGCGAACGAGAACGCGCACTCTTGCTGCAACTGCTGGTCGAGCTAACGGCCGTGCTGTTGGAACGCCGCGTTGACGAAGCCGAGAAACTCAAGAACGCTCGCGGGGAAGTTGAAACCCGGACCTTCGAGTTTCACCAGATCACGTTGAACTACGAGCAACAACGCCGGTCGCTGCAGAGTGCGAGCGTTTCAAAAACGACGATCTCCGATGTCGAAAAGCTGGCCGGTTCTCTGACTGCGGAACAATTCAAAGACGAGTGGCCGAAGTGCGAGCGAAAGCTGATCAGTACCGACGTGCAACGGGCTCAGGCGGCGTTGCATGAGTTTGCTCGAACTTGCCAACGCAAACACTGGGTTCATGGGCGTCTCGAAGCCGCTTGGAAAGAGTTCCAAAAGCAGGACGAGAAGGAGCACACACGCCCCACCAACCAAGAGATGGCCAAACTGCTCGACAAGTCGATCTCGGCCATTGAAGCGGCTTTGAACAAGGCCGACAAAGCCATCAAGCAAGCCGTTGCCGAGCTACGGAAACGCCTGTCCGATGAACTGCGGGATGAGCCGGATGATTGAGCGTTTAACCGCGCCCCTCTGGGAAGCGCGTTGAGGATTTTGCAGTAGCCGAAATCGTTAGATTTCGGGGCATTACCAAGTGGAGTCCAGCTCAAGCATGACTCCCCGAAATCTGACGATTTCGGCTACGCGAGGACGTCTAGATCGCAAATCGTTAACGGCGCTTCCCCGAGGTTCGCGGCTAAACGCTTCATCTCCGACGAACTTTCCATAGCAAGCTCTTCGGCAATTCCTGCTTATCAATGGTCGAGCCCGCAATGAGTTGCCTGCGGGTGCCTCAAACACACACTTCGCATCGAGGTCCATCATGTCATCCACAGCATCACTCGACGCTCTTTACCGAGTCCGTTCAGCCGACTTGCTCGCCTCATCGACCGAAGAATTCGCGGACCTCGCCACGCTGCTGATACCTCAGCAAGACATTGAAGATCTGCCGCCGATCTCGGATGAACTCGAAGATCAATTGAACTGCTTTGTCGACGGACTCCTGACGTTGGACGAAGAAGAGGCGTTGATGGTCGCGCTGCAAGCTGACCCCGCCGGGATGGAGCATCTGCGTTGGCACACTCGCTGGTTGCTCAAGCAACGTCTCACGCTGGACGATCGGGCTCGGGCGGATCAAGGCCGAGTGGTCGTGCGATTGGCACGAAATTCGATGCGTTGGGGACGAGCGGAACGAGCTTTCGAGAGTTCCATCTTCTCTCAAGCCAGGTCGGGCGAAGAGTTGCTCAAGTCACTCGATGCGACTCGCGACACCAAGTTGGGAGCGATCCGCATCACGATCGACCTCAACCCCGACAACACCTGCCAAGTAACTTTCGAGTTGACGTCTCAGCCGCCCGCCGAACCAGTCTCAGTTCAACGCCGCGATGCGCGAGAAGTGGTGATCGAAGCTCAAACGCTGTTCCGGCAACCGGTGCGATTTGAGTCCGTCCCGATCGGTCGGAACCGCTTTGTGTTCGTCAGCAACGAGCAAGAGCTCGATCGCATCGAACTCGACCTGCAGCCGGAAGCGTGATCGCGGCGAATGTAGCCTTCATCGCTCCGCGTGAAGTAAGCCGCATGCGGTCTGACGCTTTGCAAGCCGATTGCCTCGATCGTCACGAACGAAGTCGATTGAAGAAGGGTTGCCACGATCACAGCAGCGGCTTGAAAGAGCGGCCTCGTTTTGCGCTCGGCTGACTTCACGCGGAGCGATGAAGGCTACTTTCAAAGGCAGCGACTTTTTCTCAGCAAGCTGCTCGCGGAATCCTGCTTAAGAGTGTGTGACCTACTTCGCATCGCCCTGAGACCGAGGCACTGGTTCGAAAATAAGGCGAGGTTCAGTTCGGTAGCGTATTGGGTAGCAGAGCCGCGCCCGTGAGGAAGCGGTTTTCCGGCTGATTCATAATGAATTCCGCTTCCTGACGGCGCGGCTCTGCTACCTCACGATGAACCTTGCCGAAAATAAGCTCCGGCCCCACCGACCTTGCGTCGGTAGTTATCTGCCTCATGGCTACGACGACCGTAGCCATGAGGCAGATAACCATCGGGACGAGCCCGATGGGGCTTAATTTCGTCCGCTGTCTGACTCGGGGCACGTCTCTCAGAGGAGCATCCTCAACATGTCACACGCTCAATTGACCTTCACGCTCGCGAACGACCGCGCAACCGCCTCGTTGATCGACCGCGAGTCAGGCCGAGTGCTCGGCGAGTTTGCTTCTCCCGCAAAAGCTGCCGAAGTCACACAACTCGGCGAACGGCTGCAATTCATCGTCGCTCGGCAAGGGCGCGAGGTTGCTGCACACGACATCGACGACTTACTCGATGTTGGCCAGCAATTGGCGGAAGCAGTGCTCGGTCGCGATCTCGTTCAATGCATCCTGACGCGACGTCCGGCATCGGTGCTCATCGCGCTGCCAGCACGACTGCGACGAGTGCCGTTCGAATTGATGGTGCTCGACGATCAAGTCTTCGGCTGCGAGTTCGCGGTCGGTCGCGTCGTGGGCGAATTATTACAGACTCCGCGCCGAGCTTCGTCGGCCAGCGAAAGCCTTAAGCGAATCGGCCTGATCGCCGACCCAACCTTCGAGCTGCTGCATGCTCAATACGAGTCGCAGTTGATTTCGAACTTGTGGTTCCGTCGTCGCGATGTTTTGGACATGAGCCGCTTTCAGCCGCAGACCTCGTTCGTGAATCGTGAGGCTGCGGTGCAGACGCTCGGTTCGACTCAGTGGCTGCACTTCTGCGGTCACGGCAAGGTCGACTCAACGACCGGCGTTCGCGGTTGGGAGTTTCAAGACGGACTGCTGACGGTCGAAGAGTTGCTTGCACGCGGCTCTCGTCGAGCTCCCGCGTTCGTCTTCGCCAATGCCTGCGGCTCGGCAGAGTGCCCATCAGATTCCGCACGAGTCACCCTGCCAGACTTGCTCATGCAACAGGGCTGCGAGCACTTCATCGGCACACTGGCTCCAGTGCGAGACGAAGGCTGCTTGCCGTTCGTCGAAGCGTTTTATCGAGCGATCTTGGCAGGCCGTTCGATTGGCGAAGCGGTGCGCGAAGGGCGTCGAGCAGTGCGATCGCAGTTAGGTGTCGAGAACTTGTTGTGGAGCACCTACGAGCTGCGCGGCGATCCGTCTGTCGCGCTGTTGCCACAATCATTCGTCGCACCGGTCTCGATAGGCACAAATCCCCATCGGGCTCGTCCCGATGGTTATCTGCCTCATGGCTACGGTAGCCAAGAGGCAGATAACCACCGACGCAAGGTCGGTGGGGATGGAGATCGTCATCGAGCCACCGACTCGGCTTCTGAGTTCCCCAGCCAATGCCTGTTCTGCGGCAAGCTCATTCAAACGGAAAATGGCATCGGTCGGCGTGAAGGCTCGCAAGGAGTCGTCTGCCGAGCGTGTCATCGCGCGAAGCCTGCAGGTTCCCTACCAGCCCGAAGCGCGAGCGAGTGCGTTCAGTCGGGCAACGTCGTTGCGAATGCAGCCGTTGCGAGCCCAACAATGGACGCACTCGCTGGCTCTGCGAGCTTGTCTGTCGAACCCACTTTCCCTCTGCTCCCCGAATCGCTTGTGGCTGCGATCGACGAGTCATGGAATGCGGTGCCAATCGTCACCATCAGCCCGGCTCATCAGAGCGAACTCGAACGCTTCATCCCGAGTTGGCTCGCGGCCATCGAGCGGTTCGACACTTATGCCGATCAAGCCACCGGCAAGTCGTTGCGAGTCGCTGTTGAAGCTCGTCCGCTCGCGCTGACTCTTGGGGATGAAGATCCCATTGCGAACTCGTTGCTGACATCGGCCGTGCAACTCGTCGCGAAGCAGCAGGACGCAACGACGAACCAACTGCCGAGCATGTTGTGGCGAGTCGTCTCAAGTGAATCCGCTCCCTGTAATATTGCCGACATCTTCGCGGCCATGTCCGAGCTGCCGAGTGCCAATGCCAACTACGAGCAAGTCGTGTGTTTGGCGTCCTTCACGGGTTGGGACGAGACCGCGCGAGACTTCGTCGAGAGCACGCAATCAAGCTCGTATTTCCATCGCTATCGGTCGCTGCTGCTGTTCGATTTGCGAGATCACCGTTGGCACGCGCGAGTGCATGACTTCCGCGTCGAACCGTGGCTGCCGCTGTTCGACTTCGAGGCCGAGCACTTGAAGATCGTTCGCATCTGCGAGTCGATCGGCAAGCGCCTGCCGCTCGAAGTCAGTTTGGGAGTCACTCAACTCGCCGAAGAGCTCCACGAGTCTCCCGCCGTCGTGTTGAAAGCGATGAGAAAGGCCGCGATCGATTTCCGCTTAAAGCTGGATGAGGTCCCGCCATTCGGCTGGGTCTTGTCGTGAATGTGTTCTTCAGGAATGTAGCCTTCATCGCTCCGCGTGAAGTCAGCCGGTCGCGGGCAAACGCTTTTGCACTCCAACAGCCTGGATCGTCACCAGCGACTCCCTTCGATGCCGCCTCTACCACGATCACAGCGGCGGTTTGAAAGAGCTGCCGCGTCCTCCGCTCGGCTGACTTCACGCGGAGCGATGAAGGCTACATTCAACACAATCAATCATCCCGATCTCCCATCAATAGAAAGCTCAACATGACTCAATCTGGCTTCGTGCATTGTGGCAAAACCTGGCCGGCTGATTCGAAGTTCTGCGGCATGTGTCGCGCACCGCTTGGCACGGGCACGGGTTCGGGCGCGAGTGCTCACGCTCCAGTCGCACCGGTCGTCGCGATGCCTGTCGCTTCTGATGGCACTCGTTGGGGACGTTCCCGAGGCGTCTTCGCGCAGCGGATCGAGGCCGCCGACGTGAAGGCGTTCTTCACGAAGCACTTGGATGTCGACGAAGGCACGCGCGGGCTCTTCTTGCAGCATGGCCGAGTGGTCGGCGAACTCGAACCGGGCCGACATACCTTGCAGACCGTCGGCGATCGCTTGAAGAGCGTCGTGTTCGGAGCGGCCGTCGCGGCTGTTGTGTGCGACGTCAGCTCGCAGCGCCTGGAAGTGACCTGCACTGGTCTGCGAACCAGCGACCATGTTGAGACTAACGTGACCGCGTCACTGACCGTCGCACTTAACAACCCGTTGAACTTCTATCGCAACGTGATGAAGGGCGCGCCAGTCGTCACGGCAGATGAAGTCCGCGCTCTGTTTCAACCGACGGTGCTCACCGTCTTCGGGCGCGTGCTGCATTCAACCCCAGTCGCGGATTTGGACCATCCCAACGAAGTCTCCGAGCGTCTGTACGATGAATTACAGGCAGCGCTCAGCGGGCAGTTCTCGGATCTTGGTCTGACCTTCGTGCGATTGGATCACGCGCAGTTCTCGTGCCCGTCGCGCGACTCGTTGGTCCGAGCAACTGCGAGCCTTGATCTCGATGAAGCCAAACTGAGGTTGCGCGAACGACAACGCCGCTTGCAGCAGCAACTCGATAACGAATCGCACGAAGACGAACTGGCTCGCATTCAAACGCAGCAAGAGATGACTGAGTTCCTCGCGAGACTCACCAGTCAGGCTGAGGAGACTCGGCATCGTCGTGCTCATGACGCCAAGCTTGCAGAGCTTGGTCGCGAGCGAGACATGGCCTTAGCGACCGACAAGTTACTCGCGACAAAGCATGACCTCGAAGCGCGTCGAGCCTTCGTCAAAGTCTGGGTGGATCGGCAGTATCAAAAACAGCTCGGAGACCTCGATCACGAGATCGCTCGCGAGAAGCTGGAGCGCAAGTTCGAACTCGATTCCATCACGCTGACCGAGCAACTGCGACTCGACCAACAACGCTACGACGCGCAGGTCGAACGCGCGGATGCCGAGTTCCAACGTGATCTCGATCAGCGGATCGCGACGACGAAAGCCAAGGTCGAAGAGAGCCGCATCGTCGCCGAGTCCAATGCCAGCAACCGAGTGCTCGACGCCGAGACGACGGCCAACATCACGCGCATCGCTGCCGAAGCCGAGGCCCACAAACTCAAGACGATTCGCGAGCAGCAATTCAGCACGCTGGAAGCCCTGCAATCCATCGAGCAAAAGCAGAAGGAGCAGGACCTTTCGCTCGAAGGACGACGCAAGCAGCAAGAGCTTGCCGCGAAGCATGCGGAGTTAGAGCTTGAACTCGCTCGCTTAAAAGCAACGACGGAACTGACTCAGCAACAGAAGGCCGCCGCGCATGCTCAAGAGATCGAGCGACTGCGCACGATGAACGAGCTGAGGACCGAAACGTTGGTCGCGGTCTCTAATCCCGAGACCGCCAAACTGTTGGCCGCACAAATGCAATTGGGAGCATTGAAGGACTTCACTCCCGAGCAATTGGCAATGGTCAAGGCGGCGGACTCACCAGCACTCGCGCAGGTGTTGATCGCGAAGTATCAAGCCGAAGCGGCTTCAACCGCCGCCATCCAAGCGGCAACGGCATCCGCTCAAGCCGCGAGCAACGAGCAATCGAAAGAGCTTTACGAGCGCATGCTGCAAATTCAGGCGGCAGCCAATGCAAACGCGCAAGCTGCCGCTCAGCAGAACATGGCTCACTTTGTGCAACTGACCGGCATGGCGTTGCACACGCAACGCGACACCGCCGTTGCCGCAGCGACGGAATACGTCCCGGTCCCAATGCCAACCGAAGCTCCGGTGCCTCCCGGTTCAAGAGACAGCATTGGCTTCAAGACTCCAATGCCCAATCCGGCTGCCGCGCACTGCCCAAAGTGCAATCACGCCTCTGCCGCAACCGCCGCCTTCTGCGCACGCTGTGGAGCAGTGATTACAGCGTCGTCATGAGTTTCTCGTTCCCAAGCTCTGCTTGGGAACGCAGGCGTGGGAAGCTCTGCTTCCCGTTCTGAAACGAATTCCGTCGGGATCCTCTGCCCGTTGGCACGGAGAACTGACCGAGTCATGACGGCAACGCGAAGTAGGACCTGACGGCAAGCAGAGCTTGCCAATGGTGCGTTCCCAAGCAGAGCTTGGGAACGAGAGGATTTCATCAATGTAGCCTTCATCGCTCCGCGTGAAGTCAGCCGAGTGCGGGCGGATGCTCTTCCTGCCAACAACATCCGCCGTCAGCAAGAACGCCCGCAGATTCGCCTTAGAGAACGATGCCACGCTCACAGCGGCGGCGATCGAAGCCACCGCGCCTTCCGCCCGGCTGACTTCACGCGGAGCGATGAAGGCTACAATCCTCGACTCCGACCTTTCTCTGATCCCAATTGCTCTCAATGACGACCCACTCATGACCAAAGACGAAGCCGATCGACTGAAAGCGTTAGTCCGCGAACGCTGGGCTCAAGATGCGATCTCGCGAGCCGAGTGCGAACAGAAGCTGGCGGAGATCGAATCGGACTATCAAGCCGCGAACCGTCCGCCAGCTCCGCCTCCGAAACCTCGGATGGGAATCCGCGCCGATGATGGCCCGAGCGAGCCGACGATCGTGCGTCCCGTTGCACCGGCTCAGCCGCAGATCGGGATGACGATCGGCAAGTACAAGCTGCTGTCGCGCCTGCGTGGCGGCATGGGTGTCGTCTTCAAAGCCGAAGACGTGAAGGGCGAGCGGTTAGTCGCGCTTAAGTTCTTGCCGCCCGAACTGCTGGG
>CAZNMS010000356.1:0-9212 GCA_964573505.1 uncultured Planctomycetaceae bacterium | reverse complement strand
GGCGGACCGTAAAGCGAGCGACGTCGTGCAATCGTTTCAGCGTCATAGAGCAACCCTGCCCTTTTGCTTCCGCGATCCTGTGTGAATTGGGAACGCAGATTGAAGTGGCAGGCAAAAAGCCCCAACGGGGCGCGATTCGATAGCCGCCATGAAGGTTCAACTCCGAGACGAGTTCAGCGTTTAGTGGACGGCAAGCAGGTTTCGAATCTCGCCCCGTTGGGGCTCGCACAAGGATGCGACTCGTGTCCCCAGTCCTATCGGACTGGGCTATCGAATCCCGCCCCTTTGGGGCTTAAGTCATCAGTCAAGTCCGCAATTTCTTGGCGAGCAAGGCAATAAGTTCCCGAAGAGCGACGCTGCCATTGTATAGTCGCGATTACAGACTCTTCATTTTTCTGTCTCCAATCTTCCTGTCGTTCTCTTTCCCGTAAGCGATCCAAAGACGGGTGAAGACAGGAAAATTGGAGACAGGAAGATGAAGGCAAAATGCCTCTGTAATTGAAGGCGACAACTGCCTCATCGAACGGCAGTTGACCGGAGTGTTTAGCGGCCGCACTTCGACGAGCGCCGCAACCGGATTGAGTACCGCCGCTACCTCACTTGAACCTGAGGATTTTGAACTCTGTTTCGAGTCTTGTGTCAGAGGTTGTTGGAACAACGGTTACATGTCATTCGACTCTCATAGGCACATCCGCAGTTCGGCTTTGCTATCCGCAGGAAAGGACGGCTGTTGAAAGGCAGCTTCCTACGGATGGCAGGAGCCGGACTGCGGATGAAGACGAGTCGGCTCGATCGGCAACTCGATGCTGATTTACGGAAGCTCGTCGGTTTGATGCAGGGCTTCGTTAGTTCTCGTTATCAGGCTAGCCGCCGGCATGCACTCGGCGTTTGACGGACAGCAAGTCGAGCTTCGGCATTGCGCCCGGATGACTGGCGACGAGTGCTCCGACTCCGTTTGCGAATCGGGCGGTCGCTGCGAGCGGCCAATTTTCGAGGCGACTCATCAGCAGCGCGGCCGTGAAGGCGTCGCCCGCTCCCACTGTGTCGACGACGGGCACGCTGATCCCGGCGACATCGACCGTCTCGTCCGCCGACGCGACGAAGCAGCCGTGCTCGGCGCGCGTGATGCAGACGAGTTCCGAACCGAACTGCCCGCGCAAGCGGCGAGCGAACTCGTCGTGCCCCGCGGCCGGCCATTGTAAGAGTTGTTGCACGAGCACCACTTCATCGGCATTGAGCTTCACGATGTTCGCGGACTGCATCGAACGCTCGATCGTCGAGCGGTCGTAGTACTGCTGCCGAATGTTGATGTCGAAGACGACGACGCACTCATCGCTCGCTTCCCAAAGACAGCGTTGAATCGTCTCGCGCGAGAACGGGCCGCGTTGAGCGAGCGTGCCGAAGCAGATCGCATTCGCTTGCTGCATCACCGCCTGCACGTGCGGAGTGAATTCAAGCCGGTCCCATGCAACGTCTTCGTGAATGGTGAAGCGATGCCCGTGCTCGTCGATCTCGATCGTCGCCGCTCCCGTCGGAGCTGAGTCGTCATGCTGAATGTGAGTCGTCACCAATCCGTGCTCGGAGAAGTACCGGACGATTTCTTGTCCGAGTTCATCGCGACCGACCCGCGAAACGACGATGCCCGTTGCCCCCAATTGCGTCGCGTGAAAAGCGACATTCGCCGTCGCACCGCCGGGCTGCCGCGAGTTCGGAAAGAGATCCCATAAGACTTCGCCCAGTCCGACGACGCGCGGTGCGGGGCATGAAAGCTCAGCCATGAACTCAGTCAACTCCTGAAAGATTCGATGTAAGAGAAACGACATCCGGCATGTCTATGTACGACGGACATCTTGTCCGTCGATCACAAGCGAGACTTTGCATTAGACCAATGGTCGCCTTTCGCTCCGCGAAAGAGCGTCTTAATGAAAGCATCATCACGAATTGACGCCTCACTGCCCCGGACGCTTTTGAAGACGCACTTTCGCGGAGCGAAAGGCGACCACAGAACTCAAGATGTGCTGCCTCAGGTGACAGAACCGCGACGGACAAGATGTCCGTCGTACGATTGAAGCAACGCATGCCGCTCGCCTCACGCTCCCGCCAGCAATCGCGCTGCGGCTGCTTCGGCACTGTCGATGCAGTCCGGCAAGCCGACTCCTTGAAACGCATTCCCGGCAAGCACGACTCCCTTCAGTGCCGCTGCCAGTCGAGTGATCTTTGCGATGCGTTCAACGTGCCCGATGTAGTACTGCGGCATCGAGTCGTTGTGCCTCACGGTCACCATAAAGTCCGGCGTGCCTTTCACACCGAGGATCGAACGCAGTTCATCAGCAACGATGGCTTCGATTCGCTCGTTCGAGTTTTGCAGTTCTTCGGGCTGCATCGCGCCACCGACGAACGTTCGCAAGATGACTCGTCCTTCGGGTGCACGACCGATGAACTTGCGGCTTGAGAACGAGATCGCGAGCACTCGTCGCTTTTCGATCGCGGGAATCACGAGACCGAAAGAATCGAGCGGATGCTTGATGTCTTCGAGCTTATGCCCGCTGACGACGATCGCCGTCGACGCGTACTCGATCGCGGTCAGTTCGCGGCAGAGTTCATCAAGATCGGCAGAGGCGGGCTCGCCTTGCAGCGTCTTGAGCAATGCTGCCTGACGAAATGCCGGCAGTGCAATTAAAACTCCATCAAAGTCTTCACTGCGCTGATCGGCCAATAAGACGCGCGTTCGACCGGCCTCAAGCGACTGCAATCCGACGACCGGCGTCTGCATGACGATTCGACCGGCAGCCGCGATCCGCTCGCGTAAGGTGTCGAAGATCACCGACATGCCGTCGCGCGGCGCGGCGAACAAGCTGTACCGAGCACCGCTGCCCGAGAATTCGCCCGACAGCTTCGACTCGCGCGCTGCTTGCGCCTTTGAAGCGCGAATCAAACTGCCGTAGTCGCGCTCCATATCAATGAAGCGCGGCAGAGTGGCCTTCAAACTGAGCCGCTCGGGGTCCGAGGTATAGATGCCGCCAACAAGCGGCTGAATGAGTCGGTCGAGTGCTTCTCGTCCCAATCGGCGGCGCACGAAGTCGGCGAGACTCTCGTCTGCATTGTCAGTGCGGCGCGGGATGAAAGGCTCAAGTCCCATTCGCAACTTGCCCGCGAGCGAGAAGATCGGCGACGTCAGCACGGGCCATATCTTTGCGGGGCTCAGCAGCATGAAGCCTTCGGGCACCGGGACGGGCCGACCGTCTCGCAAGACGAGCGAGCCGCGATACTTCGCTTCGGTCTTGAGAAGCTGATCGGCGATGCCCAATCGCTCGCACAACTTCACCGCAGCGGGCTTATTGGTGATGAAGTTGTCGGCGCCGGTCTCAACGAGGTACTGCCCGATGCGCGTCGTTCCGGCGACTCCGCCAATGCGATCGCTACCTTCAAAGAGCGTGACATCAAACGCTTGCCCGCTTTGTTGGGCGAGTTCGATCAGCCGATAAGCCGCCGCCAATCCCGTGATGCCTCCGCCGATAACGGCAAAGCGGCGTCCGGGCAGTTGTTCCGAAGTCATGATGAAAATCCGCAAGCACGCAGCAGTCGAGGAGAGGTCGGCGGGGAGAGTCGGGCGGAGCGTAGCTCAACGGGACGACAACAATTACTCCCGAGCCGTGACGGTCCGCAGCATTCGAGCAATGAGCGAATAAGACTTAATGAGATGACCCCACTCGCTTCGCAGCAGTGGGGCCATTCGATAATTCAGATTCCCTCTGACGAATCAATCGCAGCTCGGCTTACTTGTAGTCCGCCGGTTTCTTGCCGGGCACGTACTTGCCGAAGCCGAAGAAGGTCGGCTTGTATTCGCCGATGTAATTGACGTCGGTCTTATCCGTAATCGCCGCTTCCGCGCCCGTCGCCCATAAGACCGAGTTCACGCACAACCGACGCAGCCCCTCGCTTTGAAGATCGACTGATGCGCCCATCGTCGTGCAAATGACCTTCGACACTTTGCCGGTCTCGCCCTTGTAGTCGCGGACCCAAACAAGCGCCTGCATCGGATCGTTCTTCTTGCCTTCGACCGGCTTATCGGTCGGCTTCATGCCTTCAAGCACTTGCCCCTTCACGAGTACTTGATCGGTCGGCAGCAAATGGACGACGCCATAAACGTCGGTCGGCCCCCAAATGTCCTGACAGCCTTTGACAATCGGGTGCGATGCAAACTGCGGATTGATGACGCCGCGCGTGCTCTCGGAACCGTGATTGCCGTGATGACTGATCCATGTTTCGCCGAGCACTGCTTGTCCCCAACCGCCGGCCGGGTTCTGACTGGTCCATGTCCACTTCGCGTAAGGACTGTTCTTGTTCTTGCCATAGTTGAAGGCATGCGTCGAAGTGCGGAGTCCGAGAATCGGTTTCCCGGAGTTTGTGAACTCGATGATGGGAGCCATCTGCTCGTCCGGCAGCTCTCGAAAGCGCGTATGCATCACCATCATGTCCGCGTCTTTGAGCAACTGAGTGCCGGGAATGTTCTGCTGATAGTCCGGCTTGATCGTGCCCGTCGCCGGATCGATCGCAAACAGCACCGAGCACTTATAGCCGAAGCGCTTCGACAAGATTTTGGCGAGCATCGGGCACGCCTCTTCCGAGCGGTACTCATCATCACCCGAGATCAGCACGACATGCTTGCCTTTGCCCGGTCCCTCGCCGCCTTCAAAGGTCAGCCATTGATCTTGAGCCCGTCCAACAACCGCCGACAGCGCGACGACCGCGAAACACAACAACGCACGAATCCTCATGCTGACACTCCACTGAAAGAACAAGAGAAAGGTTCAAACCGGAGTCGAACCATAGGCCCTCAATTGCTGCGCTTCATCCGAGGCGTCTTGCTCGTGCGGTCAACGTGCATCGGCGTTGCATTCAGGACGAGCAAGCTGAGCAGCGGTCATGAGGTCACGACGGATAGTCGGCACGTTCGCGATGTCGCGGCACGCGCGGTCCCATTGAAAGGACGCTTTGATCAGCGAACGAGCTCCAGAAGGAAGCTGACAAATCGGTGCGAAGTAGTGAGCCCGACTCGCTCAGTGCCGAAATTCGTGCGGAAATGGAAACGGCTCGACGACTTCTGGCAATGAGGCTACTCTGGCTCGAAGCCGCAAGACGCTCATCATTTCTCCCCACAAACCCGTCTTCAGGTCCGCAACCGCCAATGAGTATGACCATTCCAGAGCTGCTTAAAGCGCTTTCTGACAGCGGGTTACTCGCTGGCTCAGCGCTGAGCGCCATCGACGAGTCGCTCGCTCGCGGCAGGCGGTTTAGCTCGGCAGACGACTTCGCTCGGGATCTCGTCAAGCAGGGGTATCTCACCAAATTGCAGGCCGCTGCGGCTCTGCAAGGTAAGACGAAGAATCTGATTTTCGGCGACTATGTCGTCATCGAGAAGCTCGGGGCCGGCGGAATGGGGCAAGTCTTCAAGGCTCGCCATAAGCCGACAGAGAAACTAGTCGCGCTCAAAGTGCTCTCGGCAGATGCCGTCAAGAATCGACGCCTCGTTGAGCGTTTCAAGAAAGAAGCAAAGGCCGTCGCGCGGCTCAAGCACCCGAATATTGTGCGCGCTTACGAAGCCGGGAAGATCAATCGCATCCGCTATCTCGTGATGGAGTTCGTTGACGGCGAGAACATGCTCGACCGCGTCAAACGCAAAGGTCAGTTGTCCGTCGATGAGACCGTCAGTTGCATCCTGCAAGCGGCGCGGGGGCTCGATTACGCCCATCAAAAGGGCATCGTGCATCGCGACATCAAGCCATCGAACTTCATGCGTGATCGCAAAGGCCGCGTGAAGATTCTCGATATGGGGCTCGCTCGCGTTGAGGACGGCGAAGAAGAAGACGATGCGATGCGACTGACGATTCCCGGTCAGATGCTGGGCACAGCTCGCTTCATGGCTCCCGAGCAAATCGAAGACGCACGCAAGTCTGACGTGCGGTCCGACGTCTATTCGCTCGGCTGCACGATGTATTTTCTGTTACGCGGCAAGGCACCGTACTCCGGCGAGACCGTCGCTCACACCTTGATGGCGCATGTGAGTGCTCCCGTCCCGGACCTTTGCAAGAAACGTTCTGACGTCCCGCAGTGGCTCGGCGATGTCTTCACAAAGATGTTGGCGAAGAAACCCGCCGACCGTTTTCAGACGATGGGCGAACTCGTCGAAGACATTCAAAAGCATCTCGGTGAAGAACTCTCGCGTCATGAGCCCGACCCGCACGAACGCGAGCAAGGGGACGACGACGAGTATGCGCATATGGTCGGCGACGACGAAGGCGCGTCGCTCGAAGAACTCTTCAGTGAGGACGACGGAGAGGCGGCTCCGTCTGAGGAGTCATTTGGAGAGCCCGCTGATCCCGACATCCCCGATGCCGATGAAGTGTCGCAGAACAAAGGCTTCCGTTCGTTCGGTCAAAGTCGCGACGCCGAGGATCTGCAGGAGCAACTCAGCGAGATGCCGGCAGCGCCCGCTTCGAAACCTTCGAAATCCGCAGGCGCCGTGCAGGAATTCAAGCTCGATGCAGAGCCGGTTGCAGAAGCTCGCCACTCGAACGCTGACGCGACGAATCCCGACATTGGATCGGTCCCGATTGCAGAGCGACTGAAGAGTCGCCGCTTGCAAGAAGCTCAGTCAGCGCAACGCATGAAGACCGTGCTCATCGGAGTTGTCGGAGTGATTGCCGTTGTCGTCATCGCGCTGTTCGTGTTTCGGAAGTAGCGAGACGATCTGCGTTTCTTGAGATCGCTGCAGACGCCGTGCTCGCGTTTCTGATTCGACCTCGAATTCGATTCGTATCAGCGCATGTAGTCGTTATTGCAGTCAACGAAAGAAGCCCGATCGTGCAGAGCAAAGCAACCACTGTGGCGCAGTATCTCGCGGAGTTGCCCGACGATCGGCGTGCGATGATCGAAGCGGTGCGGCAAGTCATCGTGAAGAACATCGATCCCACGTTCGAAGAGGGCATGCAGTACGGCATGATTGGGTACTACGTCCCGCACTCGCTCTTCCCGGCGGGATATCACTGCGCCCCGAAGCAGCCTCTGCCCTTCGTCAATCTCGCATCGCAAAAGAACTTCATGTCGCTCTATTGCATGGCGCTCTACGGCTCCCCGGCTGAGGAAGCGAAGTTCCGCGAGGACTATTCCAAAGCCGGCAAGAAGCTCGATATGGGCAAGTCCTGCATCCGCTTCAAACGCGTTGAAGACTTAGCGCTCGACGTCATCGCGAAGTTCCTCAAACGCATGACCGCGAAGAAGTACATCGCATTCTATCAAGCAGCCTTAGAAGAAATGGCCGCAAACAAAGCCGCGCGGTCGGCGGCAAAGAAAGCCGTCGTCAAAAAAGCTGCGACGAAGAAGGCTGCGAAACGAACGACGGGCTGAGCGATTGCCGTCGTAGCATGGACTTCCAGTCCGTGCTGCCTATCGAATGTCGGTACTCAATTCACGGCTGCCGTGAAGCATGGGCTAGAAGCCCATGCTACGACTTCTCCAACACGCGTGTTCTAGAACAACAGCGTTGCGAGCTTGCGTCGGTACTCAGCGACGACCGCGTTGCCGGTGCCGAGAATGCCGAAGACCTTCACCATTTGCTCCTTCGCCGCTTTGCCGTGCGGACCGACGATGTCCTTTTGGACGACCGCTAAGAGCACTTCGAACGCTTCACGATGCTTGCCCTCGGCGGCGAGCGCGTCGCCGAGCGTTACTTGCAGCGCGAGGTCGCTCGGGTTCGCGTCTGCTGCTTGTCGCGCCATCACGAGCCCGCCCGACTCTTGAGCGGTCGCGCGGAGTTCAATCTGATCTTTGATGTGCTCGGCTTCCGGCTCCAAAAAGCCGCGTGCTTCCAGTTCGGCGACGATTGCACTCGCATCGGCGTCTCGGTTCTGAGCGAGCAACAGCCGCGCGAGATGAATCTTCGTTGTGTCATTGGCTTCGAGTTCGAGCGACTCGCGCAGCTTTGCTTCCGCAGAGATTTGATCGGTTGCTTCGAGCTTGAGAGCTTCGGCCACAAGTTCTTGGGCGCGCGTCGGTACGAATTGCTCGATCCAATTTCGCAGTTGCTCTTCGGGCACGAGTCCCGCGAAATGGCTGATCGGTTGCCCGCCCGAGAATGCGACAACGAGCGGAATGGACTGCACGCCCAACATCATCGCGATGTCTTGATGCTCTTCGACGTTGACCTTTGCGAGAATCACTCGGCCATTGAACGAGGTCACGACCTTCTCAAGCAGCGGGCCGAGCGCGACGCACGGCTGACACGAGGGCGCCCAAAAGTCGACGAGCACCGGAACGTCGAGCGATCTCTTGAGGACAGCTTCTTCGAACTCCGGCGTCGAGACATTGATGATCCACTGCGAGTCGGCCATTGCGATGATTCCTATGCGTTAAAGAAGCGACGTGACGTCGCAGAATGGAGCTATTCTTACAGCGTTCTAAATCGCTCAGAGTGAACTGAGACGTTTAACCGCGAGCCGGGCACCGACGTCAGTTGGTCCGAGCGTGTGCAAGCCGCGAATTGATCAACATCGGCGGCAGGAGCAGTTCAGGCCACTCGATGCGGTTTGGCGCGGGTTTGCCAACAGCCGCCACCTTACGCAACGGCTCGCCAATAAGCTCCCGTCCCACCGCCCCCGCGTCTAATGGCACGAGGTTAAGCCATAAGTCCTTTCCGGGCTTTTGTTCTGGGCTTTGCGAGGGCCGGGTATTTCTTGGGGCGTTTGTTGACGGCTCGCGGTTTTATGCGACCCGGGGGCTGCCGCAAAATGTTGTCGGCGATCGTCGCCAAGAGGGCGGCGTCGAGGTTCGCCAAATTCGCTGGCGAGGCCACTCTCATCAGGGGCCGAAGTTATTCATGAGTAGGATCGGTTACATCCTCCATCTCACAATGGATGCCGCTTGTTTTGCGAGATCATTATGTGGCGAGGTTCATTTCGGTCTCGCATTGGGTCGCAGAGCCGCGCCCGTTAGGAAGCGGAGTTTTGGCTATTTCGTAACGGATTCCGCTTCCTGACGGGCGCGGCTCTGCAACCTCACCGTGAACCATGCCCATTTTGTGGCGAGCACTTGCGCTTTTCCTCGTGCCCTTAGAGCCGGGGTGGCGTGATGAAAACTTGGCCCCCGGCCTTGTGCCGGAGGCTTGACGGCCTTTGCGCAAGTTCGAATCAGTTCGAATTCGACTGGCGCAGAGG
>CAZNMS010000355.1:0-9237 GCA_964573505.1 uncultured Planctomycetaceae bacterium | reverse complement strand
CCGAATCAGCGGCACGTTGCTCGATCAGTTGACAGAGACTCCGCCGCCAAGAACGACTTTGTGAGTATTTGTCTTCGAGGCGGTTTGCGTTGTTACTCGATGCGCAGAACATAGCTATGCCTGCGATCGAACCGGGGCCGCGTATCAATGTCAAACGACAATAGTCGGAGGGCTCCGTCGAGCCGGAGCACTCCAAGATGCGATGACTACTTCTTGAGCGGTTCATATAAAAACTCCAAAGAGGATTTACCTTGAGGAACTTGCAGTCGCAGTAGCAATTCGGATCGCTTCGGTTCATCCGACAGGGCTCGCAATTTTATTTCGGTATCAGGAATCGTCAGACGCGTCCGGCCGCTGCGGAAGACTCGGGCGGATTCTTGATGGATCTCACCAGTGAGTGCCCGGAACCAAATTACCTGCGGCGACGGAGATTCCAATTGCAAGACTCGGCGCAATTGACGCTGCTCTTCGGTCCCGGCGGCTTCCGAGCGGTCTTCGATTTCAATCGTGCCGCTGCGATATTGAAATGTCGGAATGGAGCGTTGACCGAGAAAATATCCTCGGAATTGATACCCGACATTTTTGGGATACAGCGGATTCGGATTGGTGCGTGCCTCTTTCGTCATCATCGGTAGCAACGGCCATGTAGCCTTTTCGTCGGACAACGCTGCGAACGAGACGTCTTGCGCCAGCGTGATCGGTTCGCTCGCCGGATTGAAATCGCCGGAACCCTGACCGCTCCAATTCACGCCAATAAAGTCGCCTTGCCAAATAGCGGTCAGCGTTCCGGTCTCGGCGTTGAAGGCGTAACTCAGCTTCTCCGGCAAGCCGACCGCGATGCCGCGAAACCCGGCGACTCGACTGCGACCGCGATACGTCATCGCTTGATCGTCGACCGTCAGCTTCGTGCTCACTCCGCGCACGCCCGACGGATCGGCGGCTGACGTGCCGAGCGAGAGGTAGTACCAAATTGCTTCGATCTGCTGATCGGTGTTGCCATCGAGAATCGTCTTATGAGCGGCAATGCCATTCGGCCATGCGCTCGGCATAACGGTTCGAGGACGGAACGCACCGGGGTTGCGGAGATAGCTGTTGAACCAACCGGCTTGCAGTCGCGGGAAGCTCGTCAGCAAGTCGATCCCTTGATTCACCTGCGCGACCTTGCCATTGAAGTTGTGACAGGCGATGCAATTCAGACCTTTGTCGCCGAGCAGTTCTCGCCCCGCCGCACGCAGCAACTTCTCGCGCTCCCGTTCGCGGTCAGAGCGGCTTTCGGGGCTCGGAATCTTCATGTCGACGCTCTTCAAAACATCGAGCCGACTGAAGACCGTCGGCAGATGCTGCAAGTTGGCCGTGCCGTACTGCGGCATCCGAGTCGTCATGTAGTGCCGCACGCTTTCGCCATCAAACAGCACCTTCTTCATCCATGCAGGCTGCAGCTTCGCCCCGATCAATGTGAGCGGCGGCGGGATGCGACCGTCGTCTCCCAACTTCAGTTCAGAGCCGGAGAAGAACGAATTATGCGCGTCATGCACGCCGCCGAAGTCGTCTCGCACATGACAGTCGATGCAATGAAACGCAGTCATCGTCTTCGCGACGATCAGTTTGTCCGAGTCGGCACTCGGTGCTTCTCGCAACGCTGCGACGATCGCTCGCACCTGAGCGTCATCGAGTTGAAACCGAGGTGCGCGGCCATTCGCCTTCGACAAACATCCGCGAGTCGCGTCCGCGTTCTTCAACGCGCCGATCAACGGAGCCGCCGTGAAACCGGGAAGCGAGTGACATGCGGCGCAGTTCAATTCCTGAAAGTGTTTTTTGCCGGCGGCTACTAAAGCCGCATCGGGCATCAACGCCTTACTCGCCGACGGCTGCTCGCCCATGAGATAACCGGCAATCGCCTGCGACTCAGCGGGAGTGAGTTTCATATCCGGCATTCGTCCCGAACTGCGGACTCGCAGCGGTTGAAACAAGAACTCACCGAGCGACCGCGTGCTGTACTTCGCTCCGACATGCCCGAGCTTCACCGTCAGCGGCTTGATCGCCTTCCGCGCCGCGAGCGCTTTGTCTTCGTCGTCGTCCTCTTCGTCATTGCGTTTGGGTTTCAGAAGTGAGCCATCGAGTGCTTCGATCGCACCGTGACACGCGACACAACCGACCGAATGAAACAGCGTCTTGCCTTGCTGCCTATCAACTTGCTGCGGTGCTTCACTGTGAAACGCACTCTTCGACTGAGCGACCAAGAAGTGCGTGAGTGCTTCTGCGATCTGCTCTCGTTCGGCCTCCGCTCGCGACGCCAATACGTCCGGCATCGTTGTCCCCGGATGAGCCGCCGACGGCGAAGTCAGATACCGCGTCAAGAACTCCGGCGAGACTCGCGCTCCAACATCGCTCAAGTCGGGAGCCGTCTTCTCCGGCACCGTCCCGCGCTCGATACCCGCATGACAAGCCCCGCAGCGCAACTCGGAGATCAACAAACTCCCGGCCTGCGTCTGAGTCAGCGGATGATGTCCCGGCAGTGCCGCATCCGCGCCGCGTGCCTGCGTCGCGCCGATCAACGCACTCAGCAAGAGCATTGCGCAGACAACGCTTCTCGCTAGTCGAGCCGTGCCGGTCAGTGATTCATTCATGGGTCGATCATCTCTCAAAGTGCTCGCCGCATTCGCAGCTCTGTGAATTCAAAGTGACATCCATCGAACCGTACTCGCAAGACTCAACTCACCGATTGTCGCCGAGTCGTTCAAGCATCAATTCGACTTTAAAGCGACGCTGACTTCTCGCAGGTGGTCACAATCTGTGACCACCTTTCCGATCGACGTTTAAGGTGCCAGTTTGGCACCTTAAAGAATCGAGCACATCTATCGGGGGCTCACCGAACTCACTTCCGCAGGTACGCCTCGGCCATTGCTTCACCCAACAGGAGCGTGCCGCCGGTTCCGAAGTGCAGCCGCCCGTGAGGCAGATCAGCCGTCTTGATGATCCGGATTGCCGAGTCGTTGCCGGCCAGTTCGTGCAGCGCCGAGTTCACTCGGTCGATGTTGCGCCACGGAGATTTCGGGTGCTGCTCGGTGATGAACCATCTGAGGTTCGGGTGCTGCAAATCGGTTCGCGTTTGATCGATCAACTGCTTCATCCACTTCGCGTTGTTGTTGGCATAGGGACCGAAGTAAGTGTCGTTCTCGCCGGTGTGCCAAAAAATACATTCGAGGCTGCTCTCAAGACCGCGCTGCTTCAGATCGTCCTGAGCCGCTCGAATGAAGCGGATGAACTTCGGATAGAGATTGCGATGCGACTCGGGCGAGCCATTGGGGAACCAGTCGGGGCCTTGCGCACCGCTGTGAGTGAACTTGATCACGGCCACTCCGTCCTTTGCATCGAGCGACTTTCGCAAGTGGGCACCGAAGCCGAGTTCGGGGCCGAAGTTGCCGAGTTCACTCACAACGCCGAGCGGTTCCCAATCAGACGATGCCTGCACTCCGCCGCCCAACGAGTATCGAAACAAGATGTTGTTTTGATCCTGAGCCAGCTTTTCGAAACCTGGCTGCTGAGCGATGTCAGAGGCGAACGCATCTTCGCCTTCCATGTTGCGCTGACCGGCGAGCACGAACAGTTTCACTCGGGCCGGCTTCGCGATTGGCAGACCGTTCTTGAAGCGACGATCGACTGACGGCAGCGGCTTGCCGATCTCGCGGAGATACGCCGCCGCAAACGCTTCACCCATCTGAAGCTGCCCTTGAGTGCCGAAGTGATAATGGGGTTGCCCACTTCCCATGACTTCGAACGCGAGGTGCGATGTCGGCACCCAGCGCAGCAACGAATCGGCCTTCAGCACTTGCTCTTGCTGCTTTCGCAACACACTGAGGTTGCTGCGATGATCCATTCCCCAAATGCCCTTCTCGCTGACTTCGGCGATGAACCACTTGAGTTCCGGGGCCTTCAAGTCGGTTCGTAGTCGCGCGATGAGCTTCGTCAGTCCGTCGGCGTATTGCGGGCCGAGATTGCGGTCGAGCATGTCGTTCTCGCCTTGATGCCACATGACTGCTTCGAGCCGATATCGAATGCCGCGCTTGTCCAATTCGTCGAGCGATTCACGAATGAGTTTGAGCGTTCGCGGGTAGAGCTTCTGCCCTTTGTCCGGCGCATCGGGATTCCAATCGAACGCGACCGTCGTGCCTCCTACTGCCGACTTGATGATTGCGATCGGCAATTGAGTCTGCTGCCGAACTCGTCGCGCGAACGTTAC
The DNA here is from genome assembly GCA_964573505.1 of uncultured Planctomycetaceae bacterium. Taxonomy (GTDB): domain Bacteria; phylum Planctomycetota; class Planctomycetia; order Planctomycetales; family Planctomycetaceae; genus AM-0621. The sequence goes on along the minus strand of CAZNMS010000355.1, from coordinate 4,997 downwards.
TTCCGGACCGAACGAACGCAGCGGCTTCAGCGGCACCCAACCTTTCGATGCCTCATCGCCATTCCCGAGGATGTAAGAATAAATCACATCGCTCTGCGGCTCACCGGCACCTTTGAAATTGGGATAGAGGTCGATCCGATCCGCATGCGCATCAGCCCCGACCATGTTGGACTGCCCCGCAAAGAGAAACACTCGCGTGACCTCTTCAGCAACAGCAGATCCATTCGACAAAACGGCCAGCATGCCGACGATAAGCAACGCGCAGAATGGTCTCATGAAGTAGCAATCTCGCTTCGAGTAAGAGGTCGGCAGACTCGAGCCGCGAGTCGACCGTCGGGCAAAGGAAGAGCAACCGAACGTGATGTCGGATCATCCATCATCACATCAGCGCAAAGTGCATGCCGCTTTGTATTCGAAGTCGGCTGACTTAGGACGCAGTGACGGAGCCTCGAAGCCTGAATGATTTGAGCGAACCGCAATTGCGGTAGCGCGGCATGCGGAACTTCATTCATGAGATGAAGGAGGCTGTCTCAGGTCCAATGCGAGCCCTATCGGCTCGACCATCGCGAGACTGAACGCAGCGCATGCGTCGTCGCAATGCGGTTGCTCCGGGCGCTCAGCAAGCGGCGTCGGAATGGCCAGATGAAAACTTCGCCCCCGAGTCGGGGCACCCTCTGGGTCGCGGGGGTTTAACGGCCTTTGCGCAAGTCGAATTCGAACTAACTCGCACATGCGCAAAGGCCGTCAAGCCCCCGGCAATAGGCCGGGGGCGAAGTTTTGCATCAAAGTCTCGCTCAGTCAGCGGGCCGCGTTTCGTCGGAGCATTCACGGCGCAGGCAATGCACTTCTCAGTTACGTGCCTTGCGGCGCCGGTGCGGCGGCGGGCTGCCCGTCGGTTGAGTCGTTCGCGTCAACATCGGGCTTCTGCTGCAGGTCACGCAGGCGCTTGATCTGCGAATCCATCTGCTGCTTCCAACGCATGTTCGAAAGCTGCCACTTCGCCGATTCCTGCAGCACGTTGTCGCTCGAGTTGAGGATGACCTCTTGATAGAGCGTGATGGCTTCCGGCAGTTTGTTTTGTTTCCTCAAACAACTCGCGATGAGGTACTTCTTCAGCCACTCGTTATTGCCGTTCGTCGGCCAACGTCGAAAGGCTTGCTCGGCCCGTACGAAGTCGCCGAGTTTGTACAACGTCTTGCCGAGCCCGAACGGGTCGTTGACTTTGTCGCCAATGTCGAGCTGAAACGCCGCTTCGTTCTCGTCGGTCATCTCAGTCTTCTTGTCAGTGCGCTGAGTTTGCCGAGCTTCGTTCTTCTTCGGTCCTGACGTCGCAAGCTTTTGCAGCATGTCGAGCAACTGACGTCGCTGCCGAACCGCACTCAATGCTCCGTCGAAGTCACCGGTCCCTCCGCCCGTACCGGCTGTTTGCTGACGGACAGCACGCACACCTTCGAGTTCCTTACGCAGTGCTGCGAGCGACTCCGTGAACTCGTCATCGCTCGGAGGTGCAACCGCTTCTTTCGGAGCAACCGGCACCGGCGGCAGTTCCGACTTCTGCGCCATGCGAGCCAGTGGGTCGGGCGATGACGGAAGCGGCGGCAACGGCAAGTCCGCGAAGCTCACTCCGCAGCAGGATGACGACAGGACAACGGCGAGAAGGGAGATTTTGGTGTTCATGGCACGCATCCTATCGGGCGAGTCTTGCAGGGAGTTTGTCCGATCTGCGCCCGCCCACTGAATTCGTCAGCCTGCTGTAACAATTTTGCCAGTCTTAACCCCGAACGAGGCAGTTGCTGAGTCAACCTTGCTACGAGCAGTTCATTGAGCGTGATCGGCCTTAGAACTTATCGACCCCTTTTGCTCACGCTCTGCTTTGCCTTGAGGAGTATTCGGACCGAACTCCCAATAAGGCCGTCCGAGCATGCGTTTGATGAGGATCATTTCGCCGGCGTCATTGCCCTCAATGGCATGACCGAGAAATTGCAGCACATAGCCACCGACAAACGCGGCGAGCGCCAAGAGTCCTTCCTGCGCGATCAACCAATGAATCGAGACGCCAAAGGTGAGCGGCACTCCGACAAGATGCAGCAACTGGTTCGTTCGATTCTGATGACGTTCGATGTAGTTCTTGATGAAGGCTGACATACGCGTGAGTCATTGAAGAAGGTTCGAGGAAGTGGGCACGAACAATGGCTCGCGGATGCATCACGAGCAAACTGAAATCGGCAGTCCAATCGGCATCGAGCCAACGCTTTCTTTGCGGTTGTGGAATCACATGACTGAGCGTCTCAAGAGACCGCTCAAAGCCGAAACGGCGAACGAAGACGCACAAGCTGCGGACAAGCTCTCAAACAACTCTTGAAGTTGCGTTGTTCGATGTGGAGTGCGGCGATTCATCGCCGCTTTGGGTTTGCTGCGTAGCCGCTCTTTGTTTTTTCTGTCGAGTCGGCGCTGCGGCGGGTGCGTTGAAGGCGGAGAGAAGTTCCTCACCGGGCGAGTCGGCACAATGGGTGAGGAACACTGGTACGACGGACTTGTAGTCCGTCGAACTTCGTGAGCAACGACGGACTGCAAGTCCGTCGTACCCAAAAACGGATGGGTTCCTGAGGAGACAAAGACGGCTCCGCCGAATGGGAAAGCGGTGATGAATCACCGCAGTCCATAGAATTGCGCAACCTCTCAAACAACTCCGGCTACTGGCACAACTGAGCAAGTCGAGTCGCGGTCGTCTGCGGCGCTTCATTCGCTTCGACCGTTAAAGCAACGCACTCTTCGAGGTTGCGAAACCATGTGCATTGGCGCTTCGAGAATTGGCGAGTCCGAGTCTTGATCAACTCTTTCGCCGCATCGAGTTCCGACGCTTTGAGAGCAGCCGTCGCGTCGTCGTGCAGCGCATCCATCAATTCTTTGTAGCCCAGTCCCTGCCGCGCCGTATGACTGATCTTATTGGGCAGCGCAAGCAGCGTTCGAACTTCCTCAAGCAGACCGGCGGCGAACATCTGATCGACGCGGCGATCGATTCGCTCGTGCAACCAGTCGCGTTGAACGTCGAGCCATAAGACATGAGGCGGGCGCTGCTCGGGCGGAAGCGGCGGTTGATTCTGCTGAGCGGACAATGGCTTGCCCGTCAGTTCAAAGACTTCGAGCGCGCGAATGAGACGACGTTGATCGTTCGGATGCAGTCGAAGCGCGGCTTCAGGATCGACCTTCTCAAGCTGTCGCATCAACCAATATCCGTCGCCCTTGAGGCTCGCTTGCTGAGCTTGCTCTTCGAGCCGTTTGCGAATCGCCCAATCAGCCGGCGGACCTTCAAAGACACCGCGCAAGATCGAGCGGAGATAAAGCCCCGTGCCGCCGACAAAGAGCGGTCGTCGGCCGCGCGCGATGATGTCTTCGACCGCCGCCCGAGCGACGCCGAGATACTCTGCGACGCTGAACTCCTCATGCGCATCAATGATGTCGATGAGATGATGCCGCACGCGTTCTCGCTCGGCGGTTGAAGGCTTCGCCGTGCCAACATTCATGTTGCGATAGAGCGTCATCGAGTCGAGCGAAACGATTTCGATATCTCCCGCTTGCTCGGCCCATAGCAACGAGACGTCGGTCTTACCGCTCGCTGTCGGTCCCGCGAGAAAAAGACATTGCCGCAACAACTCCGGCGGCACGCATTGAGTTTGTAGGTCGTCAGACACTGATGGCTTTCGATGTCAGAAGAATTGCATGCAACGCAGAACCCGCATTGCAGTTCGGACTGTAGAGATTCTTACTCCGTCGCGGTCGGCTCATCGGTCGAAGCGAGCTGAATCAAGTAGCATGGACTTCCAGTCCGTGCTGCCTTTTGGATGCATGAGCGTCCGTTTGACGCTCGCCCTTCAGCAGGAGCAAGTGCGTCATCGCATTTCATCCCGTGCGCTTCGGCGAACGGTTCGAGTTCGTTCGAGGAAGCAAAGACAGCACGGGCTAGAAGCCCATGCTACGACTTGCACCATCACCGCATGTGCTCAAGCAGATCGCGAATGACGTCGTCGGTCGAAACGTTCTCTGCTTGTCCCTCGAAGTTCAGAATCATGCGATGCCTCATTGTCGGCAGCGCGGCGGTCAGCAGATCTTCGCGCGAGACATGAAACCGCTGATCAAGCACCGCGAGAATTTTGGCATAGAGAATCAATGACTGTGCTCCGCGCGGGCTCGAACCGTACCGCACGTAGCGCTTCACCTTTGCGGTCGCGATGTCGTTCTCAGGATGAGTCGCGAGCACGATGTTGATCGCCAGTTTGCGGACTTCATCAGCGATTGGAATCTGCCGCGCGAGCCGTCGCATTTCGAGAATCCGTTCGCCGGTGCAGACCGACTCAGCATGCGGGTATGTCGTCGATGTCGTGCGATCAAGAATCGCGGCGAGATCATCCGCCGACGGAAACTTCACTAAGAGCTTCACTAAGAACCGATCGAGTTGCGCTTCGGGCAGCGGATACGTGCCCTCCATTTCGAGCGGGTTCTGAGTGGCAAGCACTAAGGACGGCTCGGGTAAGCGATGCGTCTCACCGCCGACCGTCACCGAGTGCTCCTGCATCGCTTCAAGCAGTGCCGACTGCGTCTTCGGCGTCGAGCGATTGATCTCATCGGCCAGCACGATGTTTCCGAAGATGGGGCCGCGCTGAAACTGGAAACGCCGCGAGCCATCGGGGGCTTCCGCCAGCACGTTCGTGCCAATCAAGTCGGCGGGCATTAAGTCGGGAGTGAACTGCACTCGGGAGAATTCAACGTGCAAGCAATCGGCGAGCGTCCGCACGAGCATCGTCTTGCCCAATCCCGGCACGCCTTCGAGCAGCACGTGCCCGCCCGCGATCAATGAGATCAACGTGCCCGAGATGATGAATGTGCTGTTGATCAGCTATGTCGGCCTGATCGGCCTGTTCGTCATGGGCATGAACCGGCTGGAGCGCGCGCTGCGCGTGCCGGGGATCGGCGTATGAACACCTCACGCACCGATCTTC
>CAZNMS010000354.1:0-9265 GCA_964573505.1 uncultured Planctomycetaceae bacterium | reverse complement strand
ATCACTTGGGGCGGCCGCGATATAGTCAAGAGGAGTGCAAGAGGCTCCGACTTACATACGGCATGCCATTTCGTGTTACTCTGCGCCTAAGTATGGGTGCGGTCGTCGAGGAAGACGTTTATCTCGGCGACCTACCAGTGATGATCGGTGGCGGCGAGTTCATCATCAACGGATCCGAAAGGGTTGTCGTAAGCCAATTGCACCGGTCACCTGGTGTTGACTTTATACCAACTGGCGACGGGCAAGATCGGCGGCAATTTAGCTGCCGGATTATTCCAGAGCGCGGTAGTTGGGTAGAGTTCGGCGTTAGTCGGCGCGATGGATTTGCGGTTCGCATTGATCAAAGCGGCAAGTTCCCGGCGACAATGTTGCTTCGCGCGATGGACGCGAACCTAGGGAGCAACGAGGCGCTGGTACGAGCATTTTACAAAGTTAAGAACGTAAAGCTTAATGAGGTTGGGACGAACAAACTTGCAACGGATCTGGTTTACCCTTCCGGACACGAGCGCGCCGGTGAGATAATCGGAGATCTCGGGGAAGCCCTCAATGCACAACAGCTGGAGGATGCAACCGGGGCGGGCATTACGCACGTCGAAGTTCTGGTTGGTCCTCTTGACGAGGCGATTCTTAATACACTCCGGGAAGATCCGTCGGGCGGCCATGAAGATGCGTTATTGCGCATTTATCAGCGCTTGCGGCCGGGTAATCCCCCATCACTCGATCGAGCACGTGAACTGTTCTCTGAGCGGTTTCATGATGTGAATCGATACCGACTTGGTGAAGTCGGTCGGTTTCGCATTAATCGGAAGTTCGGGCAGGAAATCGGCCAGGACGTCATGGCAATCGTCGTCGATGATGTGGTGAACTGCCTAAAGTACATAATGCAGCTCCGCTGTGGCGACGAGACAGCTCGAGTCGACGATATTGATAATCTTGGCAACCGGCGGTTGCGTACGGTCGATGAACTCGCGGCGGAGGAACTCCGGAAAGGCTTCTTGAAACTCCGGAGAACGGTGCAAGAACGCTTTGCCGTGCGCGAAGCGAGCGAATTGACTCCTCGGACGTTGGTGAATCCAAAGAGCGTATCTGCGGCGATTGAGTTTTTCTTCGGTCGAAGCGAACTCTCGCAGGTGGTGGATCAGACGAATCCACTTTCGATGTTAACGCACGAACGCCGCTTGAGTGCCTTAGGACCCGGCGGGTTAAACCGAAAACGCGCCGGCTTCGAGGTGCGTGACGTTCACATCTCTCACTACGGTCGCATTTGCCCGGTCGAGACGCCTGAAGGTACAAATATCGGCTTAATTTCGAGCCTAGCAATCTTCTCGCATGTCGACGGCTACGGATTCCTGACGACTCCGTATTATCGAGTAAGCGCCGCCAAGGTTTCATCTGAGGTTGTGTATTTGCGAGCGGACGAAGAAACCGAAGCAGCGGTAGCACCGGCGGATGTGAAAATCGAAAACGGAGTAATTGTCGAGCGCGAAGTACTGGTGCGCTATAGGAATGACGTCCGGTTGGTCGGTCGGGATGAAGTGACCCACATTGACTGCGCTGCGGCGCAAATGGTCGGAGTTTCGGCGAGCTTGATTCCGTTCTTGCAGCACGATGACGCAAATCGCGCATTGATGGGCTCGAACATGCAACGGCAAGCTGTTCCACTGCTTGTCACGGAGCGACCGCTGATCGCGACGGGGATGGAACGGTCGGTTGCTCAAGAGTCCGGAATGGTCGTTCGGGCGATAAACGCTGGCACCGTGAAATACGTGGACTCATTGAAGGTCGTCGTGAATGACGTGGAGTATCCACTTCGGAAGTTCCAGGGACTAAATGAGCGCACCTGCCTGAACCAACGGGCGATCGTGAAGGTCGGCCAGAAGGTAGATAAGGGGCAAATTCTCACTGACAGCGCTGCAACATCTGGGGGTGAGTTGGCGCTCGGGCGCAACGTGCTCGTCGCATTCATGTCCTGGGGTGGATACAACTTCGAAGATGCGATCATCCTCTCAGAGCGACTTGTTCGTGACGATGTTTATACTTCGTTGCATATTGATGAATTCGATGTGGAAATACGCGAGACGAAACTTGGGCGAGAAGAGTTTACTAGAGATATTCCGAACGTCGGCGACAGGGCCGTGCGGTGGCTTGACGAAGAAGGTGTTGTGCTCAGAGGGACGAGAGTTGGTCCGGGGGATATCCTTGTAGGAAAGGTCTCGCCTAAGGCTAAGTCGGAGTTGACCCCTGAAGAGAAGCTGTTGCATGCAATCTTTGGGCGGGCAGGTGAAGACGTAAAGAATGACTCACTTGAAGTGCCGAGTGGCGTGGCAGGAGTCGTGATTGACTCTGTGCGGTTCTCTCGGCGGCTTGCTCTTGACGAGACAGAACGGAAGAGACTGGACGAGGAGTATAACGAAGGTCAAAAGACCTGTGACGATGAAATTGTCGCTGTGATGGAGCGGCTTGTTGACGGAATCGAAAAGGTTATTGGAGTCGACTTCATTAGGGCAAAGTCAGGTGGAGTGTCTCGAAGCCCTGCTGATTTGTTGGCGGCTGCGAAGAACTTGGAGCGATTTTCGTCCGAGGTGGTATCTGTGGCTGGAGCAAAGGCTCCGGCGCTGCGGCGGCACCTTGATAAGGAATTGGGGACAGTCGAGAGAGATCTTGGCCGAATCGAGCAGCGACTCAATCGGCATCTAGCAGGTGAGGAACTCCCGAGTGGAGTCCTGCGACTGATTAAAGTGAGCGTCGCGTCAAAGCGAGCAATCTCTGTCGGTGACAAGATGGCCGGTAGGCACGGAAACAAGGGCGTCATTTCGAAGATACTTCCAGTCGAAGATATGCCATATCTCGATGATGGTCAGTCGGTCGATATGATCCTCAATCCACTAGGCGTTCCCAGCCGAATGAACGTCGGTCAGATTTTGGAGACACACCTCGGTTGGGCGGCTTCGAAGTTGGGTGTTCGGTTTGCATGCCCCGTCTTTGGGGGACCGAGCGTCGACGAAATCGCAAATATCCTAACTGGTGTAGGATTGCCGTCAGATGGAAAGGTGGTCCTTCGAGATGGCCGATCTGGGGATCGATTTGAGCAATGCACGACGGTTGGTTATCTCTACATGCTGAAGTTGCACCATCTTGTCGACGACAAGATTCATGCGAGAGCGACAGGTCCATACTCTTTGATTACGCAACAACCACTTGGCGGGAAGGCTCGCTTTGGCGGGCAGCGATTCGGAGAAATGGAAGTTTGGGCACTTGAAGCTTATGGTGCTGCTCATGTGCTCCAGGAGTTGCTTACAGTGAAAAGCGACGACGTTGAGGGGCGCACCAAAATCTACGAATCGATGGTCAAGGGTGAGAACACATTGGAAGCGGGCACCCCGGCAAGCTTCGACGTCTTAACGAATGAAATTCGTGGACTCGGCTTGAATTTGAAGTTGGAAAAATCAGCAGAGTAAGCGGCACGGCTGCAACGACGAGGGGTTGAGCAATGAGTTCGGACAGTTATCAGTTTGACCGGGTTAATGATTACAATTTGGTGACGATTAACCTCGCGAGCGCTCAAGACATTCGAGGTTGGTCTTTCGGCGAGGTGAAGAAGCCAGAGACTATTAACTATAGAACATACCGTCCGGAGAAGGACGGGCTTTTTTGCGAGCGGATTTTCGGTCCTGAAAAGGATTGGGAATGTGCATGCGGCAAATATCGGGGAATGAAATACAAGGGGATGATCTGCGACCGCTGCGGGGTGAAGGTCACACACAGTCGAGTGCGCCGCAAGCGGATGGGTCACATCGAACTTGCGGCCCCGGTCGTGCATATTTGGTTCTTTAAATCGATGCCGTCGCGCATTGGCGCCATCGTAGGCATCAAAACCTCTTCGTTGGAAAAGGTCATTTATTTTCAAGACTACATGGTTGTCGATGTTGGCGATTGCCCGCTTCGAGTAGGACAGTTGCTGTCTGAAGAAGAGCATCGAGAGCGGAGTCGCAAATATGGTCGAGGGTCTTACACGGCGGAGATGGGTGCAGACGCTGTACGTCGCCTGCTGACCGGCCTGGACTTGGTAGCACTTGCGGCTAACTGTCGTAGGGAATTTGCTAATACCGGCAGTCAGCAAAAGAAGAAGGAGTTAATTAAGCGCCTTAAAATTATTGAGGCTCTACGTGACAGTAAGAACAAACCTGAGTATTTGGTGCTCGAATGTGTTCCGGTGATCCCCCCGGATCTTCGCCCCTTGGTGTTGCTAGAATCCGGAAACTTCGCGACGAGTGATCTGAATGATCTGTATCGGCGCATCATCAACCGGAACAATCGATTGAAGAAACTGGTGGATCTTAACGCGCCAGAAGTAATCGTCCGGAACGAGAAGCGTATGCTTCAGCAGTCTGTGGATGCGCTTTTTGATAACAACCGCTGCAAACGTCCGGTGCTCGGATCTTCCAATCGGCCGCTCAAATCCCTTACTGATATGATTAAGGGGAAGCAGGGACGGTTCCGTGAGAACCTTCTGGGTAAGCGTGTCGACTATTCTGCCAGAAGTGTTATCGTAGTTGGCCCGGAACTAAAGTTGCACCAATGCGGGCTTCCAAAGCGTATCGCACTTGAACTCTATCAGCCGTTTATCATTCGCCGACTGAAAGAGATCGGTCATGCAGACACGATTAAATCGGCGAAGCGAATGCTCGAGCGTCGTGATGACGAGGTGTGGGACATCCTCGACGACGTGATTCAAGATCACCCGGTATTGTTGAACCGAGCCCCAACGCTGCATCGTATTGGCATCCAAGCGTTCGAACCGACGCTAGTAGAGGGGAATGCCATTCGCGTTCACCCGCTAGTTTGCAAAGGGTTTAACGCTGACTTTGACGGCGATCAGATGGCTGTGCATTTGCCGCTATCGCTGGAAGCTCAGGTCGAAGCCCATACGCTTATGCTGGCGACTCACAACATTTTTTCACCAGCGAACGGATCTCCGATTATTTCGCCATCGCAGGATATTGTGATGGGTTGTTATTACGCGACGATTGTTAAACCAACAAAGGGAGAGTTGCCTGCCTTCGCCAACGTGCTGTCGATTCAGGGCGCGGTGGAGCGTAATCGAATCGGACTGCACCAACAGATCCGACTGCGGATTGGTGGTGAGCGACGCGTGGTGCCTGCTGAGGCAGAGATGAAGGGCGATTTGGTAAAAACGGGTGCCGGCCGCGCTCTTTTTAACTCATTGTTGCCTGGAGAGCTCCCTTATTACGACGTGACGATGCGAAGTCGCGATCTCTCAAGGGTAATCTCCGATTGCTATCGAATTCTCGGACGTCGTAGAACCATTGTTGTGCTCGATGAGCTGAAGAGTTTCGGATTTAAGTACAGCACACTCTCGGGACTCTCGTTCGGCGCCGGCGATCTGACAGTAGCGCCTGACAAAGACGTCGTAATGCGTGAAGCTGATGGTGCGGTGAGTCGGGCGCAGCGGTTGTTTGAGAAGGGGATCATCACAAACCAAGAGCGGTACAATCAGGTTCTTGATGCTTGGACGCACGCACGCGAGCAAATCACGAAATCGATGATGGCTGCGCTAGAGTCAGACGTCCGGGATGGCGTTTATGTCAATCCAATTTATTTGATGGCCCATTCTGGCGCTCGCGGTGGTGTCGAGCAGATTCGGCAACTGGCTGGTATGCGCGGATTAATGGCGAAGCCGAACGGAGAGATCATTGAGGCCCCGATCAAGGCGAACTTTAAGGAAGGACTGAACGTACTTGAGTACTTCAGTTCCACACACGGTGCGCGAAAGGGCCTGGCTGACACAGCGCTGAAAACAGCGGACAGCGGATATCTGACGCGAAAGCTCGCAGACGTATGTCAGAACGTTGTTGTGACTTGTCGGGACTGCGGGACGATCAAAGGACTGACCCGCGGCGTGATCTATCGAGGTGAGAAGGTCGAAGTAGCGCTTAGCGACTCGGTTCGTGGAAGAGTGAGTCGATCGAGCGTCGTGGACCCTGTAACGGACGAAGTGATCGTTCGAGACGGCGAAATGATCACGAATGACATGGCGCTTCGAATTGAGGAAATTGGCGTCGAGAAGATTCAGGTGCGAAGTCCTTTGACATGCGAGGCCACTCTGGGAGTGTGTCAGTGCTGTTATGGGATGGACCTCTCGACCGGGAGGCTTGTTGAGGAGGGACTGGCGGTAGGTATTGTTGCCGCACAGAGTATCGGCGAGCCCGGAACGCAATTGACGATGAGAACTTTCCATATTGGCGGTACGGCTCGACGCGAAGTTGAAGAGAATGAATTGCGGTCGCGAATATCAGGTGTTGTGCAATTCGCTCGGATGCGCAAGGTGACGAATTCGGAAGGTGCAGAAGTCGTCCTCACTCGTAGCGCTGAAGTGCTGGTTTGCGACGAGCGAGGTCGTCATCTAGAGCAGTACCAAATTCCAATGGGTGCTACGTTGCTCGTGAGGGAAGGGGAGAAGGTCGAAAAGGGAGCCCGTCTTTGTCAGTGGGATCCGCATGCGTTGCCGATCGTTGCTGAAGTTGGGGGACGCGTTCGGTTCGAAGATTGTATTGAAGGAGCAAGCCTTCGCACCGAGGCTGAGGCAACCGGAAATATCCGCCGTACGATTACCGAATTTCGTGGGGACCTCCATCCGCAGGTCATTCTGGAGGATTCCCTCGGCAAGATTTTGGACTTCTATTATTTGCCAGAACGCGCAAACCTCGAAGTCACAGAGGGCGCGATCGTTGCTCCAGGTACGATCCTTGCGAGAACGCCACGAGAGAGTGGCGGAACCCAAGACATTACCGGCGGTCTACCTCGAGTCACTGAACTGTTTGAGGCAAGGAAGCCCCGGAATCCCGCGGTCATCGCGGAGATCGACGGCGTTGTAGAATTTATCCCTGAGAAGCGGCGCGGAAAGCGAGTTATCGCGGTGCGCGGCAGTAACGGAGAGACCTGTGAGGTCGTTGTTCCACCGGGTGTCCCATTACTGGTACATGCGGGAGACACGGTTCGAGCGGGTGATGCGCTCGTCCGAGGGCCGCTTGTGCCGCATGACATTTTGCGGATCGGCGGCGCGGAGGCGGTTCAGGACTATCTGTTACATGAGATCCAAGGTGTGTACAGATCTCAGCGTGTTGAGATCGACGATAAACATATCGAAATTGTCGTCTCACAAATGCTTCGCAGGGTGCGCGTGACGGAGGCCGGTGACACGGGGTTGCTGCCTGGAGCAAGTATCGATCGCACAGAATTTAGGCGAGTGAATCGCGCCGTCAGGAAGTCCTTGAAGGTCATTAACCCCGGTGACACTGAATTCCTTGAAGGGGAATTGGTGTCAGAGGAAGTCTACCAGAGTCTGTCAGTGGGAGGTGAAGTTGGTCACGGTCTCGTCGTCGGCCGGGCGAAACCAGCGAAGGCGCATACTCAGTTGTTGGGAATTACAAAGGCAGCAGTTCAGAGCGAGAGCTTTATCTCTGCCGCGTCGTTCCAAGAGACGACAAAAGTGCTGACGGAAGCGGCTTTGGCTTCGAAGGTTGACTGTCTGTCGGGGCTTAAGGAGAATGTGATTCTTGGGCATCTCATCCCAGCGGGGACCGGGTTCCGTATCTACCGGCAGGCCGATGTCAGGATTCGTGTTGAAGCATTGGCTGCTCTTGAAGCGGAACGAAGTCGGGCGGTTGAGGCAAGGATGAATTTGTTAGCCGAGCCGTGTGATGGAACGTTGCTGTTCGGGTCGTACGAGGCTCCGACGGCTTGAGGCGGATGGTTCGTTGAATAGTTGATATCAGGCGTGGGATGTTGCGTCAAAATTTGAACTGCGAAAGAGGGTGAGTTGTGCCAACAGTACAACAGTTAGCAAGACGAGGTCGCGCGAAGCTTCCACAACGTAAGAAGACACCGTTGCTTGAAGGAGCTCCTCAGAGAAGAGGAGTTTGTATGTTGGTCAAGACTGTCACTCCGAAGAAGCCGAATTCCGCGCTTCGTAAGGTGGCGAGGGTTCGACTGTCCACGGGTCGCGAGCTAACTGCGTATATCCCGGGCGAGGGGCATAATCTTCAGGAGCACAGCATCGTTTTGGTTCGCGGTGGTCGTGTGCGGGATCTGCCAGGTATTCGCTACAAGATTGTTCGGGGCGTTTTGGATGCGATTGGCGTCGAAGCACGTAAGCAGGCGCGAAGTCGATATGGCGCAAAGCGTAAGAAGAAGTAGGTATTGTAGGCGTCGAATTTTCGTTGAGCATTGAGAAGTCTAGGGGAGAGCAGAAGTGGATAACGAAGGTGTGTTTGTGCCGGGCGCTCGGCGAATCGACGCGGATGCGTGGAGTGGAAGTCTGTTGGTTGGGAAATTGTGTAATTGCTTGATGAAGGATGGCAAGAAGAGCATTGCAAGCGAAGTCGTCCGGGGAGCACTGGTTCGTGCTGGGCGAGCGATTGGAAGAGAAGACTTCGCGAACATCCTTTCGGAGGCTTTGGAGAATCTGAAGCCTCAAGTCGAGGTTCGCTCGAAGCGTGTCGGTGGGGCAACGTATCAGGTTCCCACGGTCGTAGGCGCTAAGCGTCGACAAACACTTGCAATTCGCTGGTTGTTGGAAGCCGCGCGCAGTAGAGGCGGTCGTAATATGGCTGATCGTCTCGGCGACGAAATTGTGAGCGCGTTGAAGCGCGAAGGTGCGGCTTTCACTAAGAAGGACAACGTCCACCGTATGGCCGATGCAAATAAGGCATTTGCGCATTTCGGCTGATAATGGTATCGCGGACGTTCGCACTCGGTGTTGAGAGATGCCTAGTGGTACGACGGCGGTCTGTTGGGACGGTTTGATCCATGAAGCGTCGCTGAGGTTCTGGCCCCGGATGTCTGGACCGAGATTTTTTGGTGTGCCTCGCTGTGGGCGCGGCGTTAGGTCTTACTGGGAACGAGTTGGTATTAATCTTCCTGGGCGGCTGTCCGAGAGGGTTTTAGTTGCTGAAAATTGAGAGGGCCCGGGTGGCCGATTAAGTTGAGTGGGCGCGGAACAATTTCAACAGGTTGTGCGTCAGGGAAATCAGTGCTCACTCACCCTGCATCTTGTTTATTCCACGCATTGAAAACTGACGAATCGCTTGCATCCCTTTGATCTGGCTGCGGTGTTGATTGGTAATGGGGCTCAGTGATGGCCGTTTTGGCGGGGAGTAGGTCTTCCGGCCTGTCTTTGATTTCACTTTCCTCGCCATCTTTTGCTGCGGCGTGAGGTGATCATTGTCACCACCTGAGTCATCGT
>CAZNMS010000353.1:0-9270 GCA_964573505.1 uncultured Planctomycetaceae bacterium | reverse complement strand
GCTGAGAAGTAAAGATGATCCGCCACCGCGTGCAGGCGCTAGCGTGCGAGACTCTCGTGTGAACCGTAGTTGATCGGCGACTTCGTAGTTCTCGCCCTCAGTGGCAAGTGCCTCTAACTGGCTGCGATGCTGAGGCTCAAACGACGATCGCAGTTCGGCAGCGTTGATCGCAACGATTCTTAGACCGATCTCTCCTTTCGCAAGCCAATCTCGCTCGGGCAGGAGTGCATGTTGGCTACTGCAGTTGCGGTCCAAAGCCGATGCCGCAGTCGGCCAAACCAACCAATTGTCTCCAACGCGCTTCGATCATCGCCGAGTAGAGCCAACCGCGAGCTCAATAGTTGCCCAACGAGAATCCGTCGTTGACTTCGATGTGGACCGTTTTCCCTTCGTGAGTGAGTCGCCACCGCTTCGTGATCTCATTGGGTGAGACGACTGGTTTTCTAGCGGCTGTGACACGCGAGTGAGGGTGAATTGCCACATGCTCAACTTTGGAGAATTGGCTTGAGTCCAAACTCTGCACCGGGCTTCCAATCCATTGAGACGTGTTGGAGGTGTAAGAGTCGAGTTCCAATGAGCGGCTCATCCAAGACCTGCGCTTCGAAGATCTGGGCGCGACCATGCCATAAAATGCTGACGTCAACAACTTCGAAGAACCCAATCCGCCCGTCTGCTGTGACACCCTGCTGAATCCCACCGACGGGCCGGTTGAATCGTTCCACCATTGCGGGTGACACCGACAAGAATCCGCTGAAGCCGGTGTCGATGATGAACTCAACGGTCTCAGTTCGAGTTCCGCGCGTCACAGTCAACGGGACAACTGCCTGCAAGTCCGCATCAATGAAGCCCCTCATTACTGATGGCCTCCAACTCTCCTCGCAATGAACGCTGCTGGGTAACCGATTCGCTCAACGAGCACCCGCGCGTCTGGCCGTCGCTGATGAAGTCTCACGCGGGCGTCCCGTGCTTCATCGGCGACTTCGTAGTCCTCGGTCTCAACATCAATCGCGACGAACTGTCCACGATGCAGAGGCTCCAGCAGCGAACGCAACTTGGTGTCGTAGATCGCTACGCCACGCTGGCCTATCTCATCGATCTCGAGTCGCAGCATTGACAAGTTTCGGATTCCTTCAATTGGTCTCGATCGTTTTGGCGAAAGCCAACACGACCTGTTTGTTGAGTTCGGCTTTGGATCCCTCAAGAAATAAACGGCCTCGCGCCTAACTCATCGCGTAGTATCGCGCACCATCGCTAAAAGGACAGCTCAGAAGACGATATGACCCTACTCGACTTTCATCGTCGAATTTTATCTTCAGCCCACTCTGACGAAGGTTTCCAGTCCTCTGGCGAATCCGCACTGAGGTCCGAATAAATGTCACCAAGCAGGTCGTCCTCGACGATCTCAACAGGTAACTGCAATTGGGCAAACTCATCGTCTCGCATGACTCGTGACTCGCCTTTAGCTCATCTTGGTTGAGAACTCTTACCGACGGAGCGTTTCCAATCTCAGTTGGTGCCGGGCGATGTTGATCCAATACAGACCGCTCAACGGACTGGGGTTGAGCAGCTTTTGAAGCTGAACGGCGTAGGCTCGGGGTTCGTCGTCGTTGAAGGTCGTCACGCAGAACGCTGTTCGTTGATCGGCCAGATGAAAACTCTGCTCGCCGATGGAGCGACCTCGCAAGGTCATTGGCAGTTGTTGAACGACTCGACCTTCACCGCCGAGACAGGCAACGAGAGCTTGCTGATACAGCGAACGATCCAAGCAGGTGCCCCAGTCTTGGACCAGTTCTGTGACCAGTTTCAGAAAGCTCGCGTTGCCATTCCAACGAGTCGTATCGATGCTGAAGTCATGCCGTTCAGCCGTGTCGAGCCGAGAATTGACGAATCGAGCCTCCACAGACTCGGTGCGAAAGTTGATGAGCTTGCCCCGAGCGGCATTGGTCGCGAACAAGTAATTCAAGAGCTGCTCTTCATGCTCTGACAGCAGCTTGTTGACGGTCTTCACGTCGTAAGGGACTTGCTGATTAACGACCAAGTCGAGGTACAGCGTTGTCTTGAAGTCACCAAAGGTCGGCACGACTGGCGCTTCGACAGGAATCTCGAACCCGGCCTCGATGCTGAGGCTCCAAAGATGACTTCAAATTGGCGTCGTAGATCACAACGCGACGCGGGCTGATCTCTTCTTTCGGAAGTCGGAGACGGCTCAAGACTTCGTCCATTCTTGCATCGCAGTTCCTACTCAGTTCCCGAAGTCATTTCCGTCAGAAACCGTTCCGAGAATCGTTTCGCTTCGCTGTGTTTTTCACGAACACGAGGCCATGCCTTCTCAAGATCGCCGGATCGCGGACCGTAATCTTCGACACACTTCCGAATGCGGCTACTCATCGGTTGAGTGGCAAGCTGCGAGGCTGGATTGCTTCGGCATTCCCAATCCGCGCGTTTCGCAACTGGAGATGATGGAAATAGTGCCGTCACCACCCATGCCTCGACACTCTTTGATGGCGTGCAGAGAACGCAGCGCGGAAACTCTGCGTCATGTCCCATCCAATTCAGCATGACGAGTCGCAGCTTGTCAGTTGTAGCCGAGGGCGGCGGACAGGGTTCGACGCAGGGCAAGTCGTTGCGTTCGTAATGGCGAATGCGACCGCTCTCGTAAGTCATCTCGGCGACATCGGCATCGAGTTGCACGACCAAGAGATCGTGTTGCCGAAACAGATACGACCCCGCGACTCGGCCACCGCCTTCATCTGCCGTCTGGCGACACCATCGAAACACTCCAGCCCATCCCAGCCCCGTTGATCCACCGATGCCATCGAAGGCGTCGGAACCTTCTGGCTGCAAGGTCTGAAAGACGACATCGCGACCGGCGAGCATGTTTCGAATTGCGGCCTTGATGACGATTGCATCAGTCGGACCTTCAACGACCAGCGCCACCTTCAATGGCTTAGACAGCGCCACCTTCAATGGCTTAGACATCGGGTAGGCCCCCCAGATGTCCCATCACCCACAACCGAGACAGTGACCAGCCGGCCTCAGCCTTCTTTACCAGTTCGGGCGTGATGAGGACTCGATCAATCGATGTGCGACCCGTTTCGGTTCGAGCCACCGTGAAGAGTCGCACTCGATCGTCATTTAATTTGAGCCCATCCAACACCAGTGGATTGTGAGTGGTAAGTAAGATCTGCTTCGCCACCGGCGCATCGAGATACCAATCACAAAGGCAGCGCATCAGCGATCTCGCGAGCCTCGGATTGAGACCGTGATCCGCGTTGTCGACGGCACAGAATCGCGGACTATCTGGATGACCGGCGATGACCGCGAGGAAGAGCACAAACAACGCTCCTTCGCTCGCATCGTATCCCGAAAGTGTGTTGCGAGACTCATCCATGAAACGGTCAACAAACCGAATCACTCGCGGCGACGCCGCTGCTGCAGGGGACAATGGCAGCGAAGTAGCAGCGGCGGCTCCGAAGCTCTTAGCCCAATCAATCAACCTCAGCGCGTCTTTCGAAACGTTTTTCGCATACGAGGATTTTTTTCCGGCCTCCATCAACTGATGCAGTGCCGACGGAAGTTGCCCGCCCGATAATCCCACTGGAGATCGCGGCTGCATCTCCGGCGAGATGCCTCGTAAGACAGAGGTCGTCGGTGAGTAGATCACGAACCGTTGCAACGTCTGCAAAAACTCCATCGCCGCAGAGTCTGAATTCGAACGGAGTTCAGCAGCCTTGAGTGCTGCCATGCCGTTTTGACGTCCGGGGCTGATCTCCCCATTTTTGACGAGTCGGCGAACGATAGACCTGCCTCCGCTTTTCAGGGCTTCCGCGCGATACGACCAAGACTCGGCAGGTCGGTCACTTGGGTTCGACAACTCAACTGCGTAAGCCGTTTCCGTTGTAATCCCTTTCGCCACCAAACTGAGCGATGAATGCTCGTCCGATGAACCCTTAAACGATGACCGATAAAGGCTCGGCACTCCCGGTCGAACACCTCGCTCAAGCAACCGAGAGTCACTCACGACTCCATCCGCCGCCGCCGACAGAACCCCAACCGCTTCGAGGAAGTTGCTCTTCCCGCTGCCGTTTGCGCCGATGAAGACGTTGATTTGACCGAGATCAACATCAACATCTTCCAAAGACTTGAACCGTTTGATTTTCACCAAAGAAATCATCATTTTCAACTCTCATTTACTCATTCCGAGATACAACCCGTGGCTCGCCAAATCAGAAACTTGCGTTAACCCAAAACGACCACACAAACATGGTGTTCCTCAAAAGAATCCATCCAAGAAGAGCAAATCCGCAACCATATAATATAACACAAAAGAAGCGACTCCATGGGCGAATATGGTCATACGCGAGCGTGGCATCTGCGTACGCATCCATTATCGCACCCTCCGTGAAATGAAATGATTCAAATGGATCGTCAATATCCACGGGATGAGCCGGCTTCACCATGTGTTTCAGAATAATCTTGCGAAGCTGTTCTTCTCGGGCCTTAAAAGTATTTCCGTCAATGCTTAGTTCCGGGCATTTTTCAACTTCCGTAAGGTATTTTCGAATCTGATTTCTCATTTCAGAAGTGTGGCCACCTCGGCTCAGAAATGCGTGTCCGTCTGCGAACTCAGAGATGAGAGTTGGGCATCGAATTGAAAAAATTAGCGACGCGCCGCTAAAGGCCAGCGATGCCCAATAGAAGTAACACCAAGAAAACGGTAGCGATAGAGGAACCGGAATTTTTACCCCCATGAGGTTGATCTGTTGCTGCTGAATCTGCGCAATGACTTTCGCGGCAATAGGAACAGTCATTATCCACCAATAAGACGATCTTAGTATTTTACTGGTCCCCATGCTCCTGAGACTCTTCCATCCGATTCTAGGCATATTCACTGCGTTTCCTTTTCTGTAATTCAATTCCCGCGAACGGGCTGACTTAGTTTGATGCAGCAGTCACAGGTTTCTTCGCGAGGTAGATGTAGTCGAGGCCGAACATGTTGCCGGGGGCGGCTTTGGGGCTTGAGCCTTTGATCTCGATGACCAGTTTGCGAGCGCCCGACTTCACGGAGTGGGTGCCTAAGGTGACAGGGCCGGAGTGGATCACGTCGGGGATGTTGAAGCCGTCGAACGCTGGGCCGAGGGGTTTGTCGTCGAGAGACAGTTGCACGATGCCGTAGTCACGGGCTTTCGTGAGGCCGATGAAGACTTCGTAGTCACCGTCAGTTGCTACGGGCAGTTCGAGGACCAACTTGTCTCCGGGTTTGCCGCCGGTCCACCAGAGTTGATCGGCACTCCATTGATGTTTGCCTTTGGTGAAGCCGCTCATGCCTTGAATGCTCGTCGCTCCGCCGGAACGGCTGAGTATTTTTAATTGCTCGCCTTCGAGGGCTCCGGCGATGCGTTTGGTTTGCGGGTTCATTAGCGGGCCGGCTCCGGGGAGCGGCACTTGAGAGGGGCTCGCGAGATAGGCGATGAGGTCTCGTTGCTCGTCGGGTTTCATCGCTTGCAGTTGGTTGTCGGGCATCATTGAGACCGCTTGCAGCGTGCGCGATTCGATGTCGGCTTTCGGGACCGTCACGACTTCGTTGATCGTCTGCATGACCAGCGCCGAGGCGTTGTCTTCTTTGACCAATCCCGAAACCAATCGGCCGTCCTTCAGTTCGAGCGACGTCATCTGATAGTCGCGGCCAATCACGGCGCTCGGGTCCAAAATGTTTTCGAGGATGTAGTCTAAGTTACCTCGGTTCGAGCCCGTGATGTCTGGGCCGATTTGAGCGCCTTCGCCAAACAGTTTGTGGCACTTGGCGCAGGTTTTTGCGAAGACCGCTCGACCGTTCGAGAGATCCGCATTCGCGAGCGTCGCGGGTTTGAGATGGCCTTTGAATTCGGCGATCAGCTTCTGCTTGTCTTCAGTGGTTGAACGGATTGCTCCCCAAACTTCGGTCAGGCGTTTTGAGAGGTCGTCGTGCTTGAGTCTCAGCATTTGCCCGACCGTGAAGGCGGACAGATCGGTGCGTGCGACGTCTTTCTTTTCGATCGCGGCCAGCAGCGCGAGCGCGGTATTCGGTCGCGCGGCGAGCGTTGTGATCGCGTCTTGTTTCTCGTCGTCGGTGAAGGATTTGTAGGACTTCAAGATCACGGGCGCGGTGTTGTCGTCGGCGATGCTACCGAGAGCCCTCAAGGCCGCTCGGCGAATGGCCGCGTCGTTTGCGAGCAAGCTTTGCAGCAACTTCGGCAAGTCGGCGTCTTTCCCGGTGACGAGTGCTTCCAGTGCTTGCAGCCGCGCGTCGGCATCGGCCTTTGAGTCGGCGACGATGTTTCGCAGCGCGGGGAAGATCGACTTGTCGCCGAACTTGACCGTGATGAACTGCGCCTTTTGGCGGACTCCGGCATCGGCGTGCGTCGCGAGTTTTTCGTAAGCCGCCGGCCAGCTTGCGGGCATCTTGAGTTGGCCTTGCTTGCTCACACTGGCGACGACTTCATCGAGCATCTGCCGCTGCATCGCATCGTCTGTAGTTTTTGCGACAGCATCGAGCAGTGCGGCTCGACCGGAATCGTCGCTCGCGAGTCGGCGGTAGATGAGTTGCGTGACCTTCGGCAGCTTTGATCGCGCGGCCAATGCGAGACCTCGCGCCGGGACTTCTCCCACCATCGGCTCGATGCCGTACCACACCATGAGCGGCAAGTTGTGATCGTCGTTGTCGGACGCATGACTCAGCAGGGCGACTGCGATCGCTTCTTTGGTCGGCGTCATCTCATCCGACAGACGTTGTAGGGCACTCGCTAAGTACAAACGGACGACCGGCGATCTCGTGCTCTCCGCCAATGGTTGCAGGTGCTGGAAGAGTTGTTGCACATGCCGCGACTCGTCCTTCTGCCAATCGCGGTTTTCCAACAGGAACTGAATCGCCCATGCCGTCAGGTATTCGCTCTGCCGATTCTGCAGGAACATGTTCAGCAGATAGACCTCGCCGCGTTTGAACGAGTTCTTTTCGATGTCTTGCTCGGGGCTCGATTGTGCGAGTGCATGCAGCGTCCACAACATGCGCAGTGCTTTCGGAACGCTCTTGTCACCGACGACTTCAGCAAGCGCCTTATTCATGGCCATGCCCTTTTCGGGCGACGCCTGTAACTGTTCCGACAGCTTCCCGGATGCCGCTCGCTCTTGCAGAACCTTGCGAGCCATCCGCGCATGCCACTCGTTCGCATGACCTTGCAGCTTGAGGAGCTCCACTTCACTGAGCTTCGTGAGATCAACCTTCTCCGGCTTTCGATCGCCGTAGCTGACTCGATACACGCGGCCGTTCGTGCGGTCCCAGATCTCGGGCTGACGACGATGGCAGGCGTTCTTGTCGTACCAGTCGATGATGTAGACCGCTCCGTCAGGGCCGGTCTTTAAGTTGATGGCTCGGAACCAACGATCGTTCGCGAACACAAAATCGTTGCCGTGCGAACCGACATACCCCGAGCCGCGCGGCTTCAGGATGTCGTTGTTGATGCGGTTGCCGTGAATGTTGGCCATGAACAGCGTGTTGCGATAACGCGGCGGAAAGTTGTCGCCGAGATAGATCATCGCTCCGGCATGAGCGTGCCCGCCGCCGGCCTCGTGCGTGCTGTTGTGAGCGACCGCTGTGTTGCGTCCCCACCAAGCGTGATCGGCGATGCTGCCCGCGTAGTGAGCGTGATCGGCGATCGTCTTGATGTCGTCGAAGGTGTAGGGATTGAAGTGCTGCCCCGCCTGACGCTGATATCGACCGCCTTGAATCACGTGATACAGATGAGGAATCACACACGCCGTGATGAAAGCTTGCCCGTGCTCGTTGAAGTCGACTCCCCATTGATTGCTCGCGCCATGTGCGAAGACTTCGAACTGATGCCGTACCGGGTGATAGCGCCAGACAGCGGCGTTCATCGGGACTCGCTGCTCATCAGGAGTGCCCGGCTTGCCGACCTTCGAATGCGTGAAGACGCCGTGACATCCATAGAGCCAACCATCCGGCCCCCAGATGAAACCGTTGAGCGTCTCGTGAGTGTCCTGCCAGCCGAAGCCGTCGAGCAGGACGGTCGCGCCGGAAGGGACGTCTTTGGGAAAGGCGAGTGGAGAGGGGATGAGTGGGGAGTTGAGAGTGGAAGAATTCTTACCGGCTTTCGCATCGCCCTTGTCCGGCACGTCATCTCCGTCGGTATCGGGGATGAACATCAAATACGGGCTTGCTCCGACCCACACTCCGCCGAAGCCGACCTCAAGTCCGCTGACGAGATTCAGTCCTTCGATAAAGACTTTGCGAGTCTCAAAGGTGCCATCCAATTCTTTGTCTTCAAGGATGACGATCTTGTCTTTGCCCTGACCTTCGGGTGCTCGTTCGGGATAGGTATGAGCTTCCGCGATCCAAATGCGTCCTCGCGCATCGAAGGCGAACGCGATCGGTTGATGCACGAGCGGCTCTCCGGCCGCGAGCTGCACTTTGAAACCTTGAGGCACGGTCATGGCCTTCGCGGCTTCTTCGGGACTCAGCCCTTCGTTCGGAGCAAGCCCGTTGCCAGTCGCCTTTGCCGCTTGCTCGCGCGACATTGGCTGCGCGGCTTCCCATTCGGCCCGAGTGACCTGCTCGCGATGTTGCACATGCACGAAGGCCCCGCGCTTATTGCCGACAATGACATCCGGCACGCCATCGTTGCTGACATCGACGATCTTGACTTCAACGCCAACACCCGAGTTGTCGTCGATGAGGTACGGGATGAAGTCGACTCGTTTAACCGCGACCCTCTTGGGAGCGCTTTTCGCTGCGGCAGGATCATTTGCTTGAGTCGTTCGTTCCGTCGGAGCCTTCTCTGTGGAGGACGCTTCACCCGCTGCCGACGCGCTCCCCAGAGGGGCGCGGTTAAACGAACTGCGCACCGTCTTGAACCAATAAATCACCGGAGCCGCTCCCGGATCAGGATCGCCATTCGGCCCGTGAGCCCAATATCGCTTGCCGGTGACGATGTCTTTCACGCCATCGCCATCGATGTCTGCGAGGTCGATCGCATGCAGTTGCGAGAACACCAATCCATACGGGCTCTTATCGGGAGTGGCTCCCATGATGCTGTGCTGAGTGAAACCAATCGTCCCGTTGTTGTTCTTCGCGGCCTCATACCAAACGAGCCCATGCCCATGCGCCGCGAGCGATGTCAGCACGTCGTTGTCGCCGTCTCCGTCGAAGTCATAGGCAAACATCTGAGCCCCGCCCGGTCCTGCGAACTCAAAGGCATGCTTCTTCCAAACAGGATC
>CAZNMS010000352.1:0-9272 GCA_964573505.1 uncultured Planctomycetaceae bacterium | reverse complement strand
GTACTGGCGTTTGTGGGCTTCTTACAAACTGTTGGACATCGCTAAGCAACAGAAGGAACTCGCGGTCAAACAGGTTGAGATCGCGAAGCTCATCGTCAAAGCCGAGCGCTTGCCTGCCGTCGAAATCACGCGCGCCGAAGCCGGGTCACTCTCGCGAGACAATGCCGTCATCGTTGCTGAAACTGAAGTTGGCATCGCCTGTCGCGAACTGAAGAAGGTCATGCAGAAGCCGGAACTTCCCGTCAGCAGCACGGCCTTGATCCAACCGACGACACAACCGATGCAAGCCGCGTTGAAGTTCGATCGGCCTTCAGTCACTCAGATGGCGATCAACAACCGCGTCGAGTTGTTGCAGTTGCGATTGGAAACTTTCTCCAATTGGGTCCGACAACAAGTCGCGCGCAACAGTCGCTTACCGAGACTCGATGTGATCGCGCAGCTTCACGGTTTGGGACTCGATCAAGACTTCGGCGGCTCGTTGGAACATCTCTTCGATGGCCGTCACGGCGATGGTTCTGTCGGCTTGAATCTGCAAGTGCCATTGTCCGGCAACGTCACCGCGACCGCTCGACTCAGACAAGCGGAAGTCGAGCAATGGTTGCTGCAACTGCGTCAGCAACAGCAGACCGTCGAGATCGAACAACAAGTCCTCAACGCCATCGATCGAGTCGAGCAAGGTGGGAAACGGGTTGCCGTCAATGGTCTCGCGACAGTCGCGGCACAACAGACCTACGAAGCAGAAGCGAAGCTCAATCAAGCCGGCGAACGAACCAGCACCGAAGTCTTCTTGGTGCTCTCCAATCTGGCGACCGCTCAAGCAAACGAGATCCTCGCGCTCCGAGATTTTCAGATTGCCAAAGTCGATCTCGCCGAAGCTACCGGCACCGTTCTCGGTTTTGCCCGCATCCAATGGGATCCATCCGAAGGCATGACCTCGCACGAATGACGCTGTTGTGGTGGTCGGCACGCGGTCCATCAGTGTCACCCAAAGTGCCATTCAATTGGGTGTGACCGGCAGTCCGGCGCGGATTTAGGGGGCTAGGAGCCTGTCCGAGTAGCCGTAGCATGGGCTTCCAGCCCGTGCTGTATTTACTCCTACAAACAGCTTCGAACCGCCAGTCAGCCTGCACGGACTAGAAGTCCATGCTGCTAGAACAAGCTCCTAGGCGAAGTGCCGCGACGGCTCTGGCATCGTTCGCGAAGTCTCGACCGGCTGCCGCGATGAAGGGGCCGCTCGCAGCGTGCTCAATGAATTCGAACGACGCGCGGAACTGGTTCGCTCGGGAGTGATCTCTGCGGTTGAGGACCGAGTTGCCGACCATCAACGCAGCGCAATCGCGGCGCACTTCGACGCCTACATCACGAGCCTCAAAGCGAGTGGGAAATCGGCATCGCATCTACACGGGACGCATCGACTGTCGAATCGTGTCTTCGAGGAATGTGGCTTCAAGACTCTGCGAGATATCGACGCGGCTCGGTTCGAAGATTGGCTTGCTCAACGTGTCGATGAAGGCATGGCTGCCCGAACGCGGAACTCATACTTGCAGGCGGTGAATGGGTTCTGCAACTGGTGCGTGCGCAATGGTCGCATGAAGCTGAACCCGATGAAGAGCGTTGCCAAAGCCGATGAGAAGAGCGATCGACGCCGACAACGCCGAGCAATGACAGAAGACGAACTTCATCGGTTGTTGCATGTGGCTCGCTGGCGACCGCTTGCCGCGTACGGACGTGAAGCCGTTACCGACAACACGCAAGCGGGGAAGCGTGCCGGTTGGCATTACAAGGAACTCGGCCTTGATGACATCAGCGAGGCGGTCGAGCGGGCTCGGGAGCGGTTGACTCAACGACCGGACTTCATCGAGCAACTCGAACATCGAAGCCGCGAACGGCAACTGCTTTACAAGACGCTTTTGACGACCGGCCTTCGCAAAGGCGAACTCGCTTCGGTTCGACTGCGCAATCTGAATCTCGAAGGGGACCGACCGTGCATCGCGCTCGATGCAAAGAGCGAGAAGAACCGGCAAGGCAACTCGCGTCCGCTTCGGGTTGATCTTGCTGCCGATCTTCGAGAGTGGCTTACCGACCGAGCGACGAAGCGACGGCTCGAAGCTCAGAACGCTCCGACGATCAATCTCGACCGGAAGACGAAGCTCAACATCGAAGCGGCTCGCAGAACAGTCGACCGCGACGGATTGAAGCCGGGTGACTTCCTCTTCGACGTTCCGACTGGGCTTGTGAAGATCCTCGACCGCGACCTTCAAGCGGCAGGCATCCCGAAGCGCGACGACCGAGGCCGAACGCTCGATGTTCACGCTCTGAGGACAACCTTCGGAACGCATCTCAGCAAGGCAGGCGTCCCATTGAGGACGGCTCAAGCGGCGATGCGTCACAGCACTCCGACGCTCACGGCGAACATCTACACCGCCCCGAGGCTTCTCGACGTTCACGGAGCGATTGAAGCGTTGCCGATGCTCTCGCTGACGACGACTCGGAAAGATGCTCCCGAAGTCATGCAGGCGACCGGAACGATGGACGCTCTCGATTCCCAGTTTGCACCAATGCTTGCCCCAACTTCCGGCAAATCGCGTCTTTCGCTGGCGTGCATTGGCACAGGCTCGGAACACTTCGTCGAAGCGGTTACAAAAGACACCGCTCTGGAAAACGGGCTGTTCTCAAACGAAAAAGCCTCATCAGAAGCGAATTCTGACGAGGCTTTTCAAGTGAGTGCGGTGGGACTTGAACCCACGACCTACGGATTAAAAGTCCGTTGCTCTACCGACTGAGCTACGCACTCAACCCCGGCTGGGCCGGGAAAGGGGCGGGAGTATTGTGAGGCACTGGGGGGCTTGCAACTCACCCTCCTAAGAGGCTTTGTGTTACTTTTGTTACAGACATCGGTGCTCGCATTGAGCGGCCTGGCGCGACTTTTGAAGTTGCGATGTTCGATGTGGAGTGCGGCGATTCATCGCCGCTTTGGGTTTGCGGCGCAGCCGCTCTTTGTTTTCGCTGTCGAGTTGGCGCAGGGGCGGGTGCGTTGGAAGCGGAGAGAAAACAAAGACAAAGACGGCTCCGCCGAATGGGAAAGCGGTGATGAATCACCGCACTCCAAAGAAATGCGCAACTTCAAAACGCGCGAGCTGGTGCGGTGCTCTGTAAGCCGGATTACTCGGCGGCCAGCGACGCGCAGACGATCTCGTCGTCGTTGCGCGCGAACACACTTCGGTGAGCGAAGGCTGGGTGCGACCAGACGACGGCTCGGCCTCCGGCTGTTCCGGTTGGTTTCAGCAAGGTTGCTCGGCTTTGTTGCTCGTAGCCTTGCGGAGTCAGTTTCGAGATCAGCAACTCTCCCTGCTCATTCGCGAGGAAGAATCGTTCGGCGTGTCGGACGAGGAAGGCGTTCGCCCAGCGTGCGTTGCGGACTTTGTTTGCTCCTGTGGCCGTGAGGTCTTCCCATAGCCGTTCGCCCGTCGCTGCCTTCAGGCAACGCAGTTGGCCGTAACTGCAGACTCCGTAGATGTGACCGTCGATGACAAAGGGAGTCGGCATGATCGAGTGCAGGCCGTCGGTTTGTCGTTCGTTCTTACCTTTGCCGCGCCACAGTTCCGTTGCTCCGGGCTTGCTCGTGTCGAGCTTCAACATGCACGGGCCGTCGTAGAAGGAAGTCAGAAACAAAGTGTCTCCCGACAGGCGCGGAGTCGGCGCGGTTAGTCCCTGCGTCGAGCCGAAACGGTGAGACCACAACACTGCTCCCGTTTCGGGATCCAACGCATTAACGCCTTCGGGCAACCATGCGATGAGCTGCCGCGTTCCTCCGACTTCGTAGATCATCGGCGGACCATAGCCCGGTCCGTGCGGTCCCGTTGCAGACAGTGACTTCCACAACTCTTTGCCGGTTGTCTTGTCCCAAGCAACGACGGCTGAGCCCTCGCCGCCGACGAAGGTGATGAGCTTGTTGCCGTCGATCAGCGGATGCGACGAGAAACCCCATACCGGCGAGACCTTGATTCCATAGTCCGCCTTCAAGTCGCGCGACCAAATGACTTCGCCCTTATCGACAGACAAGCACAGCAAGTTTCCTTCCGCGCCGAGCGTAAAGACTCGTTCGCCATCGACGGTCGGAGTGCAGCGCGGCCCCGCCGGATAGCTCACCGTGTAGACGCAGGGATAACTGTGCTGCCATTGGATCTTGCCAGTGGCTTCATCCAGACAAAGCACTCGCTCGATCGACGGAGCAGAACCGCGTTGAAACTGGTTCTCGGGATCGCTGCCTTCTTTGAGCTTGCGATCGGTGACGAACACGCGACTGCCAACGACCGCCGGTCCCGCATAGCCGGAGCCGATTGGAGTGCGCCAACGGATCTTCGGCCCACCTTCGGGGAAGCGATCGACAATCCCCGTCTCACGCCAAACTCCGTCTCGCTGAGGTCCGAGCCATTGAGGCCACTCATCAGCTTGAGCCGCACTTCCGGCTGCAAGCCCGAGCGAGAGCCCGAGCACAACCTGCCGCATCACACGACCGAGGCATTGTAATTGTAATCGCATGCTGAATCCTTTCTGAGGGTGATTGGGGAATCGACGACGACCTTCGAGTGGTCGTCACATTGGCTTTCGTTTGGTGCTGAATGGCGAGTGGTCATCGAACTCAAACAGTCGATGGGACTCACGGACTGGAAGGCCATGCTACCGGGACCAGCTCCGAGTGCGGCGTCGTGAGCGAAGAAATTCATTCGCCAATGCTGACGGTCGGAGCACGCCTTTGGATGCGGCTGAAGTTCTTCAGCCTGACGCAGCAATCCTGTGTGAGTTCGGAAGTCAAACTGAACTTTCAAGCGGAGAGCCCCAATAGATCGCGACTTCTCGATGAGGTACTTCGAATTACATCTCTGCTTCGAGCGCGAGGAGTTGCTGCTTGAGATCGAGGCCGCCGGGGGCTGTGAAGCCGCCGAGATGGCCTCCGCTGCCGAGTACTCGATGACACGGAACGATGATCGGAAAAATGTTCGTCGCCATCGTGTTGCCCACCGCTCGCGCGGCATTCGGAGAACCGGCGCGACGAGCGAGTTCGAGATACGAAACCGTCTCTCCGACTTTCACGCGTCGAGCGGCTTTCAGCACCTCGTTGCGAAACGGCGGAAGCGGCTTTGAGTAGGCGACCTCGATGTCAGAGAAGTCATCCGCGCGGCCGTCGCAGAATGCTTTCAAGCGTTGGCTCAACTCAGGTATCCAATCCCTGATGCGGACTTGATCGGCATCGAGCGAGAACTTGCTCTGAAAGCCGGACGCCACATCACCCTTTCGAGCATGGCCGATCTGCACTCCGCGCAGATGACCGCCCTGCCCTAGCAGTCCGAACCATCCGCACGCGGTCTCAAAGACGGAGAGATCAAACGCGGCATTGCTCAGTGGCAGCACGGTGATCGGGAAACTCTGCGGCATGAAAGAGTCCTTCAAGTTGAGGCGTCGGTTCGGCTCCGGTCTGACATGTTGCGAGTCAGAAAGCGGATATCAGCAGGCTCAAGCGGCGGTCTCGGTCCGTCAAGCGGCCGAGTTATTGGCAGACCTTGCCGGTCGATCCGATCGAAGCAGCCGATTTCACCGTGCGGCACGCCAATTAATCGGATTCGCCAGAACGCGAGGAAGCATTGCTGCGAGTCGGTCGATCCCTATTCCCAGTGCGATCTGATTTCAGGGAAGAGGAGTGAGAATCTCCCGCCGTCCCGCGACTGTGAGGGGGACGAAAGCCGCATTCAGCCACTGGTCATGCTGCGTTCTGAGTGATGCCTCTGAGGCACCTCGGGCATGCAGCCAACTGGGAAGGCGCGGTGAGTAGGACGAACCCGAGCCAGGATATCTGATCAGACCGCGAACCTCGTTCGGCCTTTTGTCATGCAGACGGGCCGCACGAACATTCTCCCGCCCTCGTGGTTAAGGATCAGGGACATGAATCGCGCTCTCATTCTGCGCGCTGCTGGCGCGCTGACGTTCGCGCTCTCATTCACAACGCTCGGCCTTGCGCAAGAGGCAACGGCTCCGGCGACTCAGCCGCCGACAAACGCGCCCAACGACGAAGCGCCGCCGGATCTTCCGGTCCTGTCGGAGACAGTTGTCACCGCGCCGCGATTTCCTCGCGCCCCTCTGCCGAGCGATGTCGTCGTCTCAGCCGGACGGACCGAAGCCAATCAACGTGCTGTCGGCAGCTCTGTCACAATAATTACCGAGCAGCAACTGCAAGCGAACGGCTCTCGAACACTCGATCAAGCCCTGCGAAATGTGCCGGGATTGAACATCGCTCAGAGCGGCGGTGCCGGTCAGCCAGCAGGCATCTTCCTACGCGGGACGAATAGCTCGCAGACGAAGGTGCTGCTCGACGGAGTCCCGCTCAACGATCCCACGAGCCCGAATCGCGCGTTCGATCCGTCCAAGTTTCAGCTCGA
Organism: uncultured Planctomycetaceae bacterium; assembly: GCA_964573505.1. GTDB lineage: Bacteria > Planctomycetota > Planctomycetia > Planctomycetales > Planctomycetaceae > AM-0621. Next base: position 2,838 of record CAZNMS010000352.1, on the reverse strand, counting down.
TAACATCGAGCGAGTGGAAATCATTCGCGGTGCTCAGAGCACGGTGTATGGCTCAGACGCGATTGGCGGCGTGATCAACATCATCACGAAGCGCGGCGAGGGACCGACGAAGTTCAGCACAACGGCTTACGGCGGCAGCTTCGGCACCTATAGCCAAACAGCGACCGTCTCCGGCGGTGATGGCAAGTTCTATCACTCGACCAGCGGCGGATGGTTTCAGACCGACGGCATCTCGGCGGCAGCACTCGGTCGTGAACGAGACCGCTTTACGAACGGCACTCTCTCAGGACGTTACGGCTACATCGTCTCGCCCGAGTTCGATGTTGATTACGTCTGGCGCTACTCCGAAGCCGACGTTGATTTCGACGACTACCTGCCGCCGAACTTCGACCTACAGGACGCCAAGCGGAATCTCGACAACCAGTCGTTTCAATCGCGCGTGCAACTGAGGTATCTGCAGCTTGATGGAGACCTCGAGCACAAACTCGGCTTCTCGTTCAATCGCATTCATCGCGACGACGTCACATCGACCTTCAGTCCGCGCTACTTCGATGGTGAGACTCGAAAGGTCGACTATCAGGCGACACTGGCTCTGCTCGATAGCGACTGGATCACGAACTCGATCACCGGCGGCGTCGAGCATCTCGACGAGGAAGCCGTGCAAGAAGATCGCTTCAATGGCGGAGCCGACTTCGTGCGACTCTTCAACGATGCCGGGTTCTTCCAGTCGAACTGGGGACTCGATGACAAGTGGTTCGTGACCGCAGGTTATCGTCACGACAACTACAGCCGCGCGGGTTACGCCGACACATACCGAGTGACGACGCGGTATCTCTACGACGACCTCGGAAGCGGCCTGCATGGCAGTTACGGCACCGGCTTCCGCGCTCCGGCGCTCGCCGAGAACTCAATCGGCTTCGGCTTCAATCCGACTCTTCGACCTGAGCGCAGCCGAAGTTGGGATCTCGGTGTCGAACAGCGGATGTTCGACAACCGCGCGAGCGTTGACGTCACGTACTTCCGCAACGATCTCGACGACTTGATCTTCTTCGACTTCAACACCTTCACGTTGCAAAACATCGCGACGGCGAGAACGAACGGCGTCGAACTCACTGGGCGGCTTGATGTGACTGAGACGACTCAGTTCACGGCCTCCTACACAAACCAAAAGACGCTCGACGGCAGCACGGGCGGTCCTTTGCTGAGACGGCCGCGTCATATGGTCAACTTGCGAGTCAATCAGGCGTTGCTCAATCGCCGTGCGAATGTGTCGTTCGGCGGTCGCTACATGAGCGAAGCCTTCGACTTCGACTCCATAGGCAATGTCGTGCCGTTGAACGACTACTTCTTGCTCGACGTTTCGGGCAGCTACCAACTGACGAAGCGCGTCAAGCTCTTCACGCGAGTCGACAATCTCACCGACGAGGACTACCGAGAAGTCTTCGGCTTCGGCACGGCGGGCATCGCTGCCTACGCCGGGGCAACCATAGAGTTCGGCCCGTAAGAAAAGTTACCCAGCACGAACGAAGCGACATGCGACCGAGCTGCGTCTACGTCGCGCGGGCGTTGCCGCATCCGATAGTCGCCCTTCGCTTAGCGAAAGGCAGCTTTTGCGGAGCAAATGCCGACAATCCCTTTCGCAGAGCGAAAGGCGACTAACGGTTGCGTTTCAGATTATTCGCAGGCCGACAACAAGGCCCCAACAAGTGGCACGAGTCCCGATCGGCTTGCCCGCTGGTCCCTACAGCAGTTGGGTTCGCACCGTGCCGAGGCAGCCGAAGTCGGCAAGCAAACGGCTGCCTTGAACAATCGGGACCGGCACAACACTCGTACCCGTTGTCACGATCTGTCCGGCTTTGAGATCGAGGCCATGCTGCCTCAATTCATTTGCGAGCCATGTCAGCGCGATGCGCGGATCGCCCAGCACGTTCGAGCCAATGCCTTCTCGATCGGGGACATCGTTGAGTGTCACTTTTACGACATGCTTCGCGAGGTCGAGCGATTGCCACTTGAACGTCGCCTTTGGCCCGAGCACGAAGTAGTGGGCACAGGCGTTATCGGCGATCAATTGGGGCGATCCGACAATGCAGAAGTTCGCATAGCGCGAGTCAGGAATCTCGATCGCCGGATGCAGCGACTCAACGGCCGCGAGTACTTCGTCCTGCGAATACGGCTCACTCCGCGCCGGCAGATCGCGTCCCATCTTGAAGCAGAACTCTGCCTCAGCGACGCGCATGTGATTGCCGCCGAATGGAATTCCGATTCCATCCTCTTTCACGCGACTGGCCAGCAAACGCCCGGCGAGCGGCCCATCAACTTGCAGATGACTCTGCCCTGCCCTGCTCGTCGCGGCGATCTTCCATCCGACCGTCTCTTCGCCTGACACATCCGCCACCGCCGCTTGAATGACATACCCCTCAGCCCGCGTCGCCGGACGAACGCCTTCCGGCAGCGAGTCGATCAAACCTTCAGCCGCCCATGTCCTAAGAAGAAGTTCCGCCGCCTGCCGTGCTGCCGCGTGATCCATTGAAAATGCCTTTATGAGTAAGAGTCGTTTAACCGCGTGCCCATCGGGCCGCGTTTTTCGGGCGTCAACTTTCAGCAAGCGTCCCCGTGAGTGCGACCTTAATGGAATCGAATCACCCAACAATCCCGGCCCGAGTGCCGATAAACGAAAGCTTCGTGCCCATCGGGCCGCGCTTTTCGGGCGTCAACTCTCAGCAAGCGTCCCCCTTCAGTTTTTCGGTTCGTTGTCGCGCCCCTGTGTGAGAAGGGAACTCACATCTGCTTTCTCCGCGTCCTTCGGTCCTCTGCGGTTCATTGACCGACATCTTGAAC
>CAZNMS010000351.1:0-9292 GCA_964573505.1 uncultured Planctomycetaceae bacterium | reverse complement strand
CACGAGGAAGTCAGCAGCATCTACGTTCGCAACGCCTTCCTTGAAGGTCGCTCGGAAGATGAGCGTGTCGGCGTTCGTCGGTCTCGTTGCGGGAGTGAAACGCGTGAACGAGTTGAAGACGGGGGCGGTGTTGTCGACGACGTAGGTTTCGTCGATCGCCGGTTCGGCGTTCGGCAGCGCGTTGCCCGAGAGGTCGGTGATGTTCTGCGTTCCGGCAAGATCGAGTCCGACCGTGCCGTTGAAGGATGCAAGATCGCCGCCGCTGACGGTGATCTCGTAGATCGTGCTGCTGATCGGAGTGACGAGCGTGATCGTTGCTGTCGTCGTGCTGTTGACGAGGAAGTCGGTTGCGTCGACGTTCGCAACACCTTCATTGAAAGTCGCTCGGAAGATGAGTGAGTCCGCATTTGTCGGACTCGTTGCCGGGTTGAAGCGCGTAAAGGACGAGAAGATCGGCACGATGTTGTCGACGACGTAAGTCTCGTCGGTTGCGGGTTCGCCATTCGGCAGCGCGTTGCCCGCGAGATCGGTGATGTTCTGCGTGCCACGAAGATCGAGTCCGACCGTCCCGTTGAACGACGCGAGATCTCCGCCGCTGACGGTGATCTCGTAAATGCTGCTGCTGATCTGAGCGACGCCGGTGATCGTCGCGGTCGATGTGCTGTTCACGAGGAAGTCAGCAGAGTCGACGTTCGCGACGCCTTCGTTGAAGGTCGCGCGGAAGATGAGAGTGTCGGCGTTTGTCGGGCTCGTTGCCGGATTGAAGCGCGTGAACGAGTTGAAGATCGGAGCGGTGTTGTCGACGAGATAGGTCTCGTCGATTGGCGGTTCGCCGTTCGGCAGCGCGTTGCCGCCGAGATCGGTGATGTTCTGCGTGCCGCGCAGATCGAGTCCGACGAGTCCGTTGAACGACGCAAGATCGCCGCCGCTGACCGTGATCTCGTAGACGCTGCTACTGACCGGAGTAACGAGCGTGACCGTTGCGGTCGTCGTGCTGTTGATGAGGAAGTCAGTCGCGTCGACGTTCGTAACGCCTTCATTGAAGGTCGCTCGGAAGACGAGCGAGTCGGCGTTTGTCGGGCTCGTTGCGGGATTGAAGCGCGTGATCGAGTTGAAGATCGGCGCGGTGTTGTCGACGACGTAAGTCTCATCGGTCGCGGGTTCGACGGTCGGCAGTGCATTGCCCGCGAGATCCTCAATGTTCTGAGCGACTGCAAGATCGAGTCCGACCGTGCCATTGAATGACGCGAGATCGCCGCCGCTCACATAGATCTCATAGATGCTGCTGCTCGCGGGAAGAATGAGCGTGATCGTTGCCGTCGTGCCGCCGGTGATGACGAAGTCTCCCGGAGTGACATTCACAACGTCTTCATTGAAGGTCGCGCGGAAGACGAGTGAGTCGGCGCTTGTCGGGCTCGTCAGCGGATTGAAGCGGGTGAAGGAGTTCAACGTCGGGACGGTGTTGTCGACGACATAGGTTTGATCAATCGCCGGTTCGGCAGTGACGAACACATTGGCGGCGAGATCGGTGATGTTCTGGAAGTTCGAGACGTTGAGCCCGACCGTCCCGTTGAAGCTCGCAAGATCTCCGCCGCTGACGGTGATCTCGTAGATGCTGCCGCTGATTTGCGAGAAGGCAGTGATCGTCGCCGTCGTCGTGCTGTTGATCGCGAAGTCCGCAGAGTCAACGTTCGCAACGCTCTCACTGAAGGTTGCTCGGAAGACGAGCGAGTCAGCGTTTGTCGGGCTCGTCAGCGGATTGAAACGCGCGAAGGAGAGGATCGTCGGAGCGGTGTTGTCGACAACAAAGGTCTCGTCGATCGCAGGCTCGGTCGTCGGCAGAGCGTTGCCCGCGAGGTCGGTGATGTTCTGAGCCGCATCGAAGTCGAGGCCGACCGTACCGTTGAAGCCCGCGAGATCGCCGCCACTGACCGTCACGATGTAGTGCTGCGACGTCATCGGCGCGACCGAAGTCACAGTGGCCGTCGTTGTGCCATTCACTTTGAAGTCGCCGGTGCTGACATTCAAAACGCCTTCGTTGAAGGTCGCGAGGAAGACGAGCGTGTCGGCATTCGTCGGGCTCGTTGCGGGCGTGAGACGAGTGAACGACGTCGTGCTCGGGGCCGAGTTATCGACGAGATAAGTCTCGTCGGTCGCGGGTTCGGCGACGGTGATCGGGGTTGCAACGAGGTCAGTGATGTCGGTCGCGAGGGAGAGGTTGAGTCCGACCGTTCCGTTGAACGAGGCGAGATCTCCGCCGGAAACGGTGATCTCGTAAATGGTGCTGCTGATCGTTGAGAAGCCGGTGATCGTTGCTGTCGACGTGCTGTTGACCGTGAAGTCAGTCGCGCCGACGTTCAGCACGGGCTCGCTGAAGGTCGCGCGGAAGATGAGCGTGTCGGCGTTTGTGGGGCTCGTCGCGGGATTGAAGCGCGAGAACGCGGTCAGTGCCGGAGCGAGAGTGTCCGCCGTCAGCGTGACGTCGTTGCCCGTTCCGCCGACGTAACTCAGAAGGAACTTCGTGCCGCCGAGCGTGACGACGGAGCCTTCCGGCAGTCCGTTGAACGTGCCGCTCACAGGATCGACTCCGTCGTTCTTGATGAGGATGAAGGAATCGTTGTTACTCGGGACATAGCCGAGTGTCGGGCTGAAGGTGGCGTCGCCGAGAGTGACTGCGCCGGTGACATCGAGCTGATCGTAGGTCGTTCCGGCGGTCGCCCCGTTGATGTTCGGTGCGTAGGTCGAACCCGCGGCGAAGGTGATCCCGCCGACTCCGAGAATGCCCGTTGTTGCGAGCGTCGGTCCCGGATTGACGGTCGCTCCCGAAGCGATGCTCGCCGCGCCCGCTGTTGTGCCGCTGCCGCCGAACGAAGCAGTGCTCTGAATGATGAGGTCGGTCGCGTTCGTGCCGTTCACGATCGAGCCATTGAGCAGCAGCGTGCCCGCAGTGACGGTGAAGAGGCTCGTGAAGGTGCTGGCGCCCGTCAGAATGAGCGTGCCTGCTCCGGTCTTCGTCGCGTTCTGCGATCCGGTCACCGCACCGGCGATCGTGAGTTCGGTGCCGGTCGGAGTGTCGAAGACGGGAGTCGGCGTATTCAGAGTGACTCCGCCCGCGAGATAGCTCGTGCCCGTCGAGACCTGCAGCGTTGCGTTGCTGAGCTCGATGGTTTCGGCGGTGTTGTAGGTCACGTTCTGCAAGTCGATGACGGTGCCGGTGACTGCCGTTGTGCGATTGGCGGCGCTGCCGAGAGCGTGATCGGCAGTGACGATCAGCGTGCCGAATTCGAGGTTCGTGATGCCGGTGTAACTGTTGCTACCGTTCGTTAGAGTGACGGTCATTCCGCCGCCGAAGCGTCCGAGATGCAGATTGCCCGCTCCGGTGATGAGTCCATTCATCGTGAGCGACGTGCCCGTGAGAGGTTCGAGGCGACCTGCTTGAGTCAGCGTTGCCGAGCGATTGGTGGTCGTCGTGCCCGTTAGTCGCAACGCAGGAATTCCACTTCCGTTAAAAACGATGCCGTTCGAGGTGTCGCCGAGTGCGGCATCTGAGGGCACTGAGATCGTGCCGCCTTCGAGCGTGATCGTCTTGCCGACGCCGCCGAATGTGTTTGTGGCATTCGAAAGAGTCAGCACTCCGGCATCGCGTTTCGTGAGTCCGCCGGGACCGGTGATTTGCCCCTGAATCGTGTTGTTAGCACCGATGTCCCGAATGATGGCGTCCGCAGTGAAGAGCACGGAACGCGTCACGGGCGATGTGAAGCCGCCCATTGACAGAATGCCGCCAGTGAAGATCAGCGTGTTCGTCGAAGATCCGTCGCCGATGTTCGCGCTGTTGCTGCTGGTCGCGAGCGTGCCGGCATTGATCGTCGTTGTGCCGAAGTAGGTATTGGCGCCGCTCAAGGTCTGCGTGCCGGTGCCGGTCTTCACGATGCTGAGATTGTTCTCGTTCGTGCCCGGGCCGCCGAAGAAGCCGCTGTAGTCCGCCGTTGATGCCGTATCGATCGTGTATATGACCGCCGTCGCACTTCCGTTGACGATCCGCACGGTGCCGGTGCTTGCTCCGACTTTCACGACCGAACCCGTGCGCTGATTGAAGCCGTTAAGAATGAGCTTCGCATCAAAGGCGGTCGCATCGCCCATTTGCACTCGCGCAGTCGTCGCCAATGCGTCGGTCGCGCCGAGCGTCAGCGTGCCGCGCGCAACCTGAGTTGTGTTCCAGTTGTTGCCGGTCGAATTGAGCGTCCAATTGTTGGCGTCGTCTTTGAAGAAGATGCCGTTCGCACCGAGATCGATCGTGCCATCGAGCGTTCCCGAACCCAATCCGGTCAGCGTCATTGATCGGATCTTGTGAGTTCCCGTGAAGCCGACTCCCGTCACGTTGCCGCTCACAACAAGGTTCTCGCCGGCGCTGTCACCGGCAGCGAAGTAGGTCGTCCCGTCGCCCTGCACCGTGACGGCTCCGGTCCATGTATTAGTTCCTGCAGTCGTTGTGACGAGTCCCGATCGCATGTCGCCCGCTGCCGTTGAATTCAAAGTCAACGGGACGCCGGCGATCGTGACGTTCCGCAATTCAACGCGCGAGCCGCGAATGCCGATGCCGCCCGTTGCAGTTGCTGTTGCGGTCACTCCAGTCGTCGAACCGAGCGCGTTGTTGTTTGACAGCGCGAGTACGCCGTCACTGATCCCGGTCGCTCCGGCAAAGGTGTTCGAGGCCGACAGCAGCATGTCGCCGACTCCGGCTTTGATGAGTCCGCCGTTGCTCACAACAGCGCTCACGATCAGATCATCGCCGCTCGCGACATCGTTCACCGTGAAGGTACGAGTGGCCGAATTCAGATCGAGCTTGCCCGCGATCATGCTCACTGCGCCGCCGTTGACCGTCACGCCGCCACCGAGCGTGACCGCGCCCGTGCCCGACGTGCTCAGCGTTGAGCCGCTCAAGCTGAGCGCTCCGTTGTAAGTTTGATTGCCGTCGACCGTGCTGACCGTGAAGGCACCGATATCAATCGCGTCGGAGTCGATCGTGAGCGCGGCTGACCCCGTCAAAGCAAGGTTCGCATTGACGTTGACCGTGTCTGTCGACGCATCGCCGTTGACGAAGAGGCTTGCGTTGAAGGTCGCGTCGAACGAGTTCAGGTTGATGACGTCGTCGCCGGAACCTGCATTGATCGTCAACGAGTTCGTCGGATTGGGGAACGTGATCGACTCGCCGAGCGTTGAGTCGATCGTCATGTTAGCGCCGGCGGCGTCAGTCAAAGTGATCGTCTCGGCCCCTCCCGTGAACGTGAAAATGCGATTGGTCGCATTGAGGTTGTCAGTGATCGGCTCAAGCCCCGTGTAACTGATATTCCTCGTGATGCCGGTGTCGACCGCGACCGAGCCAGCGCTGGCGTTGATCAGCGTGTGAGTCACGCTCGTCACGCTGCCGCCGGTCAACGTGAGGTCGTCGCTCGTGCCGGAACCGCCGTCATAAGAAACGTCGAATCCGAGATCGGTTGTGAGATCAACGGTCAAACTGTCGCTGCCATCGAGAGCGTCGACGATGATCTGAGTTCCGCCGATGGACGCCGCAGGAATGGTGATTGTGAGATCGCCATTGGACAGCACCGCACCCGGGATCGTGCTGCCGACAAACTGCTGAGTGGCATCGCTGATGACAATGTCATTCCCGACGCGACTGATCGTGAGCGAGTTGTCTTGAGTGCCCTCAGCGTCCGTGATCACGAGGTTGTCCGAACTGCCGAGCGTCGCAGTCAGAGTGGCCGCCAAGAGCGAGCGGTTTTCCAATAGTTCGATCGCTGCCGAAGTCCGGCGCTGGAATCGACCGACTTGAAGTCCGCGAAATGGACGACGCAGCCCGCGCAAACGATGTGTTGACGCAACCGATTGTTGAAACCACTGCGACCAAGAAATGCCGAGCATAACAAACCCCGCGACCCATTTTTGTTTGCGGGGTGAATGCCGAGCACGCGGCCAATCACATGATTGGCAATGTGAGTGCAGCGATCGGATAGGAGAGTCAATAAAGACAACGCAGTGCGCAGCTCTCCCCGCAAGAGGCGGAGTATTCGGCGGCGGGTGTCCTGTTGTCGCGCTGAAACATGTTGCCGAAAGACAACATCGCTGAGACGCCGTTGAGTTGCCGCAACAGCCAACAATCATCGGTCTGACCGGTCTGTCAGGAACGTCGTATTGAGCACGGGCGAGACAGGATCGAAAGTCACGATTGCCGTCATTGAGACTGCGGCAGCCCTGCTGCCGCTTTCGTGAGTCAGGCAGCCTGCTGCCGGGCGACCGGCCGGAACTGTCATCTCAAAGCCGTTGCCTTAGATGGCGACTATCGGATGCGACTTCGTCGCGTCATTCGAACCCGTAGCTTGACTCTCTGAGGCTGCAAAAATTTACGTAGCCGAAGTCGTGAGACTTCGGAAACCGAGCCAGAAACCGAACTCTGACGAGTTCAGCTACCCAAAAATTCACAGCCTCGCAGAGTCAAGCGACGACATGCGTACGCTGCACTCAGGTTGCGAACCATCGTGCTACTTCGCTGCGGCTTCGATCGGCCATGAGTGCACGCGACCGGCAGAGTCGCCCGCAATGACTCGAGTGCCGTCGGCATTGACGACGGCTCGCAGAGGCATGCTGCGAGTCCTCGATCGCGCGTCGGGCGACTTTGGATCGGCATCGAGTTTGAACTCCTTCAACGCCGTGCCGTCGCTGGCCCAGAGACGGACTGAGCCATCTCGACCGCACGTGACGAGTTCGCCTTTTGGGCCAAAGCTCGCGTCGAGCACTCCGTTCGCGATCTTGCCGTAAGTGCCCGCCGGTCGAACGGGCGGATGCGCGTCGGCTTTCGAAATCGCCGGCCAGCCTTTCGCAATCTCCCACCAAACAATCAGGCCGTCCTCACCACATGAAGCGAGAACTTGACTATCGGCGCGCCATGCCAGCGCTCGCACGGCGGCTTTGTGTTCAGACAAGGGCAGCACGACTCCGCCGCCCTTCGCATCCCATAAGTGGATGTTGCCGACGCGATCGGCACTCGCGAGCAGCTTGCCGTCGGGGCTAAAGGCGATCGCCGTGATCCAATCTGTGTGCTTCACGAGCGAGTGTTGCAACGCTCCGTCGGTCGTTGAGAACACCTTCACAACGCGGCTCGAACCGCCGATCGCAACGAGTCGCTCGTCAGCCGAGAGATCCGCAGCGAGCACTGAGTCTGCTTCATTTCCGATCTCGGCTAATCGCTTGCCGGTCTTCACATCGAACAGCACCGCCGAGCCGTTCTGCACCGGGCGACCGCCAGCAGCGAGCAGCACTGCTCCCGAACGACTGAAACGCAAGACCTGCGGCTCGCCTTCCGGAAACGCGACCGAGCCGAGCACGTCTTTGCTTTGAGGGTCTAGCAAGTCGATCCGCTCATACCCCGCAGCGGCGATCAAGGACGCGCGCGGGCTCGAAGCCAGTGCGAGAATCGGAAAGGGACGAGTCGTCTTCGTCGTCGGAACAGGCTGTAATTTTTCTGGCATGACCGCCGGACCGCTACTGGCTACTGCGGCTGTCGGAGTGAAGCTGAGCGTCTTTGTCGGAAGAGCAGCACTGGAGGCACTCTGCTTCAAACCGCCGTCGATCCAATTCTTGATCAGCGCGATCTGCTCTTTCGGCAGCGGATCATTCTCAGGCGGCATGCGTTCGGCGGGATCTTCAGCAGTGAGGGCCTTGAAGAGCCGACTGCCGCTCGCGCGTCCCGACATCAAGACCGCTCCGCCGCTGCCGCCTTTGATCGCCGAGGCGTAGCTCGCGAGATTGAGCCCGGCCTCTTGCTTCGCATCACCGTGACACTGCCAACAATGACGCTTGAAGATCGGAGCAATGTGCTCGTCGAAATTGACCGACCGAGTTTCCTCAGCCGCAAACGCAGTCATCGCGAAGTGGCAGACAAGAGCACAAAGGCCCAACAAAAACGTGCGCGTCATCAAGGTGCTTTCAATCTTTCAGCTCGCGATGAGCATGCTTGTGGCGAGCGGTAAACGACGCGGCGAAGCCGCGACTGATAGTCGCCTTTCGCTCCGCGAAAGGATGCTTTTGCGGAGCAAAAGCCCCGAGAGAAAATCCCTTTCGCAGAGCGAAAGGCGACGATCAACGGCGTCTCCAATTGCGCCAGCCAACAAGAAATCGAGAACTCGTAGTCCGAGACGTTCTCAATTCACCGCGCAAGCCACATAGGAATCCTCTTGAGCGAAGCCTGATCAGCTCACATCGAGGTCGCAACGCCAGCGCGGGGTCAGTGGAGAGTCGCCCCTACAACTCGTCACTGGAAGTAATTTTTCTGACAACCCCAATTCGCCGTCAGCAACAGCCCGACCTCACTTCGCTGCGAGCGCCGCAAGTACCTCTGCATAACTCGACAGTTTGAGCCCCGGAATGCATCGAATGAGTTCCAAATCTGGATGCGACCTATCGATCGCATGATGCGCAATGAGGCTTAGCAGGCTCAGATATTCCTGCGTGTCACGATGCGGATTCGATGACCTCTTTAACACTTCAACAACACGTTCTGGCAGTCTCGTCATGGCATCTTTCAACAAACCTTCGGGCAGACTGAATGTCAGCCCGAAGCTTCCGCCTACATGCAGTCGCACGGGCGCTTCAACCGGTGCCGTTCCCTTGGCTAATTCTGCGAGGTAACTGCAGAGCGGATGATCAACAAAGCCCTTGATTCGCTCTTTCCGTTCGACGCTCAATGCCGCCTCAGTTCGAGTATCTAATTCCCCAGCGAGATTGAGATAGCAAAGCCGACCAACATGTTCGTAACCGGGACAGGGGTTGAAGGGCAGGAGTCCTTGATGGTTCGGAGTATGCGGCACGATGTCGTTGCCGCGTTCGAATCGCAGATGCTTGAGATTCAATTTGGCGTAAGCCGCGCAGAAGTCCGCGTCGCCAACTTGTGCGGCGCCGAATGTCATGACGACATCAACCGGAATTCCATTCTTCACAAAGTCATAAGCCGCGAGTGTTGCTAACGCGCCGCCTTTGCTGTGACCGGTGATCTGAATCTTGTAGCCAGCATCGACTGCTGCTTTTGCCTCATTAAGCAGAACCTTCGTGTCCCGCAGTTGCTTCTCACAAATGCCTTCGTACGAGGCCAAGAAGCCCAAATGAACTTTGCCCGCAAAGCGATTAATGCTCACCGGGGTCGCTTTGAAGTCATTGAACCAGTCTTTGACGATTCCGAGTGGATTCCCAATGTGCTCGATGGTCGGAGGCAACGTTCCGCGGAACGCGACGATGAAGC
>CAZNMS010000350.1:0-9297 GCA_964573505.1 uncultured Planctomycetaceae bacterium | reverse complement strand
GTCCGAGAATGACTTCCCGAGTTCGTAGCATGGACGCCTACGTCCGTGCTGCGTCTCTGACGTAGTAGGTGTCCGACGGACGCGGCGCCAAACCGGGAAGTTACTTCTCGACTGGTCCTGAGCGAGCCTGCCAATAGTCGATTGCGTACTTCAGCAGCAGCGTGCCCAGAATCAGCGAGCCGCCGATCCAGAGATTGCGATCAAGCGGCACGCCCCAAACGAGCCATGTCCAAACGGGGTTCAAGATCGGCTCGAGCACGGTGATGAGAGCCGCCTCGGTCGTGCCGACGACACGCACTCCTTTCGCGAACAGCATGTAGGGCACGCCCATTTGCAGCGCTCCGAGCGCGGCGATCGTCACCCATTGAGCGGCGCTGAGGTCGACTCCCACAAGCAGCAGCCAGGGTGCAATACAAATTCCAGCACCGAGATGAATCACGGCGGTCAGCCATGTTGAGTCCTGATTGCGAAGTGCTCGCAACGAGACAACGACGCCCGCATAGAAGAAGCCGCTGATCAGCGCCAAAAGGTTGCCGACGAAGTCACCGCTCTCGCTGTCGCCCGCGACGATCCAATAGATGCCGAGCATCGCTCCGCACAGTGGCAAGAGCGTCGTGCGTTCAAAGCGTTCCTTGAGCCAGAAGTAGCTCGCGATCGCGGCCCATCCGGTGCTCGTGTATTGCAGGAAGATCGCTGCGGCTGCCGACGTGCGAGTCATGCCCGTGACGTAAGTCGCATTCATGAGCGTGAAGGTCGCAATGGCCGGGACGAGTCCCCAATGCCATTGTCGATTCTTCGAGAACGGGAGCAGAACGAGTCCCGCGAACAACGCTCGGAAGCAGGCCAAAATTGGACCGCGAGATTCGAGCGGGATGCTGCTCAAGAGCGGACTCTTCACGACGACTCCGGCAACGCTCCATAAGAGCGACGCCGCCACCAATAAGAGTCGAGCCCGAAGCACGGCACTGCGATCGACGGCAACCTCAGTCGGCGAAGCCACAGTCATGACGCGAGCCTTTCACGTGACACCGACTGCTGCCATCAAGCGTTGTTGAGACAATTGCCTGCAGTCCAATTATCGCCTTTCGCTCCGCGAAAGTGCGTCTTGTGTGTGCTGCAATTAGGAATCTGAAATTCCTTAAATTCTCTATTTGATACCGACGCGTTTCTTTGCCCGCTGTTGTCCTTTTCGTTTGGTCAAAAAAGGACAAAAGGGGTCAAGTAGATAAAATGACTATGCAATTCATGCTGGCCGGCTAATGGTGTCAATTTCGATCAAAGGCTTTATCGCACGCTGATCTGCACTGTGCTACCAATCGGCAGATAGGGCCAAACTTTGCCGGTCGGCAGCACTCGCACGGCGATCTCGGATTCTTCTTTGTCCGAGCGGCTCGTTTCCGGCGGGATTGCTTCGACTTGTCCTTCACGCACGACGCTGTCGGGGAAGTGGACTTGCACCGTATCACCGGGCTTCAGCGAACTGGCGAAGCGAGCGGGTAAATGTGCTTCAACATACTCGCGATCGCGATCGAAGACTTCGACGAGCACATCACCGGCCTTAATCACATCTTTCGGCTGATGAAGAATATTACCCGTCAGGCCATATCCTTTAGCACTGATTGTCTCGTTATCAGCCTTTGCTTCTAAGTCCGTCTGAGTGGCCTTTGCTTGAGCCAGTCGCTTCACGATCTGAGGCACCCCGACGGCCGCTTCATACTGTCGCAGCACCTGCTCTTTGCGGTCGCGCACGGTCTTCAAGCGGTTCTGGCACAACTCGATGCGTGCTTTGAGCGTCTCGGCTTTGTTCTCGGATTCAGCCTCTTTCAGGATCGACTCCATCTCGGCGCGCGAGTCCTGTAATGGCTTCGTGAGAGGAGCAAGTCCCGTCAGTGGGATCTCGGTACTCGTCAACGCGTTGAAGTAACTCGATTGCTCGCTCCATGCTTTTGCTCGGAGGCGTTCGAGGTAGCAATCCCCGCCCATCACGGCGATTTGATCTTCGAGTCGGAAGATCTGCTGGTCGAGTTCATCAACGAGACGCTGCGACTCAACCGCAGCCTTTGCTTGAGCCGTGCAGAGTTCGGCTTCGTACTTCTGCACGGTCTGTTCGGCCTCGGTAATCAGGCTCGTGAGGTTCGGCTTGCTGAGAATGACAAGTTCTTGATCCTTCGTGACGATTTGCCCCGGCTTCACTTTGATCTCGTCGATCGTGCCATCAGTGGCGGCTGTCACGACATCTTTTTGGGCCATCAACCGTGCCGGAAAGCGGTTGCTCTTCGGGCCGGCGATACTACCGGTGATTGCGGTACTAAGGCCGAGCGTGACACTCAAAAGCAGCAATGTCCGACCCAACGGCGCCGGAGCAGATTGCGCGATCGGCTCGGGCAATGCGCCAGAGGTTCGTCCCGACGTGAGTTGTGAGACGTCTGGGGGCAGATTCGACATGAACGCTTCTCGATTCCGCGCGAGCAAGCACTACCGGTGATTCCTTGACCGGCAATGGGACTCGGACGTTGACGGGCTGGCCTGACCCCGAAGGGAAACTCTTGCCGCAAACCTACCGTCGGACCAAGTAGGGACAGCGGACACCTCCGCAGACAACTTCCTGTTATCTGATCGAGCACGAACGTGAGTGCTCCCTTCGTTCTTCGGATCGCGTGCCCGTGAAAATCGTTCTTGTCTGTCATCGCTAGGTGCCGCTGACGGGGACACCCGAAATTTCCAGCAGTCAGAAGAATTTGCCTCAAGCGTCGACGCTCAATTCGGCACCAACGTGCCGAGATCCTGCGGTGATCGACCGGGAGAGAGTCGCGAGACTATCGCCGTCGCAACCTTGTCAGACCGAAGCAAATCAACGGCTCGAAGAGCCCCGATCCCGAGCATTCTTCTCGAAAATCTCAGTACGAGAGCCGACTTTCGGAGCGACATCCCTCAGCCAGATTTGCGCAATCTCGAACGATCTTTGAAAATTCGGTGCGACTCCTCCGCACATTCCGTTTCTTGTGACACGCGCCGGTGTGCCAATTGAATGGTTATGCTGGCGACTTCCCTTGGGATGATGGAACAGAGCACGATTTCTTGGAGTTTGCACCATGCTGATGAATTCTTGGCTGACGATGTTGGGTTCCCGAATTCGAAGTCAACGAGCCCGTTCAAGAACCCGCAACCGTCTCGGCCGAAGCATTCGTCAACGCGCCGCCGCCAACCAACGCCTTACCCCCCGCGCCGAGACGCTCGAAATCCGGCAGGTGCTGAGCGTCAATCAGTGGATCTCGATGGGGCCCTACGGAATTCTCAATGGTCAGACAGAGAACGTTGACGCGCCAGGGGTGAACCCCATCAATGCAAACAAGACCGAGAACTTCGTCATCGGTGCGGTCAATGTGGTGCTCCCCCATCCGACGAACCCCGACATCTTGTTTGTCGGTGGAGTCAATGGCGGGGTTTGGCGCACGATGAATGCCACTTCAACAACACCCGATTGGGAACCGATCTCGGACTTCGAGTCGGCACTCGCCATCGGCGATATGACGTTCGACTCAGAGGATCTCTCTGGAAACACGTTGCTGGTCGGCATCGGAAACAACAGCAGCTTTGGCGATACCGGTGCGGTGAAAAGCGGATTGCTGCTGACTGAGAATGCCCTCGCTTCGAAGCCGACGTTCGTGCAACGAGGCAAGTTCGAACTGGAGGGAGTGAATCTCACCGGCGTGACGATGGCCGGAGATCAGATCGTTGTTTCGGCCAATGAGAAAGATGGCGGCATCACTCCGGGCGTCTATTTCAGCAACGACAAAGGCATCAGCTTCGAGCACGCCGTCGGCATGACCGATCCGGCTTTTGATGTCGTTCAAGACCCGACTGAATCGACGCGACTTTATGCCGGAACAAGCAAAGGGCTGTATCGGTCGGACGATGGCGGCGAGAGTTGGACGATCGCCAGCAGCAAGGTGCAGTCCGTCATCACCAGCGGCACCAACAACATGGAGTTGGCGTTCCACTACAACGAGGACGCTGACACCAAAGCGCTCTATGCAATCGTCGTCAATGATGGTCAGGCCTCGGGCATCTTCCGCGAGAGTCGCGCCCTTGATGGCATCGATAACGACGACAATGGCTTCATCGACGAGATCGAAGAGTCCAACTTCGTCCCGATGGATCTGCCGCGCACGCTCGAAGGGCCGAATGGGATTACTGGCGCGACCAATGCCAATCCGATCGTCATCACCGCAGAGATCAAACACCGACTGACCATCGGCCAGAACTATCAAGTCATCATCTCAGGAGTCGGAGGCAACACCGCTGCGAACGGCGAGTTCACGATCAAGCCGATCAATGAAACCGATTTTCAAATCGTCGGCGTTGCAGGTAATGGAAACTACAGCGGTGGCGGAACCTTTCGACTGGCCAGTCCGTTGCAGCCGAAAGTCAAACCGGGTTCGGCGGGTGGCATACACCTCTCGATCGTTGCCGACCCAGATGACCCCTTCATCGTCTATGTGGGCGGTGATCGGCAGGAGACGCTCTATCCCGGAATCGCATCGTTTCAGAGTCCCAATTCTCAAGGGGCTCGCGACTACACCGCTCGGATTTATCGAGGCGATGCTCTGACCCCTCGAACGAACAAGCTCATCACAGTCGGTGTGCCGGGGTCGCAGTGGTCCCCGATCACTCATTTCGGAACGAAGTCGAGTTCGGCACCTCATGCTGACTCACGCATGATGGCGTTCGATGCGAACGGGCGACTGCTGGAAGGCGATGACGGCGGCCTCTACGGGCTGACGGGGCCGCGCGGCGGTTCGATCACGGGAGTCTTCAACGATGAGCCCATCGTTATTCAATCGCGCGCTCACGGCTTGAAGACCGGCGACACGGTGCGAATCACGGGCGTGACCGGCAAGACCGACGCGAATGGCACTTTCACCATCACGCGATTGAACTCAGACGAGTTCTCGCTCGACGACACCGACGACGATGACATCTACACCGGCGGCGGCGTGTGGGGCACGAGCGATTGGGTCTCGCTCAATCAAGGATTGCAGCTCACCGAGATTCATGACATCGCTTGGGATAGCAACTCGAATCGAATCGTGATTGGCAATCAGGACAATGGCACTGCCGAGCAAAACCCGAAGACCGGTAATCCCTTGATTTGGGCGTCGATTGCCAAAGGTGATGGCGGTGACGTCGCGGTCGATAACGTCACGCTCGCCGCTCAGAACCAGTCGATCCGTTATTCGAGCAATCAGAATCTCGGCGGCTTCATTCGGCGCGTGATCGATGCTGGCGGCAACGTCGTCTCTGAAAACGATGTGTCACAGAAATTACCGGCGACAATCGGTGCTCCCTTCACGATCACCGGCGCTACGAATGCCAATCCCATTGTCGTCACCGCGCCCAATCACGGTCTCTCTTTCGGCAACCTCATCACGATCTCGGGTGTCACAGGAAATACAGCCGCAAACGGGACGTTCTTGGTTGTGCCGATCGACAACAACTCCTTCAAGATCGGCGACCCCAACACGCAGGGCTTCACCGATGGTTCGATGGCAGCGGCCTATACCGGAGGCGGCACCGGTCAACGCATCCCGGCGCAGGTGGTTGGTAAATTCGTCTCGCCAACACAGCTCAATGAGAACGATCCCAAACGCATGGTGATCGTGACGAAGCGGGGTACCTATGAGTCCTTCGATCAAGGCGAGACGCTCAATGAGATCGGCCCCGGCAGTTATCTCTTCACTCAGGAAAACGCACAGAACGCTGTTGCCTATGGCGATAAGCCGGGAGGATCTCATGCCGATGTCGTCTATGTCGGGCTCGGCAGAGCGTTGTTAGGACGGTTATCAGGGACTGGTCAGCTCAAGGAGATCCGCAGCTACTTTGAAATTCCAGAGTCCGGAAACGTCCGCGACGTTGTGCTGGATCCCGATGACCCCTTCACCGTGTATGTGGCGGATAACCTCCAGAATGTCTTTCAAGGGCGGCAACTGAATTACTCGGATTCCGATGGGCTCGATAATGACTCTGACGGGTCGACGGACGAATTCGACGAGGTTCCGTTCTGGGTCAACATCACTGAGAACATTCCGTCTGTGGAGTTGCACTCGCTCGCGTTCATCCCCGGCGAGGAATACGACGTGCTCACGGTGGGCACGTCGCAAGGCGTCTACATGCGGCGACTCACCGATGCAGCGCACTTCCCGCAGGGAGACTGGGTCGAACTCGGTGCTCAGTCCTTGCCGAACGTGCCAGTTTGGGATCTCGACTACGACGCCGATGACGACGTCTTGGTGGCCGGCACGTTGGGACGCGGAGCATGGCTCATTAACACCGCTGGCAACTTTGGTGGTCCGAGCGCCAATGGGCTCTTCGAGACCGTCGGCGGCACGGGCGACATGCTGACGCTCAATGTCGGCGACTACGCGCTCGCCAACACGTTCGCGATCAACAGCATCTCGCTGCCTGATGCGGGTGAGAACGTGACGATGACGCCGCATGAGCTGGGGTTTGAACTCTCGGTTGACGGCGAAGCTCTCGGCATCCTCGTCCTGCCAGAGAATCTCGGCGACCCTGACTTCCAGACGAGCGGCGTTCTGCACTTCATCCCCTCGCTCAGCAGCGAAATCAGCTTTGACGAAGACACAGGCGCACCGGGCTTTCAAGGTCGGTTGAAGGTCGATGTCACTGCCGGACCGTTCGACTTCAGTGTGTACTTCAACGTCCAGCCGGGATTCTCGGCAGAGGGCGGTGTCGGTGGCGTGACGTCCAACTTGACGGCTCCGGGCGGCAGTTCATTGCTGGCACAGGTCAATGAGGGAACCGGAAACAACCAAGATGGGCCGAACCCAATTACGACCGATCCAGGCAAAGCGAACATGCTACGACTGCAGCAACGCTTGAACTTTCTGGGGTATCGTCAAGCGAACGGGAATCTGCTCCAAGAGACTGGTGTCATGAACCAGTCAACCATCAGCGCCCTCAGACTGTTCCAATCAGTCGTCGACCCGACGGGCAAAGTTGTTCCCACAACTCAGAACTTCGGGCCAGGATTTACCCTCGCAAGTGGGCAACTCGATCAGAACACCGTGAATTGGCTGAATTCGAAAGAAGCGCCTCTTCTGATTCAGTTCCTCGATCCTGATCCCGACCCAAATTCAGATGGAATTCCGGTCGCACCGGGGCAGCCAGGATTTGGCGAGGTGCCAGGTGTTTCACACGTCTCGTATTATCCCATTCGAACCGATGCTCTCGGCGACTTTGATTATGTGCGACTGCCCACGGGATCGATCCCATGGGATCCACCGGCTGAGCGTTATGTGTCGAGTTGGGTCTTCGCGTCGTTACTCGGGACTTTCGGAAAGTTGCCGCACCTCGACGGTCCAACTTCCTTCCCACAGACCGAACAGTTTCTGGGGTACGACAAGTTTCCCGACGGCTACTACGGCATCTTCGTAAATGCCTTTAGCGCGCAAGACCCGATGTTCTCAGCGGCCAGACGCACCATTGATTTTCCGGGACGTCATCATGTCTCCGGAATGGAACTCGCCATCGAGCTGGCGCCCGGAAGTTTCGCCGCGCCGACTCATGCACCTACTCTGGCCATGTTGCCAGCTGAGTTTCAACAAGTTCCATTCGCTGAGGCGTTCATCAAGGAATTGAAACAGCAATCTGAGGCCATCGCTCCCGGCATGCGTATCTCAGATGTGGTATTTGCTTTCGCACCTCAACCATTCATCGATTACCTCAACGCGACCTATTTCGCGGGCAAGACCAGCTCGTCGGGCGGTCCTGTGGTTCGAAATGAAGCCGGGGTAGTCACCGGCAAAACCGGCTTCGGTTACATCAACCCGATGTATGTTCAATTCGCAGCGCCCTCGTTGCCACCGACGTTGAGTCCGAAGGTTGAGAGCGCTTTCGACTACACGGTTGGGGAGTTTATTCAGTTTGCTGTTGCGGCCTTCTCACCGACTACGCCAGAAGGGAAGCGATTGCTTGGGCATGAGCTGACTCATGTCATTCAGCAGGGCGCGGGCACGGAAGGACAACAGCAGACGCCGCAGCCCAATCAAGGCAATTTGCAAGCTCCGAATTCGCCGCCCTCTTCGAATCTGCTCGCGAATTCTTTGTTGGTTTCAGCGCTGCAGGACGGGCAAGTGGGGACTCCATCGGACACTCCCGTCAGCGAGCTTGAGGACGACGAGGCTCCGACCTTCTCCAACATCCTCGGCTTTGCGGATCGCATTAAGCAGAGCTTTGGGACTCCGGTGAAGCAGTACTTCCAGCAAGACGACTCGCCGACTCTGCCCGAGCTGCTCGCGTTCCTTGATACTCCCGGTTCGCCGCTTTCGAACTATGTCTCGATCACGAACACCAATGACCTCATTGAGTTCTCGTTCGATATCGACTTTGGGCGGCACATCACCCGCGATCTCAACTTCGGCGACATGCTGGCTTCGACCGGGCTTGATCTCGATACGGCGGGGAAGATCGACCTTGAAGTCTCGATGACGTCGAAGGCGACGATCAGCATCGATCTCACCGACGGCAAGGCACCGCAGGAAGCGGTCAAGTTCCAGTTCGATCCGATCGTCGTCAGCGCATCGGCAGAGATTCCGGCGAATCCCGGTCTTGATGTCTCGGCGCGGCTCGGCTTCTTTGGAGTCAGCATCAAGGATGGCTCGCTCGACTTGAATGCCAAGATCGAGGCGACCGTCAACAACGGGAACGAGTTCACCGTCGGGCAACTGCTGCAAGCGAACCCGGCGACGTTCTTCGACTTCGCGGAACCGATCGGAACGATCAACGCTGTATTGCCGATTACACTCGAAATCGGGTCGTTTAATTCGGACACCGTGTTTGGGCCCAATCCGGAGAATCGGCCTCGGCTCGTCATTCAGGTCGACAACTTCTTTGATGGCATTGAGCAGGATGACTTCGCTCTGCAACTGCCGCCGAAGTTGAACCTGTTTGATGTGGATGCAGGCGGGATTAATGGGGTGCTCGATCAGGTGCGCGACTTCTTGCAGCAGATGCAGGACTCGCCTTTGCTCGCGGCTCAGATTCCTTTCACGAATGGGACGAAGCTCGGGGATGCGTTCGACTTTGCTCTCGCGTTCGATCAGCAGATCAACAACTTCACCATCGGGCTTGATGGGCTGCCTTCGTTTGGGACCGTGCAGGAACTTGCCGATGAGCTGCCGGGGCTTGATGACGAGATGCCGGTCGACATCGTTGAAAATGACGACGGCGGCGGACTGGGCGAAGGGCGGCGACTGCGCGAAGAGCTGGAAGGTCAGC